>DIZZ01000133.1:22184-38267 GCA_002428045.1 Verrucomicrobia bacterium UBA6015
CGTATGAGCAGAATCTGGTCAACTTGATTAAGGATCTGCGCCAGGCGTTCAATGCGCCGAAGATGCCGGTGGTTGTGGCTGCTGTTGGTTTTGAAGGATACCGTCTGTATCAGGGGCCGTGGAAAGGCGTATGGGAGGCCCAGATGGCCGTTGGCGATCCCAAGCAGCATCCNNTCGGTGGATACCCGCGATTTCTGGCGCGAGGTGGCCGAATCGCCGCGTTCGCAGAACTACCATTACCACCGTAATCCTGAAACCTATTTACTGGTTGGCGAGGCGATGGGACGGGCCATGGTACGGATGCATGGCGGTGAGGCGGCATCGATTCCGAAGTCAGACCGTGACGCCAGGACTGCTGCTGACGTTGCCGCAGAGGCGGCGAAGCCGATTCCAACACCGGAGCAGGTGGCGGCATCGTTGGACGCNNCCGGTTGGACGCCATCAAGCCGATGCTGTTGGACGGTATGTTTGAAAAATTCGTAAATAATCCGAAAACAACGCCTGCATTGCTGACCTGTATTAATGGCATGGCAAAGCCAGCCATATCGCCCGAGTTCCTGGATGATGTGATCGATGATGCCGTTGCTTATTTGCAGGTGGCCGGGATTGATGCGTACGACTGGAAACCGTTTGGTGGAAATATCAAGGAGGGCACGTGGGAGTACGCCGGATTCGATCTGCCGAATAGCCCATACAAAGCGAGTTCGGCGGGGGCGTCCGTGGTGAACGACGAGGGTGGCGATTCAGCGGTAGAGGAACAGCCTATTGTCAAAACGAAGGGCGCACAGGACGCCTCACCCTCGCTTCAGATCACCTTGCCGTCGGCCATGGAGAACTGGTTCATGCCAGCCTTTGACACGAAGACGGCTGGCTGGCAGCGTGGGGCGGCTCCGTTCGGCGTGCAGATGGACGAAATGGTTCCGACCAATATCGCATGGATTGCCAAATATCCTCCCTATCCCCTGAAACGCACGCTTGCTAAAACCATCATCGATAACGACGTCCTGTTGATGCGGAAAACGATTGACGTTCCGCCGCTGAAGGATGGCTACCGTTATCGGATCAGGCTCGACGGCAGTGTTCATGATAATTCGGGCGAGGGGTATGCGATCTATGTCAACGGTAGGCTACTGGTTGAGCAGAAGAGCGGTGTGACGGGCTGGCGCAAACAAGGGGTACGCGGCAGTCATGTATGGACCGATTTCCGTGACGAGTTCAACGGTGGAACGGTTACGATTGCTGTCGTCAACTTCCCGATGAATAACTGGACACCTGGGCATTTTATCCCGGCGGTTGGGCCGTTGAGCGTCTGGGTGGAAGAAATGAAGCTGCCGCCTCTGGGGAATTAAGCCAGGTATGTTGACAACCCATGGAATATGACGCGGTGATCTTTGTCACCGGGGCCAAGTTCACGTAAACGGAATTGGAATCGTTATGAACTCTGGCTCTGATCGCATACGGACAGGAATGGCGGGGGCCTTCATGGTGCTCTCTCCTGTACCTTTCCTGCTGACCCATTCGGGTAATGATTCCTGGTTCGCGGTAGATTGGCAATTCTGGTGTGCGGTGGCTTCTGCCTGTCTCTGCGGATTGTGCGGTATGACGCTTGGACGATGGTCGTTGCTTGGCAAATGGATTTGTGCCGGAGCTCTCGTCGCGGGGGTTATCTCGTTTTTTCCGCAAATGGAGGCCAGTCCTTTTGCAGCCTTGATCGGTCTGGTCTGCCTTATCGGCATCGGGGCTCTTCTGCATCGGTCGGGTTCCAGAATGGGTACCGGGGTGATGTCAACGGGTGCCGAGGCCAGCATGCAACGCGCTCGCTGGGGATCGTTTGCTGCGCTGGCTGTGGCGGCCTTGTGGTTTATGCTCGCTTCATCACCGGGCGGTGCTCTTTATTGTGTGATGGCATCATGGATCGCCCAAGGGTTGTTCCTGCATTGGGCTGCAACGATCAGATCTTGGGGACGTATCGCCTTTTCTGTTGCAGGTATGGCGGGGCTTGGT
This sequence comes from Verrucomicrobia bacterium UBA6015, assembly GCA_002428045.1. Classification (GTDB taxonomy): domain Bacteria; phylum Verrucomicrobiota; class Kiritimatiellia; order UBA8416; family UBA8416; genus UBA8416. The sequence continues at coordinate 24,189 of DIZZ01000133.1, forward strand.
CTTGTCCTGTCAGCGTTTCCCTCGCAACATGCCGTAGCACTGGTCGTTTTGTCTGGGGTGGCCTGTCCTGTGATCATGTCAATGGCTCAGCACCGCCATGTGGATCATGATGAGCCGTGGTGGGGACTATTGGTGGACCACCCGGGAAGACTCCTGATCACCTCCTTTTCGCTGCTCTGCCTGGCGGGATCCCTGCTGCTTAGTCTTCCATCCGCCACCACAAAAGCGTCGGTACCTTTCATCGACGCGGCGTTCACCTCGGTCAGCGCGGTTTGTGTGACGGGGTTGATCGTACTCGACACGCCCAACGATTTTACGTTTGCAGGACAGCTTTTCATCCTCATCCTGATACAGCTTGGCGGACTCGGTATCATGACGATTACCACGGTTGCCCTGCATGCCTTGGGACGGCGGCTGAGTCTGCGTCAGGAGAAGCTTCTGACGTCCATGACGGCGACAGGGCATCAGGATTTGATCAGTGCCTTGTGGAACATTCTAAAGTTCACGGCGGTCGCCGAAGCGATCGGAGCAATACTTCTCGTGTTGGCCTTCTTATGGTCCGGTGATGCTCCCGTACAAGCCCTGTGGAGAGGGGTATTCACGTCCGTATCGGCCTTTTGTAATGCCGGATTTGCGTTGCAAACCGATAGCCTGATCCCTTATCAATCAACCCCACTGGTCCTGCATATCGTGGCGTTGCTGATTATCTTTGGCGGAATGGCCCCGGCGATGAGCCTGATGATCCCGAGGTGGTTTGCCGGAAAACCGACACCGATAGCAGCCCGAATTGCATGGGTCACGACCATCGTCCTGTTGCTGGGCGGGACCTTTTTCATGCTGGCTTTTGAATGGAACGGCATGTTGCACGGCCTTTCGATCGGTGATAAATGCCAGAATGCCTGGTTTCATTCGGTAACCCTACGGACGGCGGGTTTCAATTCGCTTGACATGGGCGGCATGTCAAGTGAGGCCTTTCTTGTCATGCTTTTGTTCATGTTTATCGGGGGGAGCCCGGGAGGGACGGCAGGCGGCGTCAAGACCACGTCAGTCGGCATTCTCGCGATGACGTTCTGGTCCAACATCAGCAACCAACGCGAGATTGTCATTCACCGGCGGTGTGTTCACTCAGAGTCAGTCTACCGTGCCGTCACCNNCGCCGGAGCGACGATCTGGCTGCTCGTGGTGATCATGCTGGCAGTCACCCAGACCATTTCCTTTCGTGATCTGGTTTTCGAGGCGACGTCGGCGCTCGGCACGGTTGGGCTTTCCACGGGGGCAACACTGCGGCTTGATGCGATGGGAAAGGTGATCGTCATGATTGCCATGTTTGCGGGACGAATAGGGCCTGTGTCCCTGTTTATGCTGTTGGACGAAAGGCCGGACGATTCGGGATCAAGGTATCCAGTAGAACATGTAAAGATTGAGGGATAGTTATGGCACAACAAATACTCATTATCGGACTGGGGCAGTTCGGGATGTCGCTTTCCAGGACACTTTCGGAAAAGGGCGCTGAAGTCCTTGCCGTCGACATTAATAAATCACTGGTTGAAGAGGCGTCTGCGTTTGTTGCCGAAGCCGTGATGATTGATGCGACGGATGAATCCGAACTCGCCAGGCTGGAGCCCCGGAAGCGGGATGCGTCGGTTTGTGCAATCGGAGAAGACTCCAGGGAAGCATCGATCATCTGCACGGCGCTCCTGCGGCAGATGGGTGCCCCCGTGGTAATTTCGAGGGCGAATGACAAGCTTCACGATCGGATATTGCAGTTGGTTGGGGCACATCAGGTTGTCAATCCTGAGCAGGAATTCGGCAAGCGCTTTGCGAATCGCCTACTTTACAGGGACATCGTGGTTGAAACAAGTATCGGTGAGGATCTTCATCTCACCGAAATCCGGGTCCAGCCGGGAATGATTGGCAGGACGTTGATGGACCTGGCGCTGCCGAAACAGTACGGGGTCATGGTGGCGGGCATCCGCAGAGGCATACAGGGACGAGTGCTCCAGCCGTCGCCAACCGACCCTCTGTTGGCCGACGATCAACTCATCATTGTTTCCAATGAAGCGGCGATCCCGAAGTTAACGAAGGGGTTCCAGTCATGAAAATATCCCGTCCCGTAGAATTTGGAGCCTGGTTCCTGATCGCAATTAACCTTGCCATGGCGTTCGGCTCTATCTGGATTTTCACGCGGATGGCACCGGCGATAGAGGTGATCATTTCACGGAATGAAGTTTCGCTTGAATCCTGCGAGGATATGCTGTCCGCCCTGTTGAAAGGCAAGGCGATGGGGGATTCCTCGGTCTTTGAGTTCCGCGAGGCGTTGGCGATGGCAAGTTCAAATATTACCGAGCAGGCGGAGCCCGCCGTCCTCGCGCAGATCGAGGCATATTACGAGAATGCATTTTCCGGCAACGGGGAATCGCTTTTGCAGACGATTCAGTCGATCAACGATCTGGGTGATATTAATCGTGAAGCCATGCGTTGCGCCGATGTCAAGGCCAAGCAGCTTGGCTACGCAGGGGCTTGGGGCGTGGTCTTCATGGCAACGGGAGCATTCCTGATCGGGGTGATTTTTTTGCGCACTCTGGATAGGCACCTTGTGGAGCCGATGCAGGAGATCAATGCGGTGGTGACCTCGTTTTGCAAGGGCGATACCCTGCGGCGTTGTACCCTGTCGAAGCCGGCAGTTCCTGTCCGTCAGGTCCTCGGGCATATCAATGAGTTACTGGATATAAAATCAGGAACGTCTAGATCGGGAGCGCTTGAATCCGGGAGCAAGACCGCGATCACAAGGCGGGCTTGAGTCCTTCCCACCGGACCGTCCACCGTCCATTATCTGGGAATCCGGGCGCATGGCGTTCCGGGCCGCCGTCCCACCCCGCCACCATCATGGCCGCCGCGTAAAGCAGTCCGCCATTGCCTGGCAGATATGGGCAGGGCCCCCCGGTGTTGATGCCTTGTATATCGTATTGGTTGCGGGGGCTGTCCTTGAGCAGGGCATCTACCGCTATATCCGGTTGCCCGGTTCGCGCGGCAGCCATGGCGATCCAAGGGAAGTCCCACCCCCAGCAACGGCGCCAATCCCATGTGGCCCATATTTTCGCGACGGTGTCCCTGGCAATCTTCGCGTCAACGCCTGCTGTGGGTGGCAGCATGCCAAGCACGCCAACGGGATCCGGATGCTCCCATGCCCGGTTCGTGTAGGTATCCGGCCATCCGGCGGAGTGGACAAACAACCCATCCACCACGGGCAATGGCGCAAGATGGTCGCGAACGTCGTCCCAGAACGGTTCGCGAGCCAATCCCAGGCGTTGCCGCCATTCCTGTGCCGTGTCCAGTCCCCAGCGCCAGTATGCAAGATCGAAGACCGTGTCGTGCGTGATTCCCATCTCGCTGGGCGGCATGGCAGGATCAAGGTGATAAATCCCTGTTGCATCCTTCACAGGATAGTCTGCCATATGCTCAGCGGTACCGTGTACGATGCCAGCCCACTTCTCAAGCGTCGCCAATGTCGGATGCAATCGGTAATCCAATGCGGCGAAAAAGATAGGATGCGGCTGTTTCCAGAGTAGGACCTGGTTTCCATACCAGGGTGCCGTGCGTGCCTCCGGGCCTACCGATTTCTGCCATTTCAAGCCCTTGTAGCCAAGCTGGGTGGCGAGCGTTCTCGCGGCCGGGGCGAATCGCTGGTAGCAATCAATGGCTTCGGTGCCCAACTGCCAGCGGTCCCAGAGGGCGTAGTGGGCAAGATGCCACCAGACCATCTCCATGTGGAACTGCCCGCGCCAGGGATCGATTCCAAGCAAGCCCATTTCCGAGGAGCACCAGCGGCCAGCCGTGTGGACGGCCATCTGGTACTGCGAAAGAACGATGCGGCGCTCCAACTCCTTCCATCGCGGATCTGCACTAGCGGAAAGATCGATGGCACCCCCGCTCTGCCAGAACATCGCCCATTTCGCTGCACAGGCAGTTGCCGTCTCCGCTACGGATGGAAGTCTAGCCGGGGGTAGGGGACGTTCTGAAAAAGCGCATACAAACGCCAGGATATTCCCATCCTTGGCAGAAAGCGTGACGACATCGCCGGGCTGGATTACGCAACCCGGTTCTATTTCGATGGCGACATGGTAGGTCACGGCATCAATAACTCGGATACCATCCAGTCGATGATCGCCCACGGCCTGAACCGTGGTGGAGTGTCCATCCCGGCGACTGAAATCTCCCACCCATGCATTATTTTTCAGCGAGGGATACGGGAAATCGAGAGCCACCTTCAGTGTGCCGTCCGCCACCCGTGGTGATTCGATCCGGATCGCCACCAAATCGCGTTCGGGGTGTACGCAGGTGTCCACCGTAACCATGGTGCCGTCAATCTGGTATTGCGTGTGATGCTGTCCCTTCCACAGGGTAAGTGTGCGCTGCAAATTGCTTATGGACGCCGCTTCGACCGGAGCGCCGTCGGAACGAATCAGTCGAAAGCGTCCCAGATTGAAGATGTGCGGATTGTCGAACATCCATTTTCGGATTGCATCCATGTCTGGCGGGAATTTGTCAGGACCGGTGTTTCGCCCTTGTTGGAACGTCCCCGTGGGCGGAACCCGGTCGAATGCCCACCCATCCGGGAGCGGGAAATGATGCCAGCCCCAATGCGACATGCAATTGCCGCCAACGGTCTGCATCCCAGTTCCGTCGACCCCGAAACAGAATTCGCCATTGCCCAGTGCCAATATGCTGAGCGAATCCGTGGATTGGATGTCGTGCCTCGCTACCAGTGTCTGCCTATCGATGGACATGCTTAATTCCATAATAGTAGAAAACTAACCGAACACAGCCTCGGCCGCAAGCAGGGATTTTGAATCGCTGGGATTTTCGCACGCCTTATCGTTTCTGGCGGTAGGCCCGGGGGGAGTTTCCGCACAACCGCGCAAAACACCGATTGAAATAGCTCAGATCATTGAAGCCGACGGCATGGGCGATCTCGATCACTTTATCATTCGTTTGCCGCAACTGCAACATGGCGGCCTGGATGCGACGTTCCAATAAATAGGTGAAAAGGGGTTTTCCCGCATAGGTGCGGAACGTCCGGCAGAGATAGGTTGGACTCAATCCCGCCACCTCGGCCATTTGCGCCAGTGATAGCGGCTTCCTGAAATCCTGATCAATGAAGGCACGGACCTTTTCCAGCCGACCTGCCGAGGGATGCGGGTTGGCGTGCAGCGTTAGACCTGTGTCGCTCGCGGTTCGGCACAGTTCCGTGAGAAAAATCTGCCAGTAACCCATCACCATACACTCCCATCCCGGGTTTCTCTGGATCAATTCGTGGTGCAGCCATTCCGCCACGATCGGCAAATTCGAGTCTGGTTTCAAATCCAACTGCTGAACCCGGTTCAGGCGGTTCACAAACTGGGCGTTCAGGGGCAGGAGCCGAGGGACCATCTCCTGCAATGGCTCAGGGAGTGCAGGCATGCGCAATCGCTCAAGATCGATGTAGATGTTCATTATATCCAAGGGCTCGCCGCCAGTTAGGATGCAATGCCCCTGATCCAGATGCGTGATCCCGACACTCGGCCCATGAACGGGATACCGGCGATCATCAATCAAATGCTCGCCTGCCCCTCGCATAATGAAACTCAACAGCACTACATCAAGCTGGTGGGTAATCAGTGTGTCATTGGTATAATGGGGGAACCATTGCGTCGCCATCCCAATTTGCGCCAAGGTCGTCAGGCTCCTGTCTTTGATCCGTATTGTTTGGCGAGACATCGCGGCGATTCCTTTAAAAGTATAAAATTCTCCATCAACAAAGATAATATAGTCCTAGTATAAGCCAGATATATATACGATATTGATTTTTTGTACAAGCGGAGAATTTATTATGCCAAGTACGCAACAGATGACTGAACGCGAACGGTTCCTGGCCGTGATGAACTTCCAGCCGGTGGATCGGCATCCCCTGATTGAGTGGGCAGCATGGTGGGGCGAGACCACCGACCGATGGAAGCGCGAGGGGTTCCCTGCCGACCTAGACTGGGAATCGTCGATTCGGCATTTCGGTCTGGATGTGCTCATCAACATCAGTGCGGCAATGACCACGCGGGAGTGTCCAAGGCCGACGCACCACGGCGCTGGCATCATCACGGACGAGGCATCCTACGAGGCTATCCTCCCGTACTTGTACTCGGACGCCGCGATCTCCGGGCTCGTCCAGCGGGCCGGCGCATTGAAAGCTAGGCATGACCGTGGTGAGGTCGCTGTCCGTCTCTGGCTTGATGGGTTCTTTTGGTGGCCACGCAAACTACTGGGGATCGAACGACATCTTTACGCCTTCTACGATACGCCTGAGCTCATGCATCGTATCAACCGGGATTTGACCACGTTCCATCTACGGACGCTCGATGCCCTGCTCCGGGACTTCACACCGGACATGGTCGGGATTGCTGAGGATATGTCCTACAACAACGGCCCTATGTTATCGAAGGACACGTTCGATGAATTTCTCGCGCCCTACTACCGCCAGGTGGTGCCGGTCATCCGTCGTCATGGGATCAAGGTGCTGGTGGACACGGATGGCCAGTTGGAGGGGATGGTCCCTTGGCTGGAGGAGGTTGGTGTGGATGGGGTGTATCCCCTCGAGCGGCAGTCCGGTGTTGATGTGGCGCGCATTCGCCACACCCATCCGAAGTTCCTGATGCTGGGCGGATATGACAAGATGGTGCTGGCACGGGACGAGGCGGCCATGCGCGCCGAGTTTGAGCGGCTTCTGCCGGTGATGCGGACCGGCGGTTATATTGCATCGGTCGATCACCAGACCCCGCCCAGCGTCTCCCTAGAGAACTACAGGACCTACGTCCGGCTTTTCAAGGAATACGCCACCAAAGTTTGAAAGCGTAAGGGGGAGTGCCCTTCAAACTGACGTCTGTTCGCCCTCTTCAATAAACACCGGACGAGTGGGCGGTGTCGTACATGGCAACGACATTTTCGGTCGGTGAATTGTCCTGCAGGGAGTGTGTCGGCGAGAAGCAATAGCCGCCACCAGGCATCATGATCTCAAGGGTCTTACGGCAATCGACCACCACCTCATCGACCGAACCGAACGAAACCGGGCCGGCGGTACTGATGCAGCCATGAAACGCGAGCCGATTCCCGAAGGTTTTCTTCAGGTAAGCTGGCGACATGTTGGCCGCTTCCGGCTGAAGCGTGTCGGCCGCCGTCAGCCCCATCGAGATGTATTCATTATAGGCCCAGCTGCTGGAGCCGCATGTGTGCATCATGACGGGGATGTTATACGCCTTGGCCAGATCAAAGAAGGGTTTGTGCCGCGGCTTGATGTGCTTCTGGAAGGTCTCCATGCTGATCAAGGGCGTGTGCTGGGTGCCCAGATCCTCGCCGATCCACATGAAGTCTACGCCGCCCTTGGCCGCCTCAAGCTCCCGGCGCGCCACTTCCAGATGGATGGCCAGCATCCGGTCAATCATCAACAGGCCAGCTGGCTCATCCAGTGCAAGGTCGACGAACATCTGCTCCATGGACCGGAGAAATCCAGCCGTATTCATGATGCAGGCCATACCTGCATTACCGATGTGAACCGCATATTCCTTCTTTTCCTCGCAGGCCTTGGCGATGTGAGAATAATCGTAGTCGTCGGGGGAGGGCATAGGCCACTTCGCCACGGTTTCCGCATCCGCTTCCACCAACGGGAAATCACAATAATCCCAGTAGCCACCTGTGCCGTGTTCGACATAGCGGGTTCGCCACCCCCAGCGCGCTTCCACATTGCGCCCGGGGATTTCCGGGTGGAGCCGCAGCCCCATGTACCGGGCACCCACGCCACGGAAATCAACACCCAGTCGGTCCCGCAAGGCAATTCCATCCTTTGGCTGCAAACCAAAGTGCGCCTTCAAGCGCAGGTCAATCCCGGGGTTGGCTTCATAATTAATTGGCACCCGATCCGGCGCCTGGCGCGCCAGTGTGGTGAGGACTCTCTCCTTGGATGACATTTTCTTTTTCATGCACGCCCCTTTTTGTTAAATAACTGTTGTCAATTATACTCAGTACCGGACGAGCGTCCATGGACGAAATAATAAATATTTGTACAAAACAACAATATTTAGATTATATTATGGCTAATAATTGTACGATTGATGTAATAGAGGAAAAATAATGGTCGAAACCAATTTCCCCAATGCCGCCATTTGTCATGCCAATTATGCCCGCTTTACGGCTGATAACCGACGTGTCGTAAATCCTTGTGTGCAGAGCCGGATGTGCTTGTGGTGCAAGGGGGGCAGTGGCCAGGTCATTATCAACGGCACCCCATTCCGGCTAGAATACAATGACTACTTTTTTTTGCCGTGGAATCATTGCGTTGAATACCGCCAAGATCCCGGCTCCCAATTCTTTCTAGCCGGAATCCACATTATTCCGGATTATGATCCGACCCTTGAGCTCATCTGCGAAGTGGCCCACAACACCGCGAATAGGCTTTTTGATGCGCCCGGTCGCCGTGATTGCCGGCTCCATTCCTTGGATGGCGTGATGCATCGGCATGTGGAATCAGATTCGGCGCTTTATCTGCTCTCGGAAACAATTGTCCAATGGTTCCGCACTTCGCTTACACGTCAGGATCTCCAGAACCGCCTCTACGCCCAACTCCTGCTAATGGAGCTTGTCCAGAGCTTTGGATCCACGTCGGCGCGGTTTCAACCAACGCTTGCTTTCCACAAGGTGCTTGCTTACGTGGAGACCCATCTGACATGCCCTATAACCCTTGACGAGCTGGCCGGACAGTCGGGGCGGAGCAAATCGGGGATTACCGCTCTTTTTCGTGCCCATTGCGGGATGTCGCCTATCCAGTGGATCCATCAATGCCGGATGAACCGGGCCTGTGAACTGCTCTCCACGACCACGCGGCCTGTTGGCGAGATCGGGGTTGCCGTCGGAATTGATGATCCGTTCTACTTCTCCAAGTTGTTCAAGAAGCGGTTAGGCCGATCCCCGCTCGATTACCGCAGGCAGCATCAGCACTTCTAGTCTCCGTTGGATTAGAAATAGTCGTCGGGGTTCATTCTTGTCACGGGGTTGTGACTTCAATGCGATAGAATCGACGAGGCGCCATGACCGCATTCGTTTTTTATCGATTTCAACGCGATGGTAAAGGTAATGTAGAAATGCGGTCAAGTGCGGGGCGCATACCCTGTGAGGGATACGGGCAGCGCGCCGGTGATGGCGATGTGAAGACGATTTACGCGGCGAGGTTATATGAATAGGAGAATGTTCACTTATCGTGTTGATCCTGTCGCGGGGGATGATGCGAATCCTCCTGGGCAACCCTGGAAAACCTTTGGCAGGTTGAACGCCGTAACGCTCATGCCGGGCGATACGGTGCTCATTTCTCCCGGAGTCCAGGAGGAGACGCTAATCCCTTCAGGCGGAGGGACGGCGGAGCATCCCGTCGTGATCAAATTCCTGCCCGGAGTCCATACGCTCGGCATCAGGAAGGTCCTGAGAAGGCAGCTTTTCATATCGAATTCGATGGATTGCACCGAGCCGATTCCCATCGGGATCATGGTGAGTCATGTCAGCCATTTCCGGTTACAGGGCGCGGGTGTTGATGGGGCTGGCCGAACAACGCTCCTTTACGATGGGAAAATGATGCAGATCCTCAATGAGGACGCTGAGGACATCGAATACAGCGGCCTGGTCCTCGATATGAAACGCCCGTCGGTATCGGAAATCCGTGTTCTGGAGGCGCAGGATGCGACGCTGATATTCCAGGTTGCGGAAGGCTCCGATTATAAGGTCGAAAATGGCAGGTTTGCCTGGCTGGGCGACTGGCTGGGCGGAACATTGCTGATGCAGGAGCTTGATCTGGAGACCGGCGCTTGCCGGAGAAGCGGCGTACTGCGAGGCTGGACGTCGGAAGGCCAGATCGAAGCCAATGCCACGGACCTCGGCAATCGCCAGGTTAAAATCGAGTTCCCCGATGGCACCAGCGGCATGAAGGCTGGCTACCAGTACCATTTCCGTAATGGTCGACGTGTGATGTGTGGGGTTCACACATCACGCTGTGCGCGGATCACGTTCCGCGATGGCGAGGTGAATGCAATGCCCTGCATGGGTTTTGTCAGTCAGTTCACCGACACCATGACGATTCAACGGGTAAATGTGATTCCTCCCGTCAACACGATCAGAACCTGCCCGGCCTGGGCTGATGTTTTCCAGTTTTCCAACTGCAAGGGCGAGCTCCTTGTGGATTCCTGCCGACTCTCCGGCATGCAGGATGACGCGCTCAATTGTCACGGCACTTATCTCCGGGTGGTCGAGGCTCGGGGTGAGCAGCAGTTACTGGCCCGTTATGCTCATCCGCAGACGTATGGCTTTGCCCCTTATGCCGCAGGAGACGAAATTGCCGTCATGAATGCAGGCTATCTGTGTGAATATCCCGGCAATCCCCGTGCAGAGGTCTGCATGGTGGAGCGGGTCACCGATACGGACTGGCTGATTACCCTTAACGGACCCATACCGGCGTTTGCAGCGAACGATGTCATCGACAACATCACTTGGAATCCGAACATCACCGCACGCCATAATCATATCAGCGTAGACCCCGTGCGTGGATTCCTGTTGGCCACCCGCGGTAAGATCATCGCGGAAAACAACACATTTGACCGTTGCCGCATGTCTGGAATCCTGGTGGAGGGCGACGCCGTTAAATGGTTCGAGTCGTCCCCCATCCGTGACATGCTGATCCGTGGCAATCGTTTCATTGCGTGCGGAATTCAGATTACATCCACCGTCAGCGAGCCCGATCCCGATGCTCCGGTGCATGAGAACATCCGGATTATCGATAATTATTTTGAAGGCGCTGGGGTGACTGCTAAAAGCGTCAGGGGATTGACGGTGACAGGAAACCGCTCGCCGGGCGGAACCATACCGATTGAACTGGAGATATCCTGTACGGATGCACGCCTTGAAAATAACCATCAAAAGGGTTGAGCATTACTGAACGATGGTGGTGGACGCAAGAATGCGCTGGAGTTCTAATGGCGTGGCGTGCTAGTATGTCTCTGGATTATTTAACGGGATAGCATGCATAGGTGCATGTGGGCTGAAAGGAGGAGATCAGGAATGAGGCAGGGGCAGTACTTTTTTATCTTGTTGATGTCGGTGGTTTGCGTTGTGCTAACCGCAGGGCTGATTGCGATGGGGCAGGCCAACATGAGGATGCAAGGAAAACTCCAGAATCAGCAGCAAAAACTCAACCAAGGGATCCTGGGGCAGCAGGCACAGCAGATCAGCGGAGGTGTTTTGAAGGACATGGCGGATGCGGCGGCTCAGAACCGCGAGATGCGTCAACTTCTCGAGAAACATGGATTTCAGGTTCAGCCGAGCGTGGCCGCTGCGGTCGGATCGACGGCGAAACGGGAAGAAAAGACAACGGACGGTGCTGGAGCGGAAGGGGTGGCGCAATGAATAAGGTCCAAGTCAATGCAGATCGCTTAACGGTGTTCTGGCCGGTGTGTTTAATGGCGCTGAGCCTTTCGATTTTTCTGGGATGGCAGATGTCACTGTCCGTGCGGCAGTACATTGGATCGGTCCGGGTTGCCGAGCAACAGGGACTGCTGGAGGCTCAGGCGGTGCAGACGGAGGCCAAGTTCCAGGCCATGGTCATGGATCTTATGACGCTGGCCAAGACGGATATGGATGCGAGGAAAATTGTGAACAAGTACGGCATCCAATTCAATCCCTCACCTTCACCGACCAAGCCCGCAGACGGGGCGGCACCGAAGCCCGCGTCGTTGCCCTGATTTCCTGTTTCTCGTAGTTACAGTTATCGGCAATTCAGGTTCTTCATCGCACGGTAGGTGGTGGGGCTGCTGCCTTGGCGGGAACGGAAGAAGGCGCTGAACTGCAGTGGGGCGGGATACCCCACTTGTTCGCCGATCTGGGTGATACGGTGGTCCGTCTCCTGTAGCAGGCGACTGCTTTCCTCCATGCGCATGTCCAGCAAGCGCTGGTAAGGTGCGAGGTGCCGGTCGTTGCGGGTGATGAAAGACCTGTCCCTTAGCATAGGTTGAGAGAAGGCCCAGATGTTTGGAAGCTATAATTCACAGGTGTGCGAGTTTTCCCAGGTGCCGTTCTGGTTCTGGAATGATCAACTCAGCGAGACCGAGATCGCGAGACAAATTGACGATTTCCAGGCGCATGGTGTTCATGCGTTTGTCATCCATCCCCGGTCCGGACTTCCCCGCCATCTTGGCTGGATGAGCGATGTCCTGCTTGGTTATATGCGATTTGCCATTGAGGAAGCCGAGCGCCGCAGGATGTGGATTATTCTTTACGACGAGGGTATGTATCCCAGCGGGTCCTCTTCCGGGCAGGTGGTCGCTGAGAATCCGGTGTATGCGTGCCGGGGTCTGGTTCAGGTTGACCTGACGACCTCCTCTCCCGGTGACGTCGTCCAAGGGGTGCGGTCGGTGCTTCGGGTGTAGAACTTACAGGCAATCAGACGCTTGTGGCTGTTGTCACCCGGCAACACGATCAGCATCTGCCTGCGCTTTGGAGTGATGCCGACTTGGTCGTCGCCGCAATATCAATGAGTTCGCTGGTGCCTATGGACACTCACTGACCTATTTAGAGTTCCGCTGGCTGGCACTCTGGCTCCTGATTCGCGGCTGTAACCTGCTTTCTCCCTACGCCTTCTATTATTCTGTCCGAGGTCCGCGGATTGATGAACGGCCCCGTGATGTCGGTCCCAATAGCCCCTGGTGGGACGGCTATCCCGCCTTTGCCGATGGATGCAACGGCGGCGATTGCCCGCCTTGGCGCAGCGACCATTACGCCCCATGGTTGTCTTGTGCTGGCGTAGGCGGATGATTCGGTCTCCTTGCCCATGCAGCCGTTTACGTCGTCGATGGATTGTATAGCGCCTTCCCACAACGCCATGGCATATTCCACCAGCTCGGCAACTTGTTCCGGATAATCATCGAGCATATCCCTGATCCGGGCGATGATTCATGATCGTCTCTACCAGTTTTTTGGGGGGGAGGGCATAGGTCGGCGAGGAGGCCGTCGGGGACGAGGTGGCCGTGATACGGTCGGGGACAGGGTTCAGTGCGTCACCTTGGTATAGGGAGCTCCTTCGGTTCCTGCGTAGAAGACGATGATCACGGCTGGTGAGGTGCCTTCATTGATCCCATAATGCGGCGTGGTGACCAGTTCAACGAGGGCATCCCCCGCCTTTAGTTCGAGACGCTTGCCGTGCTCGGCGATGACCGTGAGTTGTCCTTCCAGCAGCACTCCCGCATTGATCACCGGATGATGATGCAAGGGAAGTCGTGTGCCAGGCGGAATCGTGATCCGTAAGAGGGTAACTTCCGGCTGGCCCGACGGATAGGGCGGTAACAGGGCCGCATCCCAGCTCCGTGTACTTTTCGCCAAGGTCTCCACCGCGTAGGGCGGCACTGCAACCAGATGCTCCTTGTGAGCAACGTGGACACAGCCGCTAGCCCCTGCGAGCAAGAGGACAAGCCCAACCGTCATGGCTATATTCTTCACCGAGTCTCCTTGGTTCGTATCCGTCATTGTTAAGTGCAAGCGCACATGTCTGTTGCATTCCTGATTCCGGTCCATGTAATATTGGACTTTCGCATAACCTCCGATCCGCATCAAATCTATTTTTGCAATCTAATTTTACGCGGGAAAAATTAACGGAAAGAATTAATGTTGACATAGTTTATCAAGATATATATATTAAAAGCAGTAAATTAAAACAGGAAGCGGAGGTTGTGTATGTTAAAGTTATCTTCCAAGGGGCGATATGCGGTTCGGATCATGATTTTTCTGGCGGTACGCGAGGAGGATACCCCGGCACGCAAGCAGGATATTGCCGACTCCGAGCAGATTTCCGCGGATTATGTTGAGCAGATCCTGATACGCCTGCGGGCAGGCGGGCTTGTCATCAGTCACCGCGGAGCGCGCGGCGGGTTTACGATATCGCGGGATGCGAAGCTGATCAGCGTGATGGATGTGCTGGTTGCGACCGAGGGGCCTCTGCAGCTTGCCCCGTGCTGTGAGCATGCCTGT
>DIZZ01000133.1:38301-41449 GCA_002428045.1 Verrucomicrobia bacterium UBA6015
AGCTTGCGCGACGTTTTCGGTCGTACGATGATTGCCGATCTGGCCGACAAGGCCCGCAAGACCAAGTCTGGAGTACCGCTTGGGTATTCGATATAGCGACGAATTTCGTTAATAAATATAAATGAAGGTAAGGAGAACATCAATATGAGTACTGTTAATCAACATGCCGAGACATTGGCCTTGCACGCCGGGCAAGTGGCGGATCCAACGACGGGGTCGCGGGCGGTGCCCGTTTATCAGACCACGAGTTATGTGTTCAAAAGTACCGAGCATGCCGCCAATCTTTTCGGGCTGCGCGAGTTCGGGAATATCTATACCCGCCTGATGAACCCGACGACCGATGTCGTGGAAAAGCGGATCGCCGCACTGGAAGGTGGGGTGGGCGCTCTCGGAACGTCCAGCGGCATGGCCGCCATCTTCCTGGCCATCCACACCTTGGCTTCTGCCGGGGATCATATCGTCGCCTCGGCCTCGCTTTATGGTGGCACGGATACGTTGTTCCGGCACACGTTCCCGCGACTAGGTCTGAATGTGACGTTTATCGAGAACATCACTGCGGATAAGGTCAAGGCCGCGATTCAGGCCAATACGCGGGCCGTATTCTTTGAGACGATCGGCAACCCGAAAGGGGATGTGCCCGATATGGAGGCGATCACGGCGGCCGCCCATGCGGCCGGTGTCGCGGTGATTGTGGACAATACGTTTGCCCCGCTGATCTGTCGTCCGATTGATCACGGGGTGGATATCGTTGTGCATTCGCTGACCAAGTGGATCGGNNATGGGACATCTATTGGCGGGGTGATCGTCGATAGCGGTCGGTTCAACTGGGGGCGTGGCCGCTATCCGCTCTTTACCGAGCCGGATGCCGCCTATCATGGCATGGTTTACTGGGATGCCCTGCAGAATGTTCCCGGCATGGGGAATATCGCTTATATCATTCGCGCACGGGTTGATGGAATGCGCAACATCGGACTCTGCGTAAGTCCGTTCAATTCGTTCATGATCCTGCAGGGGATCGAGACGCTACCGCTACGGATCATCCGGCATTGCGAGAATGCCCTGGCATTGGCGCAGTGGCTCAAACAGCAGAAGGGGGTGGAATGGGTGACCTACACCGGCCTACCGGAGCATCCGCATCATGCCGTGGCGGACAAGTATCTCAAGGGGGGCTATGGTGCAGTGCTCGGTTTCGGGATCAAGGGCGGGGCAGCGGCCGGCGCTAAGTTCATCAACGCCGTCAAGCTGGCCAGCCACCTAGCGAATGTGGGCGATGCCAAGACGCTGGTAATTCATCCCGCCTCGACCACGCACCAGCAGGTGTCTGCCGAGGATCAGTTGGCCTGCGGTATTACCCCTGAGTTTATACGTGTTGCCGTCGGTCTGGAGAATATCGAGGATATCAAGGCAGACTTTAGCCAAGCCTTGGCGACTGCCGTCTGATGAACGATATCGGTATAACATGCCCCGAGATCATGGCGCCAGCGGGGGAATGGTCGGCATTGCATGCGGCGCTGAATGCCGGTGCCGATGCCGTCTATTTTGGCGTCGCAGGCTTTAACATGCGTGCGGCGGCCAGGAATTTCGATGTCAAGGAGTTACCTGCCATTGTGCGGCGGTGTCACTATCGTGGATGCCGGGCGTACCTGACGCTCAATACGCAGGTCTATGATCATGAGTTCGACGTCCTGGATTCGATCCTGTGCGCTACCGCCGGGGCGGGGGTGGATGCGGTCATCGCCTCCGACCTGGCGGTGATCGAAAAGGCGGTTGCCCTCGGTATGGAGGTTCACTTATCGACGCAAATGTCGGTGTCCAACTCGCGCTCGATCCTGTTCTATCACCGGCAATTCGGTATCCGTCGTTTTGTGTTAGCGCGCGAATGTTCCCTGGCCGACATGGCACTGATCCGCCAACGGCTCGAAACTGCCGATCCACAGGTATCCCGCCAGATCGAGTTCGAGGTGTTTGCACACGGGGCGATGTGCGTATCGGTCAGCGGTCGCTGCTACCTTTCGCAATTCCACTACGGGAAATCGGCCAATCGCGGAGAGTGTCTTCAACCTTGTCGTCGCGAATTCAGGATCGAGGCGACTGACGAGGCGGAAATGACGTATGACTTGGGGACGGCATTCGCGATGAGCCCGCAGGACTTGTGTACGCTACCTTTTCTGGAGGCGTTGATCGATGAGGGTGTGGCCGCCCTGAAGATCGAGGGACGGGGACGCAGTCCCGAGTACGTCGGGTTTGCCACGCAGGCCTATCGGGAGGTGGCGACGTCCTATGTGAAGGAGCGCGGCAGCACCGGCTTCGAGGATCGGTACGAGGCGTTAAAACAGCGGCATCTCCACCGCCTTCAGCAGGTTTACAACCGTGGCTTTTCAAATGGCTTCTACATGGGAAAGCCGATGTCCGACTGGACCACGGCCAAGGGCAGCGTCGCCACCGCCCGCAAGGAATATATCGGCTTGGTGGTGAATTACTACCGTCAACCCGGTACAGCAGAGGTGTGCATTCATGGCTGCGACGTTCGCGGCGGGGATCGGATCTATGTGATCGGCAACACGACAGGCGCACTCGAGACGACGGTCGAGTCCATCCAGCGGGATCACGAGCCGGTTGAGGTGGCCCGGAAGGGCATGACGGTAGCGATCAAGATTAGTGGAAAAGTGCGGCGGAATGACAAGCTTTACCTGATTGTGCCGTCGCCTGCCGCATAACGGCGGTGGAGATAATGCTGGATCGTCACGGGCAGGAACCCCGCCACCAGCAAAAGCTGGGGCGTATTGACGGCATAGGGCGTTTGCGCGGCAAGGTTTGCGTAAAGGATCAGTACCGGGATCCAGCCAGCCGCCAGTCGAAGCGTGTATGCAAGGCTCGACCCCAACACGGCACCCGCCTTGCGCTGGCGGGTCACAGGCCAGCACACGTTGCACCCCAGGCTATCAGCCATATCCAAGACAAGATGCACGAGATGGGTTGCGATAAGAATGCCGGCGGCGACGGGATTCAAGATCAGCCAACCCAGAATGGATGCCGCCAATCCGGTGATCAGGCTGTGGCTGGCTTGCCGCCGCCATGGCGAGATAACCGGCGTGACGCCGCCCACCGCCAGGCCTTGGGGGGGCCGCATGCAGAGGCAAAGTCCATC
>DIZZ01000141.1 GCA_002428045.1 Verrucomicrobia bacterium UBA6015
AATATGTAATTCGGAATCGAAGTGCGCGAAGGAAAACGCAGGGTCTTCTCAAGCGTCTCTTCCCCGTCGGCGACGCACTACATCCTGGGTGCCGTACCATACCCTCTTGCCAATCCGTGTTTGCGGACAAGCGTAGCCACCTGCTCGATAGCGTCACCCCTACTCCGCCGGGGTCAGGCTTGGTTGACTGATGGAGACGGTGCCATTGTGCTCGCTTTCGATCACGAGTCGCACAAAGCGGGCGGCAGGGACGATCTTGCTGGCGTCAGTGGTGAAGCGAATCAGCGGGCTGATGGGCGGAGGCTCCTTGGTTTCGCGCATCAATACGGGATATACCCCCGCCTCGGCCGCCCCGAGCTGCTCCACGGCAAACCGAACAAACCCACTGAACCCTTGCGGTCTCTCCAATCGGGTTCGGAGCGTGAACCGTACGGGGCCGCTGCGCTGTACCCGCACGGGTGCCGATTCGAGACGGATGGTCGCCGGAGTTGCGTTCGTGACATGGATGGAAAGGATGTTGCCGACATTTTCATCCGGCTGGATGGCGAAGGTGGCTGCATCCGGACGGTCGAACCGAAAACGCCAACCGGGTAACGACCGCCCGTCGGTGGTCGCCGGGAAGGGTGGCAACCAGTTGCCCGTTGCCGAGGCAGGTAGTGTATAGGCCAGTTCTTCCTGCGGCAGCCACATTGGGCCATCCACCGTGGGCGGGCGCAACAGGCTGAACCCCAGGGCGGTGGCGATGCTGATCAAGCTCACCACGGCGGTGGCCGCGGCAACCTGTTTCCAACGACGCGCGGTCCGGCTGAGTCGTGTCAGCTCACTGACCAGGGTAACGCCCTGGGCCTGTTCCGCTTCGTTGCGGGCTGGCGCAAAATCGATCTCCTCGCGTACGGCCGCGAGACGCCGCCGCGGATCAAGGGCAAGGAACCCGGTGTCGGCCTCATTCAGGCCGGCGGCCCGGATGGCACTGCGGCAGGCATCCAGGTCGAACGGAACCGTATACCAGCAGACGCTACCTGCGTCGCTGTCATAGATGCAGTAGGAGGCTTGCGCATCCCCGCTGCGGGGATTGCCGGTTGACCCCGGGTTGACGATATATCGTTTGCCAGGTTCCAGTTCGAAATCCTGGGGCTTCAGCGGATGGGTCGTCCCGCTGTCGCCGATCACGAAGAGGGCGGGCACATGGGTGTGGCCGCAGAACAGCAGCGGGTCATCGACGGCTGGCCAGTTCTCGGCGGCACTATCGCTATTGTCGATGTAGTTAAAGGCGGCCGGATTGGTGAAATCGCCATGTGTGCAGCGGAACCCCGGCCCGGAAAGCGTCAGCGGTTGGTTCCCCAGGAACGTTGCCGCCTTGCCGGAGAGACGGCTGCGGGTCCACTCGATCATCTGGCGGGCATGGTCATTGAACCGCTGTGGGTCGAGTTTCCCGCAGACGACGGCATCATGGTTGCCCATGCAGAAGCCATCCACATGACGGTATAGCGACGACAGCACTTCCGACGGGTTCGGTCCATAGCCCACAATGTCGCCGAGGCATAGGATCCGGTCGACACGCTGGATGGCAATCGCCGTCAAGACGGCATTCCAAGCCTGCAGGTTGGCATGAATATCGGAAACAAAGGCGTATCGCATCTCTCCCTTTCAGCATCGATCTTTTGGCCATGCTACGGTTTATGCAACCCCTTGTCGAGCTTGACTTGTAAGGGATGTCGCAAAAATGATTTGTGTTCGGCGTCTTCATGGGGTTACAGTAGCGTTGTACATGCGGTAGGATGATTACATTACTTTAGCTTTAACTGTACGTAGGGAAAGGGACGTGTATCATGAGCGGAGAGCTGAACAAGAAGAGCATCAAAGAGGCGGTGAACGCGCTGACGTTCCGGACGCAGGCGTTTATTGACGGGCGCTATGTCAACGCGCAATCAGGGCAAACCATCGTTTCTGTAAATCCAGCGACGGGACAGCGCCTGGCGGATATTGCCGCCTGCGATGCGGCGGATGTCGATCTGGCCGTCAAGGCCGCCCGCCGGACGTTTCAATCGGGCGTCTGGGCGAAGCAGTCGCCAACCGAGCGAAAGCAGGTATTGTTGCGCTTTGCCGAGCTGATCGAGACGCATCGTGTCGAATTCGCCCTGTTGGACAGTCTGGACGCTGGAAAACCAATCGCCGATTGCCTAGCGATGGATATTCCCGATTCGATTGAGTGTATCCGCTGGCATGCGGAGTCGATCGACAAGGAGTTTGAACAGGTCGCCCCCACCGGGGATAAGCATCTGGCCTTGATTGTGCGCGAGCCGCTGGGTGTCATCGGTGCCATCCTGCCCTGGAACTTTCCGTTCCAGATGGCGGCCTGGAAGCTGGGGCCGATCCTCGCAACGGGCAACAGTGTCGTGCTCAAGCCCGCCCAGCAAACGTCGCTAAGTGTGATTCGCCTGGCCGAACTGGCCGTCGAGGCGGGCATCCCCGCGGGCGTGTTGAATGTGGTTCCCGGTCAGGGGTCGAAGGTCGGAACAGCGCTGTGCCGTCACATGGATGTGGATGCGGTGGCATTTACCGGATCCACCGAGGTCGGTCGCCTGTTGCTGAAGCATTCGGCGGAGACCAATCTCAAGCGCGTCGTGCTGGAGCTCGGCGGCAAGAACCCGCAGGTTGTTTTTGACGATGCCGAGGATCTCGACCATGTCGCCCGCCAGGCCCTGGCTTCCGTCTTCTGGAACATGGGTGAAAATTGCAGTTCCGGTTCGCGGCTGCTGGTGCAGCGAGGATTCAAGGATAAGCTGCTGGCGCGAATGATCGAGCTCAGCGGGGAGTGGACGGTGGGGGACCCCCAGGATCCGGCCACCCGTATCGGACCGCTGGTGGAAGAAACCCACATGAAGCGCGTTCTCAGCTACATCGACATCGCCAAGCGCGAAGGGGCCAGGCTCGTCCTTGGCGGCGGACGCACCTTGCTAGAGACCGGGGGCTACTTTGTCGAGCCGACGATCTTCGACCAGGTCAAGCCCGCCATGACGATTGCCCGTGAAGAGATATTCGGGCCGGTGCTGGCGGTGCTGACGTTCGAGGACGAAGCCGAGGCAGTGGCCATGGCCAATGATACGGACTACGGGCTGGCGGCCTCTGTCTACACGGGCAGCCTGGGCCGGGCACACCGGGTGTCGCGTGCCATCCGCGCGGGCACGGTGTCGGTGAACTGCTTCTCGGAAGGCAACGCCGCGACGCCTTTCGGCGGTTTCAAGCAATCAGGATTCTTCGGGCGCGATAAGTCGATCTATGCGCATCAGCAATATGGCGAATTGAAAACCGTCTGGATAAATCTGGCATAAAATGGGAGACGTAATGAGTACATCACGACCTGGAAATTTTCATGGGGTACTGCCCGCGCTGGTCACCCCGATGGCTGTCGATGGATCCGTCGACGAGCGCGAGTTGGCGCGTCTGGTTGAGCATCTGATTGCAGCCGGGGTTCATGGGCTGGTGCCGCTAGGCAGTACCGGGGAGTATTATGCGCTGACGAATGCTGAGCGCGAGCGGGTGCTGCGGGTTGTCCTCGAGGCGGCGGCGGGCCGGGTGCCCGTGGTGGCTGGGTCCAATGCGGGCTCGACGGCGGATGTGGTAAGCCATGCCCGGTTGGCCGAGACGCTCGGCTGCGCCGGGGTGCTGCTACCCGCGCCGTATTATTCGCGCCCTGCTCCGGACGAACTGTTTGCCCATTTCCGCACGGTCAGTGACGCCATCGGGATTCCGATCATGGTGTATAACTATCCCGGACGCACAGGGGTGGATATGCTGCCGGAATGGGTCGCCGAGTTGTCCCGCCTCAAGAATGTCCGCTACATCAAGGACAGCACCGGGGATATGACGCGCATCAGCTCGCTCAAACGGCTGTGCGGCGACCAGCTCGGCGTCTTCTGCGGCTGCGATACGCTGGCCTTCGAGAGTTTTGCCGTCGGGGCCTGCGGGTGGGTCAGCGGGGTACCCAATTTCACCCCCCGCAGTTTTGTGAAGTTGTACCAGTTGACGGTTGAGCAGCGCGATTACGATGCGGCCCGGGCACTCTACTTCAAAATGCTGCCGCTGCTGAACTATGCGGAAAGCGGACGCTACACGCAATTGGTCAAGGCGGGCTGCGCCCTGCGTGGCTTCAAGGTGGGTGCTCCACGTGCGCCGCTCTATGCGGTGTCAACGGAGGCGGAAGCGACGTTGCGCGAGGTATTGGCGGATCTTGATTAAAGGTTTTCGTAATTTAAAAAACAAAGGAGATTGATTTGATGAAGACAATGATGCGGCAGGCGGTAATGACGAGTCCGGGGATTATCGAGTTCAGGAACACGGAGGCTCCGGTCCCAGGGGCGGGGCAGGTGTTGCTCAGGATCCAGCGGATCGGGATTTGCGGATCGGATATGCATGTTTATCACGGCAAGCATCCATTCACCCCGTATCCCGTCGTACAGGGCCATGAGTTCTCGGCGGTGGTCGAGGCGCTTGGCACCGGGGTTAGCGGTATCACGGTCGGCAGCAAGGTCACGGCTACCCCGCAGGAAGTCTGCGGGATCTGCCGTCCCTGCCGCCAGGGCCGTTATAACGTCTGCGAGAAACTCAAGGTCCGTGGATTCCAGGCGCCGGGCGTCGCCCAGGATCTGTTTGTCACGGAAGCCGACAAGATCGTCCACCTTCCCGATCACCTGACCCACGATGAAGGCGCGTTTGTCGAGCCTGTGGCCGTGGCGGCCCATTCAACCGGCCGTGCCGGAGACTTGAAGGGCCGCAACGTGGTTGTGGCGGGGGCTGGACCGATCGGGAATCTGGCGGCGCAGGCCTGTCGCATCCGCGGGGCACGCCGGGTGCTGATCACCGATGTCAGCGACTACCGGCTCAGCGTGGCGCAGGCGGTCGGCATCGACGTGGTCAGCAACGCCCGCAAGGAACCGTTCGAGGCGGCCGTCAAACGGGCCTTCGGCGACGATGGGTTTGATGTCGCCATGGATGCAGCCGGTGTCCCGGCGAGCCTCTCGTCGCTTGTTAGCCGTATCGACAAGGGCGGACGCATCGTGATCTTGGCGGTTTTCTCCGCCCCGCCGCCTGTGGATATGTCGGTGCTCTGCGAGCATGAGTTGACGGTCTGCGGGACGATGATGTACCGGCATGAGGATTACCGCCAGGCCGTGGAGTGGATCGCCTCGGGTGCCATCCAGTTGAAACCGCTGCTGTCCAAGCATTTCCCCTTCGAGCAGTTCCTCGATGCCTACCACTACATCGATGCCGAAGGCGAGAAGACCATGAAGGTCATGATGGATCTAGTCTAGGCGTATACTCGAATCCCATCATGGATAAACTAGAGAAAGCGATAGCGGGGGCGTCGAAGATTCGGTTCACGGCCGTTGAGACGACGGTCGTCTCCAAGGCGTTGGAGGCCCGTCATCTTTGCGGGCCGGTTGCCGGTGCGGCGCTGGCCGAGATGCTGACGGTGGCCGCGCTGCTCTCGGCCGACGCCGCCAGCGAGGACGAGTCGGTGATGCTGCGCATGTCGGTGAGTGGTGCGCTGGGCGGTGCGCTGGTGGAGGTGACCGGGGCAGGCTGCATGCGGGGGTTCACCAACCGCAAGACGATCGACGATCTCGATGGGCTTCTGCCGGTGGATACCACACCGGCCTGGGGGGCATCCGGTGCCGCGCAGGTGGTGACCTCGCTTCCCGGGAAAATCCTGAATCAGGCGGTGCTGCATGTGAATCCGCCGTTGCCAAGGGTGGTTGCCGCGCGCTATTTCAACCAATCGATGCAGGTGCCGACGGCCTGTGCGATTGCCGTCACAGCCGGTAGCGGGGGGATGATTTCCGCCCGGGGGCTGCTGGCGCAGCGCATGGTGGATTCGGATGTGCCGGCCTTCGTGCATGTGCTGGAGTGTTTCGAGGACGGTCGCGTCCAGGCGCGTCTTCTGGAGCAGGGTGGGCACCATCCCATCGGGGTGGTCGCCTTTCGTGAGTTGTTCATGTTGCCGGATATCGAGGTGCATGAGATGCGTCCGCTGATGTTCCAGTGCCGCTGCAGCCGCGAGCGTATGATTGCCGTGCTGGAGACCCTGTCGCGCGAGGAGTTGGAGGCGCAGGTCGCGGCGAACCAGCCTCAGGATATCACCTGTCACATGTGCGGCAATACGTGTTCCGTCAGTGTGGCCGAGATGCGGAAGGTCCTGGCCCGCAAAGCGGAGGCTTCACCGGGGGCTGCACAGGAAATGCCATGAAACCCATGGCCTGCGCTCAAGGCGTGGCATGTCATATCGGTTGCTTTCGTTGCTTGGCGGTCGATTATACCGGCCGGTGGTGACGGTCCCCTTGGTGATCGAGTATGAAAAATCCCTTTGTGATCCCAAGCATGAGTACGCCTAGCTTAAGATTGCCTGATTCTCTCCATGAAACGGCGCGAACCCTGGCTCGCGCCGAGCATGTTTCTGTAAATCAGTTGATTTCCACGTCCGTCGCCGAGAAGATCTCCGCGCTTATGACCGAAACATACCTTTTGAAACGGGCAGCAAAAGTGTCACGCGCAGAATTCATGGATATCATGGCAAGAGTACCTGACATTCCTGCCGATCCACGGGATGCGGGATAGGTAGGCAGGTAGGGCGAAGACCTCCGGGCAAGCCGCCGTGGCAAAGGCAGCGTCTGAGAGGGTGGCTTGCAAGGTCAATACCCGATATTCTCACACGAAGACACGAACGCACGAAGGCTTGCACACCGCAGCCGGTACAGAGCCCGGCGATCCCAAGGGGATTTCACGACAGAATGGCCTACAGTCTGCAGTCTGTAGCCTGCGGTCTGCATCCCCCCCGCCAGCATCAGGCGAACCCCTATCTATATCATTGCTTTATAAGGGTTTAGCTGATGCTTGACGTTTCTGTTTTTTACGAGGTTCTGCTTGACAGGTAGGGGCGGTGGGGAGCAGCTACCGGATTCATGTGCTGGATGCGTCGGGCGCGACGGTGGCCCTGATTGGCGATGCGTCGGGGGCTGGGTTTCTCAGCTCTCCTTACGGAGTCGACATCGGGCCGGATGGGCTGCTTTACATCATCGCCCTATATCTGTTTCCGTATCTGATGATGGGTTGATATTTGGTGCGAACGGTGATTCTCCGTGCCAGACCTACGTTTTTGACGCCGAATTTACAAGACTAAAAACCTACCCGAATGACTCTGGTTCTCCACGCTATAGGCCTGCTGCCGGTACGGACGCTTGTGGACAATACGCAGACGAATCTGGGGTTGATTCCCGCGAACGAGGAGCGTCGGTTGACGTGGGATGTGGCGGCGGAATTGGAATATGCAGTTCGGTCAGGTGGAAGTGGAGATCCTGGCGCGCGACGAGCGTACGAATTTGCTCGACATCCAGTACATCACGATCCCGCCGAATGGGGTCAATCCGGAGCTGACGCTATCGCGTTCGCCGTTGACCGATGCCGATTTTTATCCTGCCTGGCTCTGGTTGATCGCGAATGGTGAGGTGCTTTAACGGTGTGGGGGCTAAAGTGCGGCTAAAGCTTACCCCGCGTTGCAGGGCGGGAATCCCGAAGACCGTCGCCAGGGATTGCGCAATATCGAAGAAGCCCTGCCGAACCCCAAGTCCTCCGGGTTTGATATGGTGTCCATAAACCAGCAGCGGAACATATTCGCGCGTGTGGTCTGATCCCTTGAAGGTCGGGTCGTTGCCGTGGTCGGCCGTGATGATCACCAGATCCTCGGGCGCTAGCAATTCCAGCAGGTCCTGGATGAAGCGGTCCGCCGTTTCCAATGCCGCCCCATAGCCCGTCGCATCGCGCCGATGGCCGTGCCGCATGTCGAAGTCAATCAGGTTGGCGAAGATCAAGGTGTTTGCCATCCGGCCGCGTCGTGCCAGGGAGAGTACCGCCTCGATGGCGTCGGGATTGTTCTCGACATGGAACGATTCGCCGATCCCGCAATCCGGGAAAATATCGTCCAGCTTGCCGACCGTGATCACGTTGACGGTATGTTCGGCAAGGTCGGACAGGATGGATTTCTCGGGCAGGGGCAGTGAAAAGTCGCGGCGATTGTCGGTGCGGGAGAAATGGCCTGGCGTGCCGACATAGGGGCGGGCAATGACGCGGCCGACCTGTAGGGGATTAACGTGCTGGCGAACCAGGCGACAGGCGGCATAAAGCGTATCCAGCGGTATGGTCGGTTCATGGGCGGCGATCTGGAACACGGAATCCGCACTGGTGTAGGCGATCCAGGCGCCCGTGCGCAGTTGTTCAGGACCTAGCTCGTCAATGATGGCCGTTCCGTTGGCCGCCTTGTTGCCAAGCACCTCGCGACCGGTCGCACGGCGAAGCGCATCGAGCAGGTCGGGAGGGAAGGAGGGCGGCCCCGGCGGGAAGATGTGCAGGGGCTTTTCCAGAAGCAGGCCAGCGATTTCCCAGTGCCCGGTCGTCGTGTCCTTGCCAGCGGAGCGTTCCTGCATGGCGCCAAAGGCGGCGATAGGAGCCGCCACCGGCGGTACGCCCGCGATGGGTTGTCCGTCCGTGAGCGCCGGGATGTTGCCCAGTCCCATTGCCTGCAGCGTCGGCAGGTGCAGTCCCCCGCACGCTGCGGCCGTATGCGCCAAGGTGTTGGCACCGGTGTCGCCATAGTCACTGGCATCTGGTGCGGCACCGATACCCACCGAGTCGAGGACGATAAGATACACATTCATGCGCTTACCCTGCCCGTCGGATATCTTCTGGAAGCGTACGCAGGACAACCTTTGGGTGGCGATCCTGGAAGAAGCGCATCACCCATTCGGAATCGAAAAGCAGGACCGGGCGCTTGGAACTGTCCTGCATCAGTTCAGCTCCCGGCGGGAGCATGGTCTCGATGACCGGGATGCTGTCGGGGGCGATCCAGCGGATGACCGATGCGCTGGCGGTTTCCATGCGCACCACGGCCCCGTACTCATTCTCCAGCCGGAACTTGAACACTTCGAACTGAAGGGCACCGACTGCCCCCAGCAGCGGCACGTTGCGGGCGGGGTCGGCATACTGAAACGCTTGCAGCGCGCCCTCCTGAAGCAGATGGTGAATCCCGGCCTGGAAGCGTTTGTATTGGCCAGGGGTTGGGTTGTGTACCTTGGCGAAGCATTCCGGTGCGAACTGCGGCATCTCCTCGTACACAATCGCCGGATCCTCAGTCAGCGTATCGCCGATCCCGAACCCGCTGTGGCCGACCAGCCCGATGACATCTCCAGCATACGCCTCGTCCACGGTTTCGCGGTCGCGGGCGAAGACGCGGTGCGAGCTCGAAAGCCGGACCGAGTCCCCGGAACGTGTGTTGGTCACCTTCATATCGCGCAGGAACCGCCCGCTACAGATACGCAGGAAGGCGATCTGGTCGCGGTGCTTGGGATCCATGTTGGACTGGATCTTGAAGATGAAGCCCGAGAACGTATTGTGATCGGGAGCGATCCGCCGCTCGCCGACAAACCGGGCCTGGGGTGGCGGGGCATGGTCAACAATGGCATCGAGC
Source organism: Verrucomicrobia bacterium UBA6015 (assembly GCA_002428045.1). Lineage (GTDB taxonomy): Bacteria > Verrucomicrobiota > Kiritimatiellia > UBA8416 > UBA8416 > UBA8416. The sequence goes on from DIZZ01000141.1 coordinate 9,518, forward strand.
AGGATCTGAACACCGAAGTTGTTGATGGCACTGCCGAAATAGACCGGACTCAGGTCGCCGGATTGCACGGCAGCCAGATCAAACCTCTCGCCGGCGGTGTCGAGCACCTCCAGCTCGTTGGTCACGGCGGCATAGACATCGCCTGGCAGCCGTTCGCGAACGAGGTCGGAATCCACCGAATGCAGGGCCACGGGTGCACGGTAGGCCCCGTGGGCGGTGCGCTCATAGAAATGCGCCAGTTTCTGCTGGCGGTCGTAGACGCCCTGGAAGCGCTCGCCATCGCCCAGAGGCCAGTTCATCGCGCAGACCGGCAGTTGCAGGCGCTGCTCCAGCTCATCCATCAGCGCCAGCGGGCTGAGCGAGGGGCGGTCGAGCTTGTTCATGAAGGTGAAGATTGGAATCCCACGCATACGGCAGATCTCGAACAGTTTGAGCGTCTGGCTCTCGATGCCCTTGGCGGCATCGATAACCATCACCACGGCATCCACGGCCATGAGCACCCGGTAGGTATCCTCAGAGAAATCGCGGTGCCCCGGCGTGTCAAGCAGGTTGATGACCGTGTTGCGATACTCGAACTGCAGCACGGTGGAGGTCACGGAAATGCCGCGCTGCCGTTCCAGCTCCATCCAGTCCGAGGTGGTGGCCCGCTGGTTCTTGCGGGCGGTGACCGACCCTGCAAGCTGCAAGGCCCCCCCGTAAAGCAGCAGTTTTTCCGTCAACGTCGTTTTACCGGCATCCGGATGCGAAATAATGGCGATGGTCCGGCGCCGTTTGATTTCCTCTTGCATGTTCATGATATGATCCCGTGTTTCCCGTGCTGCACTGCTTTCTTGTTATAAGGTTCGACAGTCTACACCGCCGCCGTCTAGGATGCCAGCGTTTTCAACAATTAGTAATGCCCGAAGAGTCGGGCATTGAAGGTATTCCTCAATAGGATTTGCAACCAACACTATTCTTCGATACGGTTTCTCGATGCGCTCGATATAACCGTGGATTGTTAAATGCGCCAAGGGGGGGGAGATGGCACGGCGATGGATCTGATGATTGTGGAGGATGACCGCAAGGTACGCGATGCCTTGGCGGAGGGACTGCGCGAGAATGGCTACTGCGTGGTGGCGGTCGGCAGCGCAGAGGAGGCCTTGCGTCGATTGGAGGATGCGAGGCCCCGCATGGTGGTACTGGATATCGGCCTTCCCGGACAGGATGGCTATGCTGTCCTGCGCGAATTACGCCAACGCTATGGCGGGGTGCGAGTGATTATCCTGACCGCCCGTGACGATATCAAGGATCGTGTCGCCGGCCTGGATGCCGGGGCCGATGACTACCTGGTAAAGCCCTTTGCGTTTCCGGAGCTGCTGGCCAGGATACGGACGCAGTTGCGCCAGCGCGATACCACCGCCACGATGCATATCGCCGATCTGGAGATTGACCCCGTTAGCCGGCAGGCACGGCGGGGCGGGATCGCGTTGACGCTGACTCCCCTCGAATTCGACCTGTTGCGGTGCCTGGGTGAGAATGCTGGCAAGATCGTCACCCGCGATATGCTGGCGGCCGACGTCTGGCGGATTACGCAACGGGCGACACCAATGGATAGTATCATCCAGGTTCACATGTCCCATCTGCGCACCAAGGTGGACGGCGGCCGTCCCGACGTACCACTCATCCATACCTTGCGAGGGCTGGGGTACAAGCTGGAGCATCGACCATGAAAATATCGCTACGGGTCCGGTTCTTCCTATGGTTGCTGCTGCTGTTGGTCATCTTCATGGCGGTGCAGACCCTGGTCTATACGTTTGTCGAGATCGCGACGATGGCAAAGCATCCGGAATTCAATCTCCTCGAGCAACTGGAGGAAGTGGCGATGGGCGTCAGCCTGAACCTGCTGCTGTTGCCCGTGCTGGCAGTGGTGGCGTGGTGGATCTCCAGCCGGATGCTGCGCCCGATCCGCACGCTGGCCTCGACGGCAGGCCTGATCGGCGACGGACATCTTGACCAGCGCGTGGATGTCGAGATCATGCCGGATGACGAGATGCGCAAGCTCGCCCAAGTGCTCAATCATGCCTTCGATCAGTATCAACAGGCCATCGGCAGGCTCGAACGGTTTACCGGCGATGCATCGCACCAGTTGCGGACTCCGCTGGCATCGATACGCATGACAGCGGAGGTGGCGCTGACGCATCAGGGCGAGGATCCCGCGATGTATCGGGACATACTGGGAAGCATCCTGGAGGATGTGGCACAACTCTCGCATCTGGTCGATCAGCTCCTGGCAATGGCCCGCCTGGGCCGTGACGAAGTCCGGTCGGCTTTCAAGGAAATCGACCTGGCTGCGCTGCTGCAGGGTGCCGCAGAGGTGTATCGCCCGGCGTGCGAGCTCAGCGGGGTTACCCTCTTTGTGGAGTCCGCCTGCGGGGTAAGCCTTCGTGGCAATCCCGATCTGCTACAAGAAGCCCTGCGTAACCTGCTGGACAATGCCCTGAAGTTCGGGGCGGACGGAGGTTGCCTCCGTGTGGAGGTGACAAGCCATGGAAAGACGGTTGAGATCGCGGTGATGGACAAGGGTCCCGGCATTGCCGAGGAATATGCGGAAGCGGTGTTCCAGCGGTTCTATCGTGCACCATCGCCGGTCAGCCAGGGCAGCGGACTGGGCCTGGCGTTGGTTCGCGACATCGCCAACCTGCACGGCGGCAGTGTCCGCCTAGACCGCCGTCCCGGCTGGGGCGGTGTCTTCGTGCTAAGGCTACCTGTCGTTTAGTTGAATATCTGTAGCCTGATCGGGAGGTCTTTGATGAACTGAAGTCATGGTCCGTCGAGGCAGCGACCTGAATGCGCGAACAGCGCCGACTCACGTTAAAATATGCATGCGGAACCCTGAACCGCTGCAGGCTGGGGTTGAGTTTCCTCGGCTTCCGTGAGTTTCCGGGGCGTTTGCTGCTGACGGATCGCAGTCGTCGGCGGTTTGTCCGCAAAATTGGCGCTTATGACTTGGCATTGGCCGACGGTTTAATGACGGAATATTGGATATTCCCATCCACTCAGACTAAAGACGGCAGATTTTTCTATTGCTCCGGAACCCCACGGCCTACGCGGCCTGCCCGTTTGGAGTGCGGCGAGCTCGCGCCGCTTTGGTTGCCGAGACCTGGCTCGGCGAATTGAATAAGGAAAATCCATTTATTAAAATCGGCAAACGAGGCTAGCAAAACGCGGTCGGCCCTATCTTCTCCGTCCTGTCTGCAGTCCTCCCATTCCCCTTCTCCCGTCCCCCCGATGGCCATTGGACATTCCCTGTTGGATATTGGATCTTCATCATTCTCCCATTCCCACCCCCACGGCCTACGCGGCCGAGGCTACCCGCATCTCGTATCACGCATCCTGAATCCCCTAGCCCAATTCCCTCCCCCATGCCCCCGTGCTCCTTGCCAGCCGCCACCATCGACAGCCACTCCACGGCCTTTCGCGCACATCCATCCAACGCTGCTTGAACAATGCCCGCCGCACATTCCGCAACTGCCTCCGCTCGCCTGACTGCGAATTCTGCGCCTCGTGATACCGGAAATTCAGCAACGAACGATCCGTACACTTCGCCAGCTTGAATCGTCGCTGCACTCGAAGCCAGTAATCATAATCCTCGGCAAAATCGCATTTCGGATCAAATTCACCGATGGCATCCCATACCGACCGTCGCCACATGACACAAAGGCCCAGTTTATTCGATGGATAAAGCGGATTTTTCTCCGCCACCTGGTAGGTCTGTGACCGCCGATCTGAAACCGCTCTAATTCAGCCGTTTTGAAAGTGCTCTAATTCTTCTTTCTGTTTTCTTAAAAAACTTCAAAACAATAACTATTCTTCGATTTTCTTGGGCTCAGATGGTCTCTTTAACCAGCATTTCTAAACCGGTCAAAACACGACATTTTCGCGGCGGCGTCCGCATAGGTCATCAGCAATTCGCCATCATCCTTAACAATATCCATCGGCGCATATGCCAGACCAACTTCAGGATGTGCATCCAGAAAGCCTGCCATCACTGCAACAGCTGTGGCGCGTCACGTTATTCC
>DIZZ01000067.1 GCA_002428045.1 Verrucomicrobia bacterium UBA6015
GTCCCGTCCACATGCAGCGACCAGGGCGGCATCCGGTCAGCCGAGCCGGGTTTGCGCAGGATGCAGGCTTGCTGACTCCTGGCGGAGTGCAAGGTCACGGCAACGGAAAAAGGAGATAAAACCGTGTCTCCGGAACCGACGCAAAGCCCATCGTCATTCCCTCGCAGGCGAACTCCACCACCATCCCGGCCCTGTACCCAAGCCGGACTTCCAACGACCGCAAGCGACTGGTTGCCGGTGCCATCATGCGCGACGCGGTCCTCTGTTTCGTTCAGCGGCCAATAGCTGGCAAGTCCAGCCGCTGATACTCCGCTCCCCTGGGGAAGTTGTTGCACCTCCACCGTATTGAGGGCGCGATGGTAAATGCGAACCTCGTCCAGCACACCGGTGAAGGATTTTCCCAATACCAGCGGGTCTTTAGTGTTGTTGGGCGTTCCCCAGGTAATGTTCTCGCGTGTTTCGGCAAGTGCCCCGTTCAGGTATATCCTCGAAATCCCGTCGGCAAACGTACAGGTCACGTGGACCCATTCATTCGTCTTGTAGGCATCCTGTACGACCACGTCACTCTGGTTCCACGCACCGTCTCCACCGCCAACCCGGAAGCGCAGGGACGGGTGGTTATTATCGTTACGCAGCAGGATCTGCCAACCCGGGCCACGGTTGACATTCGTGCTTTTCCCGATGATCTTCTGGTTGCCACCCTGATCCGGCTTCATCCAGAAGGCGACCGTTAGCTCTCGGCCAGATCCGGGCATTGAGCCGGTTTCTATCTTTATTGACCGTCCATCAAAGGTGTAGTTCGTGCCGGCCAGTTTATCGAAGCGGGGGGCCTGCTGCAGGGTTGCTGGAAACCGGCCGAGGCGGTCTCGGATGGCAACCCCGTCCACCCCTTCCATGGACCAGCAAGCGAGCAGTCCGTTGGTTGTCGGGGAAGTCGGCGTAAGGCAATCGAGCAGATAACTGTCCGTGGGGTTGTAGCGAGCAACAAAATCACGCTGTTCACGGCGCAGGGTCCCGTACTGATCCAGAGCCAGCACCGCTGGATTCACGCTGCCGGCCTTGCTGGCAGCTGGCACGGTCGCCAGATAGACAAAATCCTGCCAGCCGCTTTTATCTTCCAGCGTCACCAGGAATAGGTGCCGCTGATCCCCCGCGAATCCTGACGCCAGCGAGATGGCGAGCGTCAGGAAAATGACGGTCCGTTTCGCTATCCTGTTGGTTCCGTCCGTGAGGCCTGTGTGTTGCAGGCCCCACCGCCTCCGCACCCCATCGGCCATTCTGGGTTTCATAAAGGATCCGCACCGATCATTTTGCCTCTACGTCCGTGCGGAATGGATAGGCCGGTAGGTCGGCACCATTGACCAAGTTCACCGCCGGTTTTCCCGAAAAGGCGTAGCGCACGAATGCCGGCACTGCTACCTCTGCTGCTTCCAGTTCAACCGTGTTCCCCTTGATCACTGCGGTGGCCGTATGCCAGACGTGATCAGGACCGGCCAGCATGAACCCGGTCGGGGTCGCTCCATCGGTGGTCTTCATCCCGTCGGCGTGCTCGAACTCGATCACCATGACCGTATCCTTCACCATGGCACGGCTGAAGAGCGGTCCCTGCGCCTCGAGCTTCTCACCATAGACATCGCGTCGGGCCAGCAACGCCAGGCGCTCGCAAACCGGTGCCTTGTCTGCGGGATGAATGTTTTTGGCATCGCCCAGATCGATCGTGTTGGCGATGGACATATGGGGTTGTTTCGCGGCCTCAACCTGGACCTCGCGAAACCCGGGCCACGCTTCATCACCGAACCCAGGGAGCATCACGAGCAGCACATGGAAATCGGCGAGGCCCCATTCCTTGCGCAAATGACTGATCCACGAAGGCAGACTCTGTGCATAGTTGGAAGCCTGCTTCGCGTTGGCCTCGCCCTGATACCAGACCAGGCCCCGGCTTGCATAGGGAAGCAGCGGATGCAGCATGGCATTGTACAGGAGGTTGGGTTGTTGACGGACAAACGTGTTGCCGTGCTTAATTCCCTTTTCCATCGCTGCGCGGATCCTGCCATGAACGTTGGTGTTGGCGTCAAACGCCTCCATTGTCGCCTTGAAGTGTGGCAACTGCGCTGTCAATTCCCGCGGCATCCACCCCTCAATGCTGGAACTGCCCCAACAGGTGACCATAACACCCACCGGTACATTGAGCGTCTGGCTCAAGTGATAGCTGAACCCGAATGCCACGGCGCTACCCGAAACATTGGTGGACCATGATCCATTGCAGTGATTTACCGGCGTGAAGGAGACATCAGGAAGCACCGCGAAACTGCGAATCGGCCTCGTCTTCGCATCAGGCACCAGTGCCGCCAGATTGGTATCACCACCCCAATTGAACATCGGGTGCGATTCGTTGCCCCAGCCGTACTGCATGTTCGACTGCCCTGAACAGATCCAGACTTCACCAACAAGGATGTCCTTGAGCGACGTCCGGTTTCCCGCCTCGTCGCTGACTACCAGCTCGGCTGGCTCGGTGCTGGCCTTGAGCGGATCGAGCGTGATCAGCCATTTGCCATCCGTTCCGGCCACGGCGGTCGTCTTCTGCCCCTGGAACTCGATCGTCACCCTCGCGCCTGGCTGGCTCCAGCCCCAGATCGGTACCGGCATTTCGCGCTGCAGAATGGCATGGTCGCTGAACGGTGCCCCGAGCTGAATCGCAGGCTTTGCCGCCGCCTCGGGTATCCCGCCCACCTCCTGGGCACCCAAAAGCGCTGGTACCAGTAGTACCGCCGCCGCAAACGCCCAAATAGCACAATGATGATTTTCTCTGACTTGCATGGTATTCATTATTAACTCACTCCTTTACCAGCGGTAGTTTCTGTTCTTCCATCCACAGGGTGAAATGTCCCTGGGATGGGATTTCTTTGTTCTTCTTGACGAACTGAAGGAAGCTGGTCGCCGCTACGGTTACCTTTCCTCCGTTGAATTCGCCCTGGAGATCGGCATACACATGCCCCCCTCGTGGCTGTCCACCGCATCGGTTGGGCACGCCGCTCTTCGACTCGGCCAGTCGTTTGCCATTGATGTAAATGGCATACCCTTCGCCGGTCATGACGTGGTCGCTGCCGCCAACCACGAACCGGTAGCGGTAGCCGGGCTTCAACGCCGGGAATTCGAACGTTCCGCGGACGAGCAGGACTTCCTTTTCCCAGAGGGTACGCGGAGGCACTCCGCATAGACAGAAATTGTTGGTACACCATCCCATAGGCTCGAGCTTGCCACCTTTCTGGCCAAACGGCGGCAACCCCTTCTTCCAGCCCGCCTTGTCGGCATCGAAGTCAGTTGCGAACCAGTTGGTCATTCCCGCAGGGCAAGTGACGTTGCGATACCGGGGTTCCTTCATCTTATCCATGGTTTCGGGAGGGTCGAAGCTGAAGTAGTCCCAGTCGACGTTGTTGAGGTCCGGGCCAAAGGGCTTCCACTCGTAATCCTGAATGCCGGCGGCATTGTAGATGGCGACTAGACTATCCATTGGATCCCTGAGAAACGGCGACTCTTGCTTGGGTTTCTGGGCATTGACCGCTGCCTGGAGGGCGGTCTGGTTCGCCGCGTCGGCGATGAAATTCAACCGTACACCGTCCATGATGAGCGGTTTGAGAACCTCTGGTGGCGTAACCGCAGGTACATCCGTGGGTGGCGTTGTGACGGCCTCGGTAACTGCCCTAGTCTCGCGGCCCGACGTCGGGATCGGTTCGGCCTCGCCACCCTCTAGACGCACCATCGCCCGGCCCATCGCCTCGCCCACTAGCAGGTACGTCTCGGCATTGCGGTTGTAGTGGTAGTCCTGCGAAGTCGGTGAATCCTCGACCTCGCGCCAGAAGTCCCGCGTATCGACCGAGGCGACGCTGCCTGAAAAATCCGCATGTTGCTTTGCGTCCCCAACCGCCATCTGTGCTTCCCAGACTCCCTTCCAGTTGCCGGTATTGACCTGATAGCCGTGGAACCCGACCGTTGCCACGACGGCCTTCATCGTCGGCGCATTGAATTCCTTGCGTAGGTCGTTGATCAGGTTGACTAGGTGCTTTTCGTATTCCTCCTTGTTCGAGCCGGAATCCTTGTGCCCCTGGAACCAGCCGAAGCCGGCAATCTCGTAGCCCTGGCCTGCATAACCGGGCACAACCTTGTCGATCTTCGCCAAGGTATTGCTGACCCCCTCAATCATGGCCCGGTATTCAAAGGCCTCAAAGTTGTTCTGGGGATCCATCCTCCCGCTGGATGGCGGGCGGAAATCGAAATTCAGGGAACGGTTACCCATCGCGGTCTTGATCAGCAACACCGGCTCGTCATGGAATGTTCCCAGCACATGACCGAAGCCCACTTCCGGTCCAATGCTCTTCCCGTTATTCGAGGTCGCGGACAACGGCGAGCTGGCGCGTTCCGGGAAAAGGCGGGGATCGATATAGGCTACATCATTCCGTTTCGTCCAATTACCGGCATCATCCACCAGATACGGGAACTTTTTGTCCCTCTTCGTAATCGTCACGAGGTCACCGTTAGCCGGAATATCCACCTGTTCCATCCAGAATGCCGCAGAACCACCCTTGAGGTAACGGATCGCCACGGGATAGCGCTTGCCCCGTTCCAGCGCGATCTTCGTCACAACCGGCCTGCCACCGGCATCGCGGCGGTAGACTTCCTTGCCGTCGAGTTGCGCAACACTATAGGTGCTGTCCTCAAACCCCGCATGCACCGTGTAGGTGCCGGTCACCGGCACATCGATCTGCGCCGTCACCTCGAGGGTCTGCCCGCCTTCCGTTGCCGGCAACTTCTCGGCCACTGTGCCCAGTGCTATCGGGACGGTTTTAACGGGCTCCTTACCGGAATACACCACCGCCTTCGCATCGAACACACCATGACGGGCGAGGGCCGAACCCCCGACCGGCATGGCACCGGGAATGACCGCCGGATCCGCCATCAGAAAGGCATTCGGATACGCTGGGCGGGCACCACTGATATCGCCCATCCCTACCATGTTCGACTGCCCGGCAAGAATGTAGACCTTGACCGGTTTCTTCGGATTGCCTGGCATACCGTCGGGTTTGGGCAGGTCAAGCGGGACGGTTCCCGCCTGTGCCGCCAGCAAATACATGGATGTCATCGTCGCCACCAGTAGTGATTTCCGCCTACTCATCGTTGTCATCTCTTTCTCCCATTTTCCCGTTGTTTTCATAAATCATTTTCTTTTCATCACGAGCAGCGGTGACGTCCAGCCATGCGGATTCTTCTCGTTGAAGCCACCCGCGTCAACAAACAGATACTCCCCATTGTCCATAACTTTCAGTGTCATCGTCAAGGCTTCATTGCGGTCGAGGTTCATCAGGATATGACCTGACCAGATGCGCAGCGGGTTATCCGTCTCGCCGCCGTCCTTGAAGGTGACCGTCGTGAAGGGGACCGATGTCGGGTCGACGTTCGCCGACGTCGCTTCGAACGTCTCATTCGAGGCCACCTGGGCAACCACCGTCCATGATCCCAGCACGGCGTTGTTCGCAATGACCCTGCCATCATACAGGAACTTTCCATCCGCCGAGTTGATGTCCGGGTTGTCGGGATTATTCTGCCTGGCCTGCCAGTCCGACGAGGTCATCGGCACCACCTTGGCGGAGTCCCTGATCAACTGCTCCACCGGCGGTGCCTTCATCTCCTGGATCCAAACCAGAAAGCGGTTTTTCTGCTTCCCGCCGTTCTCCATCTGGAGGAAACTCGTGGCGGCGATCGTAACGGGCTTCTCGAACTCCGGCCACCAGGCCTTGTCAATGTCGTTGCAGATCGGCGTTGCCCCCTCACGCTTGTCGACCCCGCGGTCTTTGGCGGCAATCTGCTTCCCGTTCACATAGATGCGGAACCCTTCGCCAGCACTGACGTGCGACATGCCGCCCACCAGCAACCGATAGCGGTATCCTTCCTTGAACTTCGGGAACGTGAAGGTGCCTCGCATCAACAGCACCTCCTTCTCCCAGAGTGTCTGCATGGGGTAGCCGCACCGGCAGAAATCAACGGGTAGGGGGCACTTGCCGGCGGTGGTATCAAGGTTGCCGTTGACCTGGCCGAAGGGTTGCAGTCCGCTCTTCCAGCCCGCCTGCTTGGCATCGAAGTCTACGGCAAACCAGTTGGCCATACCCGCAGGACAGGTCACCTTGCGGTAGCGCCATCCGGTACCCGGAAGCTTAGTCTCCGGAGGATCAAAGGACAAATAGTCCCACCGCATCGTGTTCGGGTTCGCTCCAAAATCATGCCAGTTATAGTCGTGCACACCGATGCTGTTGTACATCCCCACGAGTTCATCCATCCTAGGGCCCCTATAGTAGTAATTCCCAACGAACGGGACGGCGCTCGTGGCCTCGTCCAGCAGCAGCTTGCGGTTCGAGGCGATATGATTGGCCGCGCCGACGAACTCCGGGATCACGCGCTCACGGATCAACTGGGTGACGGCCGCCTTCAGGTCGCCACTGAGCTTGGCCGGGTCGGCCGTCATGAAGATATTCTTGTGCGGCAGGGCCTTGCCTGGGTAGCGCTCATGAGCACGCTTGTAGAGCTCGTCAAGCCCGCCGGGAATTCCTGCCAGGATCTGGGCCTGCTCCTCCGTCAGGATCTCAGCACCTGGATCCATGTTCATTCCGCCAGGGGCTGTCATCTTTACCGGGGTCTTCGCGTAGGCTTCTCCCAGCACTTGCACAACCAACGCCTGCACCTCCGGCGAGGCCTCCTTCAGCTTGGATGCCAACTGCCCCATCACACTCCATCGGGTGCCCAGCGACATCACCTGGTTGGATGCCACCATCTGGCCGATCACCGGCAGCACCTTCTGGTAACACCGCTCGTCCCCGGCGATTCCGGCAACGGCACTCACGGCCGCACTTTGCAGCCACCACTCATCGTGCTGCAGCCAATGGCAGAGCCGGTCAACCTGCGGCACCAGCGATTCCGGCGGTGCCACACTCAACGCCGTGAGCGCACTGCGCACCGTCCACCACGATTCAGCGGGATCATTGATCATGCCGATCAGCAACTGCACCATCTCGTCGGTCAGGCGCTCGGGCTCGGCCGTCCGGTTCTTCCCCGCCGCAAACATGCTGGCAACCATGGCCCCAGAATGCCGTGCCCGCGGATCCTTATCCTTGAGCAATTCCACGATGAGGCGATCTCGGTTCTGGCCTCGAATGGTGCCATACGCCATCTCCCGAACCCCTTGTTCAGGATGCCGGCAATACATCAACAACACCGCGTCCGACACGTTGGTGTTGCCGATTTTCCACATGATCGGTGCGCCAGCATCGGTCGCCAGCATCTCGGCGTCCACGTCTTGCGCCTTGCCATCCTTGTCGGACGCTGGCGACAGGGAGAGAAACACGTCATCTGCCGCCGTGCCCCAGGGTCGCTCAGGCAGCTTGTATGACTTGCTGAACGTCGTCGGTTTGGCGCCGCTGATCCGCAGGGTCTTGCGCGGGATCGTGTAGGCTAGGGGGTAGGCATTCCCCCAGGCGCCATCGGCGTCATAGCGTTCACCGCCGAGAATGCCGAAGGAGCCATCATATCGGCGGGACAGCTCGTAGTGCCACATCCGGTTGTCCATGAACTCGCGGTATTT
>DIZZ01000143.1 GCA_002428045.1 Verrucomicrobia bacterium UBA6015
CCCAAACTTACCTTGGATTCGTAGATATGTCATGGACTTACAACAAGATGGGGCGGATCATTGGGTATGTCGAGTCGCTGGTACGAGCCATGGGCGAGGCTGCGCTAATTCATGGCAAACCGGAGGTCTGCGACACGGCCAAGTTGGAAATCCGCAGTCTGAAGCGCTCGCTGGGGCCGCTCGTGCCGTTGCTTCTGTGGCAATTTGGCGTTCCTCGGCTTAGCGGACGGGACGATCTGGATCGACTGGCGCAGGGACTGCTGAACTTGATGTCTATATCGAATACTGGGGGATGGACACAACCGACTACAAGATCGGGATGCTCACGAAACAGAAGCTTTACCAGCAGGATGGCAAGGGGCTGATTTCGCTGTACCCGAAGAATCGTCCGCGAATGCGTAAGGTGTGATGCAAAAGTTGGCGCTGCTGAAATGAACTTATCCGATAGCTTCAGCGGAGGCTTTTCCATCATCCGCTTTACATTCGCCACCACCAGTGCAAAATTCATTTTATCGGGCTTTCGGTAAACATTTCAGGCTGATTGACCATAACGGGTAGGGGCGGACACAATTATCCCATTTAGTCGGTCGCCGCTTTATCGTTTGATTATGTATAACGTACCCACCCCCTTGACGCAAGAGCGCTTCGCAGGATGATTCGCATGGGCGCTTTGCTTTTTTGTTGACGCAAAACAAGCAGAGCGGCATTATGAAACAGTTTAATGACACGCTAGGGATCGTATTTCTTGTATCGTGGTGTGCGTAGGGGTTTGGATATTACATTTAGAAAGGGTGGAATCAGCATGATTAGAATCAACAGCGTCGGGGTTGTCGCCGGTCTGGTCTGTGTTTCGTTGGCGATGGAGGGTGCCGTCGCACAGGGGCAGGACGGCCAGGAAGGGCAGGCGTTGCGGGGGTCTGTCGGCGTGGTCGTCGAGAGTACCGATAATCGTGATGCCAGTCCAGCTAACGAGCAGGACAACATCGATGTGTTCTTGCGCCCCCGTGCCGAGCTTTTCCTGGGGAGTGACAGTTCGTTTCTTGAACTGTATTATGCGCCATCCCTCCGCTATCGTTCAGAGCCGGGCGATGATCAGGATGAAACCGGCCTGCTGCACAGCGCGGGTTTGAATGGTAAGTATTCGTTGTCGGAACGTATGCGTGTACGTGCTGGCGATGTCCTGTCGATCGCCGATGATCCACAGATCGAGGAGTCCGGTCGCATCATGCGTGAGGATCATACATACACCGATAATACGGTGCATGGCGGCATGAACTATGACGTTCTCAAGTATTCGAATATCGACCTGCTGCTGCGCAACCAGATCCGCCGTTTTGACGACGAGGTCGTGGCTAACCGTTCCGATGAGGATGAAACCTCGATTCGGCTCCAGCATCGCTATAGCTTGACGGCCACGCTGAGAACCCTGTTGACGGGCGAGTATCGCATGTATAGTTATGTCGAGGATATTCGTGACTTTGATTCCGTGGTGACGGCAATCGGTCTTGAAAATGTGTTTTCGCCGACGACGGTCGGGTCGGTATCGGTCGGTTGGCAGACCCGCGAGTATGATAACGAATTGCTGGATGGGGAAGGCAAGCCGTATGTGCAGGCCGAGCTTGGCGGTCGGTTGAATGCGGATTTGCGTATTGGCATGGTGGCCGGGTACGGGCTGCGGGATGCGGATGCCTATCCCTATGCGTCGCAGGAATACACGGAAGCGCGTGGATATGCCGATGCCAAGCTGACCCAGCAGTTGCTGCTCCGTTTGGCGGCCACCTACCGGATCTCGACGTATGACGAGGTCAGTGGCCTGCTTGCCGGTGGCGATGAGACCGTGATGGTTGGTGATGCCGAACTCGCGTTCCGCCTGGCGGACGCATTTACCGTGCTGGTGGGCTATCGGATCGAGGATATCGATGCCGACACGGGGGTTGGATCTTCGTATGTGAAGAACACGGCTCGCGTGGGTGCCTCGGTCCAGTTCTGATAGGGTGGTACGATGGCAGAATCGGATCAGAATCTACATTTCCTTGACTATTGGAGGGTCATTAGTTCGCGCAAGGAAATTGTCATTGCGGTCTCTCTGCTGGTCGTCTTGACGGGGATTATCGTTACCTACTCATTGCCGAAGGTCTACATGGCCTCATCCGTGATCCGGGTGCAGGAAAGCCGCTCGGATGTGTCGGTCTTTGGTTCAGACATGATGCGGTTTGATCCTCTCTTCCTGCGGACGCAGTTCGAGATCATCCAGTCCCGCCCTGTCATCGAGGAGGTCATTCGGCGGCGGGAGCTGGATCGGAAGCTTTCCGTGGCGTACGGGTATGACCAGTTGCCGCCAGCGATGCGCATGGATCAGACCGTCAAGATGATGTCAAAATGGATGCGGGTGCAGCAGTACCGGGATACCAATCTGATTGAGATCCAGGTCCTGATTGCCGAGCCGAAGGGAGAGGCCGGGCATGAGGCGGCGCTCGCGGCAACCATGGTTGCGGAAGTTTTTCGAGAACAGGTTCAGAGCCGCAGCCAGAAATCGACCGAGAATGCCCTGGACGCCCTTTATGATGCGTTTCAGGAGCAGGAGCGACGCTTGCAGCTTGCCGAACAGGAGGTTGAGCGGATCCGTCGCGAGGAGAAGATCGATGTTGTGGATCCTATGGCGGGCAGTCGTGCATCGCTTGATAAGATGACCCTGACGATGCTGGAGGAACTCAGGATCCGGGCCAGCCAGACGGTGGCCGAGCAGGAGGCCCGCTATACGCTGGTCCAGTCGCTGGCCGATGACAAGCTGATCGAGGCGGCCCAGTACCTTGTGAATGACCAGAGTATTCCACTCTTGGTGGCGGAGAAACGCAAGGCTGAGGTTGAACTTAGCCAGTTGCAGGAGGCGTATGGTCCGCGGCATCCCGATGTCCTGCGGATCAATCGCGTGATCGAATCGCTGGAACAGAAGATCCGTGATGCGCTCAGCGGCTTGAAAACCGGTGTTCTGGCGGAATACCGGGCGGCCCAGGCAAAGCACGCGATCATCAATACCGAGCTATTAGCCTTGCGCGAGCGTGAACGTGAAATGGAATCCGGAAGTTATCGGATGTTTACCGAGGCGATGGATGCCCGGAATCACGTCAAGAAGATCCGTGATGCGCTGGAGATGCGCTATTTCCAGGAGCAGATCGAGTTACGCATTCCCAAGACGATGGTTGAGCTGATCACCGAGGCCAAAGCCCCGAGTGAGAATGACTATGTCAGCCCGAATGTCGCGATGAACATTATCCTTAGCATCATTGCCGGCCTGGGGGCGGGGATCGGGTTGGCCTACTTTGTTGAATATCTCGACACCTCGGTGAAGACGATTGACGATATCGAACAGTCGATGAAGATTCCGGTGCTCGGCGTGATCCCGCAGAAGGTCGTGCCGCTCAATGAGGCGAGGGCGAATCCTGCACATGCCGAAGCGTATCGAGTGTTGCGGACAAATATCCAATTCTCCCAGAAATTCAAGGCTGGCAAGACGCTTTGCTTCACGAGCGGCAGCATGGGCGAGGGCAAGTCGCTTACCCTTTTCAACCTGGGGTATATCTGTGGTCAGCTTGGCGATCGGACGATTATCATCGACACAGACCTGCACCGTCCCCGCCAGCATCGCATGTTCGGCGTGTCGAACAAGGTCGGCTTGGCGAATGTATTGATCGGGGAGGCTGAACTGGACGACGTGATTCACAAGCGCGTTTTTACCAATCTGGACTTCCTCCCCAGCGGCAAGCTTGATGGCGGCGTTCATGGGCTGCTGGATACACAGCGGATGCGAAGCTTGATTGCGACTTTGAGTGAGCGGTATGACCGTATCTTCTTTGATGCGCCGCCCGTGATTGGCGTGAGCGATGCCTCGGTGATTTCCCGCGAAGTGGATGGCGTGATGCTGCTGATCCAGCATCGTAAGTATCCCAAGGCGGTGTCTGAGCGTGCCAAGGGCATGCTCGATAATATGGGTGTCAACCTGTTGGGCGTCGTGCTTAACAATATCAACGTGTCCCGTGACCAAGGCTACTATTATTATCACCAGTATTACTACCAGTCAAACTACACGACAAAATCGCGAAAGGGAGAGGCATGAGGTTGATTTTCGGCATGCTTTCCCTGGCCATCTTGCTGGCGGCTTCCGGTTGTTTATCAACGGACGGCGGACCGGATATCGGGCACCGGATGCCAAGCTACCGCCCGGAGCTTGGCGACGTGGTGCTTGACGGGTCGGTTGTGCGTCCAACGGTTATTGTCGCGCAAGATGGTAGCCAGACAAATGCGGCGGGTGGCTCGGTTTCCACCGTTACGCCGGCGGCGGGGGCGTCAGGCTTACCTGAGATTGCGCCAGCGGTGGGTGATGCTGCCGTGCGGACAGGGTCGGGGGCGGGGCAGCGAGTGCTCAGCCGCGGGGACCGGGTCATGATCTCCTTGCGGGGTATCCCGCGTCCCGAGGAAATGAAGAATGTCATTGATGGCGAGGGGAATGTTACGTTGCCTTACATTGGTCAGGTGCGGGTGGCTGACCTGATCCCGTCCGAGGCGGAGCGGGTGATTGAATCGGCCTATATCGATGGCGGTATCTATATCAGTGTGAATGCCATTGTGGTGGCCGAGGACAAGGTGTATTTCGTGCAGGGCGAGGTGAGTCGTCAGGGGAAGTTCACCATGTCTGGCGATGTAACGTTGCTGCAGGCGATTACCGAAGCTGGTGGGTATACCCCCTGGGCCAATCGCCGGAATGTCAAGGTGATCCGAGGGCCTGACGTGCTGTTTTTCGATGCTCGTGAAGTTGAGAACGGAAAGATAGCAGATCCTGGGGTAATGCCTGATGATATCATCGTGGTACAGAAAAGTATTATCTAGAGTTCCCCTTTTGCGTGTGGCCTGTGGCGTTGTCCTGCTGGCGGCAGGGGGACTGGGGTGCTTTTATGCGTGGTGTACGGGCACCGCGCAAATAGCCTATCACCAATTGAAATTCGGTGCATCGGCGACGTTACCACCAGAGGATAAGGTGCTGTCTGCCGAGGCTGCGCATGCCACCTATTCGCACAACTATTACTTGTGCATGCTGCTGGCCGAGGCCTTCTGGAGCGGCCGGTTTGATGATCGCGGAGGTGTGATCGCAGGTCGCCTGCAGGCCGCTGCGCACTGGTGCCAGCGTGGGGTTGCGCAGAATCCTTACCGGCGGGAGCTGCGCTGGATCGAGGCGAATCTGGCGGCGCTGGAGTCGCCGCAAAAGGGGCTTGAGATTTGGCGGGACCATGTGGATCGTGCGTTCTGGGATGCTTGGAATATTGCTGGTTTGATTATACTCCTGGCCGATGCCGGGAGTATCGAGGAGGCGACGGTCCTGCTGCCTCTTTTGCAGGGGCGTCCCGAGCGTGTTGCCGCTGCCGCCGCTGTGGATCGGGCATGGCAGAAGGAACTGCGTAGGGATTTACCGTGAGCTATGGACTCGACATGATCCGTCATAGGCAACAGGGGCGTCGATTGGCGTGTTGGGCTGCCGTTGTGCTTTGTTCCGGGAACGTGGCTGTATCGGCATCCATCGCCAGTCCGGATTTCCAGCGTTACACAATCATTCTTGATCGACGGCCCTTTGGTGCCGCGCCGGAAGTGGTCGAGGATGATCGGGATAATCAGCCACCCTCGCCACCCCCACCTGGCGTTGCCTTGAATCTCAAGATGTGCGCCATCACGGAGCGTGGCGGACGTGTTCGGGTGGGATTCATGGATAACAGTACCACGCCGCCGCGTACCTATTTCCTGTTTGTTGGGGATGTGGATAATGGATTCATGCTGGTCAGTGCAGATTACGAGGCCGAGCGTGCTGTATTAAAGAAGGACGGATTCGAGATTCCGATCTCGATGTCGGGCACCAGTGGATTGGCGGCTTCTGGTTCAAAACCATCGGTGCCAAGCCTGATGGCAGGACGCAACCGTCGTGACCTACCGCCGCGTCGGATTATCGCCGCGCCCCGAATAACGCGCGAGCAGTATCTGAAGGAGCAGGAGGAAGGGGTGCGGGGAATGCCCAGCGCACCGCAGGCGGCCTTGCAGCAGAATCAAAACCAGCCGTCGATGGATGAATTGCCGTCTGACCTCAGGGAGCTGGCCATGCGCAAATACAATATGGAGTTGATTCGCGCACAGGGGGAGAAGGGGCTGGCATTGCCGATTCCATTGACGGAAGAGGAAGATTCTATTCTAGTTGGCGAGGGCGTGCTGCTGCCTGCGCCTTGATGGCTTTACGGGTTCATAAAAGGGGGGATGATATGGCCATCACGGAGGGGACGGAAATTGACCTTGAAATCGTGGATACGGCGTATGGCGGACGGGGCGTCGGACGAGTGGATGGAATGGCAGTATTCGTGCCGGGGACATTGGAAGGGGAACATGTCCACGCTCGGGTGACCGTTGTCCGTAAGCGGTATGCCGAAGCGGCGTTTGTGTCTGTCAGTGCCCCTTCGCCACATCGGATCGTTCCCGTTTGTCCCTTGGCTGACCGCTGTCCTGGCTGTGTATATCAGCATATCGACTATATTGAGGAAGTGCGTCTGAAAGGCAAGCAGTTCCAGGCGCTTATGCAGCGTATCGCAGGGGTGCAAACCCTGGACGTGCTGGAGGTGGTACCCGCGCCGGCCAGCCTGGGATATCGCAACAAGGTCGTGCTGCATGCCGGGGTGCAGGGCGAGCTCGGATATTTCGGGCATGACAATCAAACGATCCTGGATGTTGAACAGTGTCCGCTGGCGGTGCCTGAGATCAATGTTGCACTGGCGGAAACCCGTGCGGATGGGGNNAAGGGGGTGACAGCGGGGGATGCGGTCACGTTCCGGTGGACCTTGCAGGATGGAGTACGGCGTTTCAAGCGTGGCGATCGGACGGGTGCACCGTTAGTGGAGGTTTTGCCGTGTGGCCAGTTGTCGGTGGCCGAAACCGGCTTTTTTCAGGTGAATTCAGCCGTGGCTGCCCTGTTGGTTCAAGAGGTGAAAACCATCATCGAGCGTCGACGTCCGGTTTTTGTGATTGACCTGTATGGTGGGGTGGGTGTTTTTGCGTTGACGGCAGCCCAGTGCGGTGTTTCGCATGTCCTAGGGGTCGAGGTTAACGGGGCGGCGCTTCGCCTGGCCAGGACGAATGCCCAGCGGATGGGGTGCCGCCAGGCAACATTTATTGAGGGGGATGCCGCGATTGTCTTCGTTGATGCAATTCGTCAGGTCGATGTGCGGGATACCCTGGTGATTGTCGATCCGCCGCGGGATGGGCTGTCTGATGCGCTTTGCGATGCATTGGCTGAGCACCGTCCATCCTCCCTTTTGTACATCTCTTGTGCCCCGGATACGTTGGCTCGGGATGTCAAGGCGCTGGGATCATCCGGTTATCGAATGGTGCATAGCCGCGTGCTGGACATGTTTCCGCGTACTGCCCATTTCGAGACGCTGACCCTGCTGGCCTGTGATGCGTAATCACGGGCTTGCCATCCGGCTGTTTAATGGGTAGATTGTTCTGAACGTTTTGATGGGGGGTATGTACCGATGGTGGATAAACATAGCCGATCTAATGCGGATTCAGAAGCGGAAGTCTGGAATGCGATCGCCGCATTCGAGAAGATCCTTGAGGTGATGCCCGATGACCGGTCCTCGCTCGAAACCCTGTCGCATGCCTATGAGCATATCGGGGACCGGGCGCGTGCCTTGGCGTACGTCTTGCGTCTGGCCCATGTGGTGCTTGGTGAGCGGGATGCCGATTCGGCTGCTCATATCATCGCCAAGTTGGAGTCGTTTGAACTTTCTGATGCAAAGACCCTGGAGATTCTGGAGAAACTCCGCGTGCTGGGCGAATCCGCAGAACCCGCCGCGCTGGAGGCGTCACTCGATGGCGGTGCGGCGGCACCCGCTCCAGCACACGTTCCCCTACCGCCGCCGGAGCGTGATGCGCCCGTGCGGTTTCGTGTGGCCGATGAGCTCAGCTTTGCCTGGCGGCTTTATGAAGCAGGCGAAATCACGCAGGAGGAATATGCCGCCGTTGCCCATGACTTGGCGGAGCTGTCGATCGACGGGCATCTGTCCACGGTGTCCGTCCTGCACGCGCTTGAACGGAAGGCGTTCAGTGGTATGGAACGGGTCATGGGATATATTTCTAGGGAATCTAAAACCCCGATCATCTCACTCCGTTCCTTTGATATTCAGAAAGACGCCATCAAACTCCTTTCCAACGAGTTCATGATCCGTCGCGGGGCGATGGCTTTCGGTTTGATCAAGGATGATGCCATGGTGGTGGTCATGAATGCCTTTGACCGTACCCTGCGCACGGATATTGAAAAAGCGACGGGACGGAAATGTCATTTCTTTATGGGGCTCCCCGATGAATTCGATAGTGCCATTGAATCCCTGGATTCCGATTAGTACGACCTATGAGCAGCCGTGAACGTAAAGCAGAGTGTATCTCCGCCTTCGATTTGATCGTGTCCTGCTACCAAACTCTCCTGATTCGGTATGCCGTCCGCATTACCGGCTGTAATGATGTCGCTCAGGATGTGGTTCAGGATGCATTCATCCGGATGTTCAGGAAATGGGAAGGGGTGTTCGAACCATCGACTGAGCTTCAAAGCTGGTTATACCGCGTCACCCACAATTGCGCGGTGGATGCCGTTCGTCATCGGGCTCGGCGCGCAGAGATCGAAACCCAACATGCGGCGGAACAGCCTGAATCCATTGATCCAGTGATCGCCACGGGGGGCTCCGAAGCGGCATTGCGGGCCGCTGCCGCCCTGGACACGCTCACGGCGCGTGATCGCCAGTTGGTCGTTCTGAAAGTGTACGAGGAGAAGTCCTATAAGGAAATCAGCGATATTACCGGGTTATCAATCGGGAATGTCGGTTATATTCTACATCATGCGATGCGGAAAATGGCGCATGCAATCAAAACAGGCGGGGATGTATGAGGCAGGATACGCATAGCAACACCGGGGCCTTGTCGCCCCCTGACGGTGAGGTTGGGCTTCTGAAATGTGGGGATATCGAGGCGCTGTTATTTGCCTACATGACGTACGAGTTGGGTGATGTGCAGTCCAGGGTTGTGCGAGAACACCTCCGTAGTTGTGATGGGTGCCGTCGTGTGGCTGCTGAAATACAGGATACCATGGATATGCTGCGTGAAGGTGACGTTGGCATCTCGACGGAGCCCTGCCTGAGCGAGGATCGTCGTAAGCGGATCCTACGGGCGGTGCTGCATCCCGTCATGGATTGGATAGACCGGCATCACCGTCTGTTTTCCGTGTTGACCGCGCTGCTGACGCTGGTTACCGTGCTGCTGCTATTGCGTCATGTGGCCATTTTCAGGACCCAACAGCTTGAAGAGGGAATTCCCATCTGGCGCATGTTCAAAAGCGGCAGGCTGCCTGAACTCGTGGAAAAGGCGAATCCGCGTCCTGTGCCACCGGTCACGGAATGAAGCAGCGTTCTCATTTTTGAGAATGCGAAAGATTGTAAAATCAAAAGCGTGAAACCATGCGTTGAGATTCCGGTGAACTGTCAAGAGGTTGTCATGGATGAACCGGGTCTGTGTTTGATTTGCAAAGCCTCGGCCCGTTTGCCACATGTTGCTGGCTTGGCACATGAACTGCTTATATACAGATGTTCTGTACTGCGGTTGGTTTGGAATATAGGACGTTTGCCCAAGCTCAAACCTAGTGGCATATAATGCGTCCACAGCCTTACTGGCCAACTGGCAGAGCAGCGGCGACCTTCGGGTCAACGGTAAAGAACCGCAGCTTCGGCTGCGGTTCTTTGCTTTTGTGAACCTTTTGATGATTAAAATGCGTATCTCAAGCCGGTATCAATGGTGATATCGGTAGATTCCGCCGTGTAGCCGCCGTTGGACGTATGTTCGTAATTGTAAGCTTCGAAATCGCCATCCTTGCCAGCCCAATGCAGTGTGACGGCAACCGAAATGGAAATTTTTTCCGTCAGCGGATAGATCAACCCGGTATACCCGCCGACATAGGGCAGGGTCGGCGTGGACGGTCCGGTTGGATCAATCATGCCGAGTCTTAAGCCGATGTACGGACTGGCAGCGATACCGAGATCGAAATAAACCTCGCCAAATCCGCCAATCCCGTAGATGACCGACGTCTTGTTTGGAAGGTCACGATCTGACGTGAAGAGTTGGCCATAAATACCGACCGTGACGGCTTCGCTAAGGCCGATACCAAAGGCCCCGAGTACACCAAACGGGAGATCCCCGGAATCCCCATAGCCGAACTGTGTTTCCACACGGGTCTCCATCT
>DIZZ01000255.1:0-180 GCA_002428045.1 Verrucomicrobia bacterium UBA6015
AACGGCTACAAGATCGCCAACCCCGCAGTGCTGGCGCGCATCGAGCCGGAAGAACTGGAGCAACTGTTCCGCGGTTATGGCTGGACGCCGTATTTTGTAGAGGGTGACGATCCGGACACCATGCATCAACGCATGGCAGAAGTCCTGGATCAAGCGCTTCTGGAAATCCGCCAGATTCAA
>DIZZ01000255.1:225-367 GCA_002428045.1 Verrucomicrobia bacterium UBA6015
CAGGTCCGAAGGAGGTCGGAGGCGTGCCGAACGAAGGAACCTTCCGGGCACACCAGATTCCCATCCTAGTGGATGCCGACCATCCCGGTCATCTCAAGCTTCTGGAAGATTGGATGAGGAGCTATAAGCCCGAAGAACTCTT
>DIZZ01000255.1:415-723 GCA_002428045.1 Verrucomicrobia bacterium UBA6015
AATCCGCACGCGAACGGCGGTCTGCTGCTGCAGGACCTGATGATGCCTGATTTCCGCAACTATGCCGTGGATGTCCCGGTGCCGGGAGCCGTCCAGGCCGCCGATACGCACGAGCTGGGCTTGTTTCTGCGCGAGGTCATCCAACGCAACGCAGCGCAACGAAACTTCCGCATCTTCGGTCCCGACGAAACATTGTCCAACCGGCTGAATGCCGTGTTCGAGGTCACCGACAGGCAGTGGGACGCCCGGACGAAGGAGACCGATGAATTCCTTGCTACCGATGGTCGCGTGATGGAAATGCTGAGCGA
>DIZZ01000255.1:768-28904 GCA_002428045.1 Verrucomicrobia bacterium UBA6015
CACGTCATCGATTCGATGTTCAACCAGCACGCCAAGTGGCTGACAGTCAGTGCTGAGCTGCCGTGGCGGCGCCCGATCGCCTCGTTGAACTACCTTCTTGCCTCGCATGTCTGGCAGCAGGCTCATAACGGCTTCACGCACCAGGACCCCGGCTTCATCGATCTTGTGGTCAACAAGAAGGCGACCGTCGTGCGCGTGTACCTGCCGCCAGATGCCAACTGCCTGCTGTCGGTGTGGGACCATTGCCTCCGGAGCCGTCACTATGTCAACGTGGTGATCGCCGGCAAATACAAGGCACCGCAGTGGCTGACCATGGCCGAGGCGGTGGATCACTGTGCAAAGGGGATCGGTATCTGGGAATGGGCAGGCTGCAATCAGGCCACCGAACCGGACCTTGTGATGGTCTGTTGCGGTGACGTGCCCACGCTGGAAACGCTTGCCGCCGTTTCCATCCTTCGGAACCACCTGCCCGATCTCAAGATTCGCGTGGTCAATGTCGTGGACCTGATGAAGCTGCAACCGGAAGGTGAACACCCGCACGGGCTGAGTGATCAGGCGTTCGATGCCATGTTCACGAAGGTCAAACCGATTATCTTCGCGTTCCACGGCTATCCGTGGCTGATTCACCGGTTGACCTATCGCCGCACGAACCACCACAACATCCACGTTCGCGGCTATAAGGAAGAAGGCACCATCACCACCTATTTCGATATGACGGTACTCAATGATCTGGACCGTTTTCATTTAGTGATGGATGTCACTTATCGGCTTCCCAATCTGGGGACTAAAGGTGCGGCATTGAAAACGCTGATGGAAAGCAAGCTGGCCAAGCATACGCAGTACATAAACGAACATGGTGTAGATATGCCGGAAGTACGGGACTGGAAATGGGGTGACGTATCATCGCGGTAGGGATTTACCCCATGGCTGAAAACCCCATCTATCCGATAGAATCCCATAGCAGCAAAGCGGTTGGCGGGTTATCTTCGTGACATTAAAACAGAGCAAGAAGGGAACGTATCATGCTGAATAAAGCCAATTCGTTGATACGGTGAACTGGTGGCCCGGGAAAAAAGTTTTGATGGCGGCTCTATGGATCGATCGCGTGAGCTGGGGCGAGTCGAACGTCTTTATCAATCTTTCCCGATCGGCAATCAAACAGGCCCCTGAATCTACCGATGAGTTCCTACACAGCGAGAGGAGGTGAGAAACATGCCAAGCAAAGATGGAAAAGGCCCGAAAGGCGAAGGTCCGCGTGATGGACACGGCGGAGGGAAAGGAAAAGGCACAAGCAAGCCCGCTGGTCCAAAGCAGGGCGGGAAAAAGGGCGGGTGCTCGAAGTGACATAGTCGCATAACGATGGCGGCTCGATTGCGGGGCGAGTTCCACACCGTTCGCGTCACGCAAGCCGGGCCTGCCATATACCTAGTCAAATGTGTCTTGCAATGGTTGGCGTGTGAGCTTATATTCCCAGTATTAAAACAGCAATAGGAGATCGAAAGATGAATCTGACGTTCGGCAAGGGATGGGTGGCGATGTTGGTTCTGGTGTCTTTGTCTGGCACGGTGATCGCGGCGAATGCGCAGGCGCAAGGGAAGACTTCATCCGCAGGCGAAAACGCCCCCGCTTTCATTCTTCCGGCGCTGCCCTATGCGCAGGACGCCCTTGAACCTCACCTATCGGCGCGGACGCTAAGCGTCCACTACGGCAAGCACCATCAGGCCTACGTGGATAATCTGAATAAACTGGCGGTGGGTGCGAAGATGACAGGGCAGTCGCTGGAATCAATCATCCTGCAGTCGGCTGGAAAAGCGGATCAGGCGGGACTGTTCAACAACGCCGCCCAGGTTTGGAATCACACCTTCTTCTGGAAAAGCATGAAACCCGGCGGCGGCGGCGTGCCGACCGGTAGACTGGCGGAACAGATCAACGTCTCGTTTGGTAGTTTCGATGCCTTCAAGACGGCCTTCAGCGAAGCGGCCATGACCCAGTTCGGAAGCGGGTGGGCCTGGCTGGTGAAGGACGGTGACATGCTGAAGATTGTCAAGACGTCCAATGCGGATACGCCACTCGCTCACGGCCAAACTGCGCTCCTGGCATGCGACGTCTGGGAGCACGCCTACTATATCGACTACCAGAACCGTCGCAAGGATTTCGTCCAGACATTCCTGGACCATCTGGCGAACTGGGACTTCGCGGCGTCACAGATGGAGTAGGGGACGCAACGGAGGGGGATCATCCTGAGCCGCATTGGTGGTGTGCGTTGCCATCCGTGTCTCCGTCATGATACCGCGGCGCTGGCAGGGCAGGGTGAACCAGAACGTGCTTCCTTTATCGATTTCACTGTTCACGCCAATCTCACCACCGTGCGCTTCGACGGCCAACTTGCAGAACGTCAGCCCAAGCCCTGTGGAATACATCTTCCGTTGTTGTCGAAGGTCAACTTGTCCGAATTTCTCAAATATCTTTTCATGATATTCACGGGGAATACCGCACCCTTCATCTGTCACATGCACCGTTGCCACATCGCCATTTCTTTCAGCGGAAACGGTAACCGTTTTGCCTTCGGGCGTGAACTTGATGGCATTTCCTATCAGATTGGCGATGATTCGCGTAATCAGGCGAGCGTCGCCGTTGACCATGACGGGAGTCGTTTGTTTTGGATGGCGCAATATTCCCGATGTCGCGAGGGACCCGAGCGAATTGAGACCCTCCTGGATCAATACATCAATATCTGATTCGGTCACATCGAGAGGCATCTTTCCCTGTTCCAGGCGACTGATGTCCAGAAGGGAATTAACCATGCCAATAAGCACCAGTCCGCAACTTCTGGCGTCCCTGAGAATCTTCAGGTCATCAGGGATCAGTATGTCTCCAGCACTCGTTTCAAGTAATTCCATGTATCCTGTAATCCCCATCAAGGGCGACCGCATGTCGTGGACAATCATGTTGGTAAGATTATCCCGCAACCTCTCCAATTCCTGCAGTTTAGACAGATCCGCCTGTACATGATCATAGAGCTGTTTAGCATAACAGGCATTGCGAACACGCAGTATAACATCCCGTTGATCAATCGGTTTGGTCAGGTAGTCGTTGGCGCCAACTTCGATACCCTGAAGCCGCTGTAGCCTATCGGAGAGTGCCGATACGATGAGCACGGGAATGTGCCTCGTCTCAGGGTTTTCCTTCAGTTGCCTGCAGGCCTCAAAGCCATCCATGTAAGGCATCATCACATCAAGCAGGATCACGTCGCATGCCGCCGAATTGACCTTCTCAAGCGCCACCATGCCATTCTCTGCCTCGATCACGGAAAAACCGTCCGCTTCCAGCAGATCTCGAAGGAGTTCACGATTATGGGGTTCGTCGTCGGCGACAAGAACCCGGCCCTGTTTGGATTGATGGGTTTGATGGGGAAGTCTGGTCATTTTGTATTCCTTATGTTGATGTAATCGCGTACGGTTTGCGCGAAACGCCTTGTGTCGATGGGTTTGACGATGTAGCCGACACATCCCGCGCTCAACGCCTGTTCCTTGTCACCTGCCATAGCTTGAGCGGTAAGTGCCACCACGGGAATGGCAGCCGTCCTGGAATCGTTCTTCAACAGACGGGTGGCGGTCAGACCGTCCATGCCAGGAAGGCTGACATCCATGAGCACGATGTCGGGACGGTCGATGTGGACGCGGTCCAAGGCGTCTTCCGCCGTGACCGCATTCAAAACGCGGAATCCCCCCAACTCCAGCAGGTCGCTCTGCAATTGCATGTTCATCGCGTTGTCATCCACCAAAAGGACGGTGTTCTTTATAAATGGCATATTCGTCTCAATTTCAGTATTTCAGTTTTCAGCAATGCCAACCTAACCCCTCTTCCCTCCCGGGATCGTGAACCAGAACGTGCTTCCTTTGTCGAATTCGCTTTCCACCCAGACCCGTCCGCCGTGCAATTCAACAAATTGTTTCACGAGCGCCAGGCCAAGTCCGGTGCCCTGATACTTTCGGGTGTAGCTCGAATCCACTTGCTCGAACTCCCGGAATATCCGCTCCTGGTCCTCCGGCTTGATTCCGATGCCGGTATCGGAAACGGAGATAAGAATTTCTGATTTCTGATTTTCGATTTTCGATGGTTCGTCCGCCATCCTTGCGCTCACCGTGATGGAGCCTCCCTCCGGCGTGAACTTGACGGCATTCGAAAGCAGGTTGAACAGGATCTGTTTTAGTTTGCGTGTGTCGGCGCAGATCTCGAGGTCCCTCATCGGATCCCTGATATCCAGCGACAAGGCAATCCCTTGTTTCATGCACTTCTCTTTCACCATCACCAAACTGTTGTTAAGGACTGTCACAAGGGGGAAGGTGGATAGCTCCAATTCCATTTTTCCTGATTCTACCTTGGATAAGTCGAGAATGTCGTTGATCAGGCTCAGCAGATAGCGGCCCGCCTCCAATACATTGTCAACGTATTTGCTTTGTTTTTCATTCAACGCGCCAAACGTCTTGTCTGCGAGCACTTCAGAAAAGCCGATAACGGCATTAAGCGGTGTACGCAGTTCATGGCTCATGTTTGATAGAAAGTCCGACTTGGCCCGGTTGGCCGTCTCGGCCGCATTCTTTGCCTCTCGCAGTTCCCCGTCTGCCCGCTTACGCTCGGTAATGTCGCGAATGTTGCATTGGATGACCTTCACATCACTCACGAGATAGACGTTGCTGACGAACTCTACATCGATCCGCCGCCCGTCGGCGGTTTTCAGCGGTTTGTCTTCGTAGCGGATGTATTTCTGCTGCTGCAGTTCAGCGAAGTTATCCTTGTTGGCGACGATGTCCTTGAAGAATCCAAGCTCCCAGATCTTCTTTCCCAGGAATTCCTTGCGAGAGAATCCCAGCAACTGAATCAGAAACGGATTGACATCGGCGACCATTCCCGTCTCGGCATCGAGGATCAGGATGCCGTCTTTCGCCGACTCGAAAAGCCGCCGATAGCGAAGTTCCGATGCGAGCATCCGCTCATGGCTTTTCTGTTCTGTCATGTCTGTCAGCACAAGACAGAAGACGACCTCATCCTCCTCTGTTGGCAAGAGGGATGCCGACAGATAGACGGGTACCAAGTGCCCATCGCTGGCTTTCAGGTTGATTCCGCGGCGGATCGGCGCTGTGGTGACTTGTGCCAGGACGGCATCCAGTTCCAACTGGTCTGAGAACGGAAGGTAGTCCCGCAGGTCGGTTCCGAGGACTTGATCAAGCGGTTGCCCCAGCATCTGCGCTAGACGCGCGTTGCAGTACCGGATGACTCTGTCCGTGGATATGGTTGCCGCGCCCTCGCTCATCGTTTCGATAAGCAGTCGGTACAGGCGGTCGGCTCCGCTGAGGGTATAGACCTGGCGTTCACCGCGCTCGCCAGCGACCAGCACCGCATCGACGTCGCCGTTGCGAATGGCACGCAGGGCTTCTTCGGCATCGGCTAGACGGACGCGGAGGGCATCCACTTCATCCTTACGTTCAGGTGTTGATGGTCTATTCGTCATACTGGCTTCTCCAGAACTGCTGCCCCCTGTCTCCTGTCGCCTGACTCCTGTCTCCGGTTTTCTGGCTCTTGGGCCGGGGGCTTCAAATCCAGTGCGTTCAGAACCCCCTCGCGGTCCGAGAGGTCTCCGATGATCCGCCGCAAGGGGGGCGGCAGTTTCCTTATCAGCGTGGGTAAGGCGACGATCTGATCGGCCTCGGCCATCGCCGGTTGCTGGCAAAGGTCAATCACCCGGAGATTGCAGTGCCCCTGTAGATGCTCGCTACAGATCTCCCTGATGTTGGCGATAGCGCGTACCGAACGCGGCGTCATCCCTGCCACATACAGGCAGAGTTCATACGGCGGCTTGTGTGCTTCGTCCTGCGCCTCCTCAGGGGGAGCGGTCTCGTTCTTTTCCGTTGTGGATTTCATTGTGATTTCCACGGCTTACGTCTGGGTGTCTTGCCGCCGGCGCCGACATCGGACTGCCGCTGGCGGGCCATTTGGACGCGGTCCCCAACGAGCACGCCAGCACGCGTCTGGTCCTGTCCGATCGTCATGGCGACTTCAGCTTCCTCGATCTCGAACTCTGCCTGCAGCGCGGCGATCTGGGCCTTCAGTGCCTGACGCTTGCTCTCCAGCATGCGTGTCTTGCTTTCGGTTTCCTCCCCGCGCACGAGGATCTGGGCTTTCTCCAGTGCTTCCAGTGCCTCCCGGGCGCTGCCCGCCAGCAGGAGCCCCGATGGACCGACATAGACGTCCCGCAGTTCCACCCCTTGATCGGTCATAAGGAACTCGCGCACCTGGTTCGAGTGCGCCATTCCTCGCGATTTCACGATGTCAAAGAAACGATTACGTTCCGACCCGTTTTGCACATCTCGCAGCATAAGCCAGGTGTCGACCAGGGACGATACGCCAAGCTCCGTGGCTTCCAGCGGGGCACCGCCCACGCCCTTGGTGAGGCTCGTCAGGAACGCGGTGATTTTCATTGTTTTGAAGAGGTCAATCAGCCGTGTGACCATCGTCTCGACCTCTGTCGCCGTGCCGAGGGATACGAAGTTGGTGACGGGGTCAATGATGACGCACCGGGGTCGGTACCGGCTGACCTGCTTCTGGATGGACACCAGGTGCATCTCCAGTCCGCAACTCGTGGGCCGTACGGCGTGAATGTGCAGTAACCCGCTCCGAACCGCAGGTTCCAGGTCAATGCCAATGGAGCGCATGTTGCGGATAATCTGGCTGGACGATTCCTCGAAGGCCAGCCATAGGCACCGCTCGCCGCGCTCGGCGGTTCCGCGGGCAAAGTGCGCTGCCAAACTCGTCTTGCCCGAACCCGCCGTACCGGACACCAGTACCGTGCTGCCGCGATAAAACCCCAGGCCCCCCATCATGGCATCCAGGCGTGGGATCCCGGAGGACACTCGCTTCGTGTCCGCATCATGCTGCAACCCCATCATGGTGAGCGGCCATATGGAGATTCCGCCCTCGTCGATCAGGAAAGGGCACTCGCCCGTGCCGTGCGTCGAACCCCGATACTTGACGATCCGCAACCGCCGCGTGGTCATCTGTCCCTCCACGCGGTTGTCCAGCAGGATTACACAGTCGGCCACGTATTCCTCCAGCCCGAAGCGGGTCAGTTTGCTTTCGCCCCGCTCGCCGGTGATGATTACGGTGACGCCTTTCTCCTTGAACCAGCGAAAGAGTCGGCCCAGTTCGGAGCGCAGAACGGTGGTGTTCCGCAGTCCGGAGAAGAGTACCTCGACGGTATCGAGAACAACCCGCCTGGCACCGATACTGTCAATGGCCTGCCCCAGGCGGATGAACAGCCCTTCGAGGTCATACTCGCCGGCTTCCTCGATCTCGCTGCGATCGATATGCACGAATCTCAGCGCCAGTTTCTTTTGTGCGACCAGTGTCTTGAGGTCATATCCGAGCGAGGCGAAGTTCGTCGCGAGTTCCCCGGTCGTTTCCTCGAAGGCCATGAAGACGCCAGGCTCGTCAAAGAGCATTGCGCCATGCACAAGAAATTCCATGGCCAGCAGTGTCTTGCCGCTGCCAGCGCCACCGCACAGGAGGGTGGGGCGCCCCTTGGGCAAACCGCCACCCGTGAGTTCATCCAGTCCCTGGATGCCGGTCGGTGCTTTGGGAATCGAACGTTTGCGGCGAGGTGTCTGGGATGAATGCTCGGGGGCTTTGTGTTTCATACGTTGCGCTTCCGTTAGGCGGGGGAATATATGCAGCCTCTGCACATCTTCCTACCCTGATCTTTGAGCGCAATCTACACTACGCCATCCGCTTCCGCGATGGGGTAAAACCCGACCGCATAGTGCAGGTATTGACGCTTGGTTGAGCCAGGGGCAACCTGCAAAGCAAGCGAATCTGCCAAACATCGTGTTATGATATTGCGCTTTAGGGGGGGAATGGGGTAAGTTAACCGGCATGGCATCGGAAACATATATTGCAGAGTTACTGGGGCAGACCGGGTTGTTCAGTGCGGAGCAGGCGCTTGTGCTGGCGGCGGAGTCCGCCCGTTCGGGGTTGCCGATTGGTCAGATCGTGGTGGCGGACGGCTCGGTGCGTGAATTTGATTTCTTGAAGGTGCTGGCGGATATCCTGTCAATGTCGTTTCGCCGTCTGAATGATATCACGATTGAGCGCGATGTCCTTGACCGACTCCCGCCAAAGGCGGTTTTCCAGTACAACGTCATTCCGGTTGCGTTTGAAAAGGGGATTCTGCAGGTGGCGATCAGTGATCCGTTCCTGCCCGGCCTGATGGATTCGCTACGGATGGCGGCGGGCTGCCGCGTTAAACTCTCGCTGAGTCCGTCGGACGATATTTCCCAGGCCGCCAAGACCTTCTACGGGGTGGGTGCCGAAACCGTTGACCAGATGATGCAGGATGACCGGTTCGAGGTATCTCTCGACGAGCAGATCGGCAAGGTGGATCTCAGCGAGATGGATCAGGAGGCCTCCGTCGTCAAGTTCGTGAACCAGATTATCTGGGAAGCGCACCAGCAGGGGGCCACGGATATCCATCTTGAACCGATGGAGGAGAAGCTGCGGATCCGTTACCGGATCGACGGGGTGCTGCATGAAACGCCGGTGCCCATGCAGTTGATCCGCTTCCAGGCGGCAATTCTGTCGCGTATCAAGGTCATGGCCAATCTGGATATCGCCGAAAAGCGGCTTCCCATGGATGGCCGTATCGGGCTGCGGGTCCAGGGGCAGAATATCGACATCCGTGTCTCGACCATGCCAACCGTTTATGGCGAGAGCGTAAGTCTGCGC
This sequence comes from Verrucomicrobia bacterium UBA6015, assembly GCA_002428045.1. Classification (GTDB taxonomy): domain Bacteria; phylum Verrucomicrobiota; class Kiritimatiellia; order UBA8416; family UBA8416; genus UBA8416. The sequence continues at coordinate 9,547 of DIZZ01000255.1, forward strand.
CTTCTTCAGAGCGGCACCCAGTTAATCACGATCGAGGATTCCGGGATGGGGGTGCAGGACAGTGCCATCATCCGGCGCCTGATCCATCGCCCCAACGGGATCATCTTGGTGACGGGCCCGACGGGTTCTGGAAAATCCACCTCGCTTAATGGCTATCTACAGGAACTCAACCGCACGGACGTTCGCATCATGACGGCAGAAAACCCGATCGAATACGAAATGCCCGGCATAAACCAGGTGCTGGTTCGCCCGGAAATCGGGCTGACGTTCGCCCGGGTGCTACGCTCGTTCCTGCGCCAGGATCCGGATATCATCATGGTCGGTGAAATCCGCGATCTGGAAACGGCGGAAATCGCCATCCAGGCCTCGCTCACCGGCCATCTGGTCTTCAGCACGCTGCATACGAATGATGCGGCGGGTGCGTTCACCCGTCTCATGGATATGGGCGTGGAACCATATCTGGTGGCCTCGGCGGTGGAGGGTGTGGTTGCCCAGCGACTGGTGCGTCGCCTATGCCCAGACTGCCGCATCAACGCCGAGCCGCGCGAGGCATCGTTCTTTGCGGAGATCGGTTTCCCATCAGATCTGTTGGCGTCCGCGACCTTGTTCGAGGCCGGGCATTGTGATAACTGCCGCAACTCGGGGTTCCGCGGGCGGCTAGGTATTTTTGAGATCCTGCCAGTCACTGATGCGGTACAGTCGTTGATCACTGCCCGGCATTCGTCAATTGAGATCCGGCAGCAGGCGCTCAAGGAGGGGATGCGTTCGCTGCGGGATGACGGGTGGGAGAAGGTGGCCGGTGGCAGGACCACGCTGGAGGAGGTCTTGCGCGCCACGGAGGAAGCGACGTAGCGTGCCTTAAGCCGGGAGAGAAACATGGCGGTCTTCAATTATACAGCGCGCAGCCGGTCCGGCGAAAAGCAGAGCGGGGTTCTGGATGCTCAGGATCGTCGCGATGCCTTGCGCATGCTTGAGCAGAGCGGGCTGATTCCGGTGTCGGTGACGGAAGGGACTTCGCCTGCGGCGTCGGCCAAGGCCAAGACGGCATCACGCCCCCGCTTCAAGCTGACCCGGGGCGAACGCATGGGTATGCGGGATGTGCTTGTGTTCACCACGGAACTCAGCGATCTGCTGGCGTCCGGCATGACGCTGGGCAATGCCCTCAATACCTTGGCTCGCCGCCGGTCCGGTTCCGCCAGCGATGGCATCGTCTCGTCGCTGCGCAATGATATTGTGCGCGGGTCAAGCCTGTCGGAGGCCCTGCGTCAGCATCCCCGTGTGTTCTCTGGCCTGTATGTGAACATGATCCGTGCGGGCGAGGCTGGAGGGGCTCTGCATGAGGTGCTCAAGCGCCTAGTGGAACATTACGAGCGCGTTCAGGATCTCAAGGAGAAAGTTGTGATGGCCCTGGTGTATCCTGTGATTGTCATGGTCATGGGGACGGCGACACTGGTCTTTTCGATGGTGAATGTGGTTCCCAAGTTCGAGCGCATTTTCGCGCAGATGGGGCAGACCTTGCCGGTGCCGACCCAAATCCTGATTGGTATAAGTTCTTTCCTGACGCATTACGGGATCTTCGTGCTGGCAGGTATCGGCCTGCTGGGGGCACTCGCGAACCGGGCCGTGAAAACCAAGAACGGCCAGCTCTGGTGGCATGGCACATTGTTGCGGATGCCGCTTGTGCGCGGGATCGTGGCCTCGGGTGTCTATGCGAATCTGGCGCGGACGCTGGGTGTGCTGCTTACCAACGGCGTGCCGGTGCTGCAAGCCCTTGGCATTGTTGAGCAGACCGTTGGGAATGCCGTGATCGGGAGGGAGTTGCACAATGCCCGTGAACGGGTCACGGACGGCACCTCGATATCCGGACCGCTGGCAGCGGGCAAGGTGCTGCCGCCGATGCTGATTGATATGCTGTCTATCGGCGAGCAGACCGGCGATATGGCGGGTGCGCTCAGCCACATCGCTCGGCGCTATGAGAATGAGCTGGATCGTAACGTGAAGATCTTTACCACGGCGCTGGAGCCGATCCTGATTGTGTTCGTGGCGCTGGCTGTCGGCTTCGTGGCCGTAAGCATCCTGATGGCGGTCTTCAACCTGACCAATGGCATGGGTGTATAGGGGATCGATATGTATGCAGGGTGATCCCGTACCTTATCGGTAAAGTAGGTCGCCCTGCCCAGAGTCTGAACTTGCAATTATGGAGGCGGATGCCTAGCATACTGTTGAAATTTATTGGATGAAGAAAAGAGGCGTACGTTGTTTTATCCTTCAAAAGCAGATTATATCAAGTTGGCCGCCAGCCATGATGTGGTTCCCATCTATCGTGAGGCGATCGCGGATGTGGAAACCCCGGTCTCGGTGTTACAGCGGTTCGTTGACAAGACCAATGCCTTTTTGTTCGAGAGTCTGGAGGGCGGCGAAACATGGGGGCGCTACTCGTTTGTCGGCATCGATCCGCAACTGTTATTGGAGGTTGATCATAAGGAGGGTGCAACGGGTGGGTTCGACGCGTTGCGCAGTGTCTATGCCGGTTTGCGGGTGGCCGAGATCCCCGGCTTACCCCGGTTCTTCGGCGGTGCCGTGGGGGTGTTCGGATATGAGGCCATCGGAGAATTTGAGCGCATGCCGGTTCCCAAGCCAGGTCGCAAGGGCGTGGTTCCTCGCAGTCGCTTCCTGAAGGTCGACAAACTGATCGTTTTTGATAATGTGCGCCATACCATCAAGGTAGTATTCTGTACGCAGGCGAAGGACGGAGGGGATCCCGCCGCTCGTTACGATGCGACCTGCCAGCAGATTGATGCCGTGATTGCAGCGCTCCCTGAATACGTTCCTGCGCCAACGCAGTCCTATCCGCCTGTCACGTTTGAAACGAACATGACCAAGGCCGATTTCGTGGGCATGGTCAACCGTGCGCGCGAGTACATCGTCGAGGGGGATATTATTCAGGCTGTGCTGAGTCAGCGGTTCTCTGCTCGCACCGATGTGCCGCCGCTGCAACTCTACCGGGCGTTGCGTCTCACGAACCCCTCGCCATACACCTTTTTCCTGAAGCTGGGTGACCAGACCCTCGTTGGTTCTTCGCCCGAGGTCATGGTTCGCCTGACCGGTAGCCGCGTCGAGGTTCGTCCGATTGCCGGTACGCGCCCGCGTGGTGCAACGGAGCAATTGGATCGGGAATTGGCCAGCGAACTGCTGTCGGACGAGAAGGAGAAAGCCGAGCATGTGATGCTGGTGGATCTCGGGCGCAACGATATTGGCCGGGTTGCGGAGCCGGGGAGTGTGCAGGTTACCGATTTCATGGTGATCGAGCGTTACAGTCATGTCATGCATATTGTTTCGCATGTTGAGGGCATCTTGCGCCGCGGCCTTGATGCGCTAGATGTGTTAAAGGCAACGTTTCCGGCCGGTACGCTGTCCGGGGCACCCAAGATCCGTGCCATGCAGATCATCCACGAACTTGAACCGTCGCCACGCGGGGCCTACGGTGGCGCGGTGGGGTATATCAGTTATACCGGCAATATGGACTTCGCCATCACGATCCGCACGCTGGACGTTGAGGATGGCGTGGTTTCGGTGCAGGCAGGTGCCGGTGTTGTCTACGATTCGAATCCCGAGCGGGAGTATGAGGAGACCTGTCATAAATCAAAGGGGATGCGCAAGGCTGTGGATCTGGCCTTGAATGGCCTTGCATTGTAACCGATCGGGGATGCCGTCCCCGTGTGTGGTATTAAATAAAAAGAGCAATCATGATTATACTTATCGATAACTACGATTCCTTTACCTACAATCTGGTGCAGGTGATGATGGGGCAAGGGGCGCAGATCCAGGTGTTTCGTAATGATGAGATCACGGTGGACGCCGTCATTGCCGCCCAGCCCAACGGAATTGTGATCTCCCCGGGGCCCTGCTCTCCGCTGGAGGCCGGGATCTCCGTTGCACTGATCCACGCGGTCAGCGGACGCTTGCCGATCCTGGGTGTCTGTCTGGGGCACCAGTGCATCGGAGCCGCTTTTGGCGGGACGGTGGGGCATGCCAAAGGCATCATGCATGGAAAGACGTCGCTGGTGCGCCATGATGGCGGGGCAATGTATGAGGGAATGAAAAACCCATTTCCGGCGGGGCGCTATCACTCCCTGGCAATTTTGTCGGCATCGGTGCCTCCTGTGCTCGTTCCCGATGCATGGACAGACGATGGCGAAATCATGGGGGTCCACCACATCACGCATCCAACCTACGGCGTGCAGTTCCATCCTGAATCGGTGTTAACGCCGTCCGGCAAACGCCTTCTGCGAAATTTCAGCACGATCGTCGAGGCATGGAAAACGATTCCAGATTAATTCAGAGCAATGCCAGCTCCAGGACGGCAAGTCGCGCATCCAGAGCGGCGATCTTGTCTTCCAGTTCCTTGATCCGCTCGTCGGAGGCTTCCGCCGGTCTTGTTGAAGACGACGGCAGGGTTGCTAGCTCCGCTTCTTCATCCGCTTCGCAGAACGTTTGGGCATAGCGCTCCTCTCGCATGCCAGAGCGAGGGGAGATGACCTTGACAAAGGTATTTTCGCCCCAGTGCATCAGACTGTCGAGAACACTCTTGACGGCAGCGGGCGAGTCCATTGTCACGATGCGCTGTGTGCGCGTGCGGAGTTCGCCAGCGGTCTGTGCCCCGCGTAGCAGGAGTTCGCAAAGCACAGCCGTCTCTTCCGGGCTGAACTTGAAGTGTGTCAGCAGTTCGTGCCGGAAGCGCACAACCCGGCTGCCAGCCAGCGTGACCTGGGCAACCAGCCGATGGTCGTATCGCAGGGTTTCGAGGGTATGCTCGACCTCCGCTTCCGTCAAGGCCATGACGGGATCCCGGTTTGACTTCTGGTTACAGGCTGCCACGAGACTGTTGCGGCTCATCGGATAATATTCCGGCGTCGTCCGCTCCTTTTCAATCAGGCAGCCAAGGACTCGGGCCTCAAGGGGATTCAGTTTGATATCCATGTGCGCATTCCCGAAGGGTTTAAGTGGTGGGCGATACAGGATTCGAACCTGTGACCCCTACCATGTCAAGGTAGTGCTCTAACCAACTGAGCTAATCGCCCGCATGCCGGAACGAAACAAGCCGTTCAGCAGCGAATGGTTAAGACTATAGGAAAAACTGAGGTGCATGTCAACATCGTTTCCGGGCGAGCTCATTAAATCATTTAAATCATTAAAATGGCCGGCAACGGGGGGGGCCTGCTGCAGGCCGATGGTATCAACTGGGGGGATCCTGCAGATCCTCTCGGTCCTGTATGGCCAATCAGTATGGACCTTTTTGTGAGGATTGTAACGGTTTTGTGTTGAAATCAAAACACAACTCTAATACAAATCTGACCGCTTGGTGCTGTTATAGCTAAAAAACATTGCATCCCTTTCTTCCGTGTGTATCGGGTATATTGTCATGACTGATCCTAGACCGTTAATAGTTTCCGATGTCCCTATGATTGCCGTGATCGAGCTGGGGTCCACCTCGATCCGTATGATGATCGCCAGCCCTGGCGCGGATGGCCGGGGCAAGGCGCGTATCCTTGATACGCTGCAGCAAACCGTTTCGCTGGGCCGCGATACCTTTACCACTGGCACGATCAGGAACCAGACCACTGAAGCGTGTGTATCGGCCGTGATCAGTTTTCGCCGGGTCATGCAGGAATACGGTATCACACGGCCCGAGCATATCCGGGTGATAGCCAGCAGTGCCGTGCGCGAGGCAGCGAACCGTGAGGCGTTTCTTGACCGGATCTTCGTGGCGACGGGTATCGCCGTGACGGTCATCGAGGAAGCCGAGGTCAATCGCCTGACGTATCGTGCCGTGCGCCCCCTGCTTGGACGGCAAGCCTTTTTCAAGACCTCCGATACCCTCGTGGCGGAGGTCGGTGGCGGGAGTACCGAGACGTTACTCTTCCATCGCGGGCGTGTAGCGGCGGCCCAGATGCACAAGCTGGGCTCCTTGCGACTGGCAAAATCCATGGATGTGTATGCCGTCTCTCGCCGGCGCGAACAGGCCATTATGAGCGGCTCGATCGATCAGGCGATCGAGGCGATCTGTGCCGCCTTGCCTCCCGCCAAGAAACCGGTGATGCTTGCGCTTGGGGGGGACATTCGGTTTGCCGCCAGTCTTTTGCAGCCGGACTGGGATCATCATTCCCTCGTCAGCGTCACCACGATGGACTTGGAGACGCTTGCGCGGCAGTTGGCGGAGATGAGTCTGGAGGAGGTCGTCAGGGTACATCACCTCTCCTACGAGAACGCAGAAACCCTGTATCCCGCCTTGCTTATTTATATTCGTCTGGCGCAAGCCCTGCATCTACGTCGTTTTTTTGTGGCCGAGGTCAATCTGCGGAACGGGTTGTTGGCGGAAATGGAGTCGGGGGGCAACTGGACCGCTGAATTCAAGCATCAGATCATCAGTTCGGCGCTGGAGGTGGCACGCCGTTATCAGGTGGATCTTGGACGTGCTCGTCATGTCAGTGCCACGGCCATGGCCATGATGGACTTCCTGCGGGCCCGGCATGTGTTCAGTCACCGCGATGAAATGCTGTTGACGGTGGCGGCGCTGCTGCACGAGGCAGGTCTGTTTATCAACTTGAGTGCGTATCACAAGCATACCGGCTATATCATCGCCAATAGCGACTTGTTTGGATTGGGAACCCAGGATGTGGCCATGGCGGCGCAAATTGCCCGGTACCACCGCCGCAGCATGCCGAAACCTACGCACAACGCCTACATGCAGCTTTCGCGCGAAGATCGCCTGACCGTCAGCCGTCTGGCGGCGATCTTACGGGTGGCCAGTGCGGTCGACGGACTGCCGAGCCGTCGACCGTTGCCACTACGGTTCCGTGAGCATGATGGGGTACTGACCATCATGACCGATGTTTTTGCAAACCTGCCGATGATCCAGCAGCGCATCAGCGCCAGTGCCGATCTTTTTGAACAGATTTACGGGCTGCGAGTCAACCTCCGCCAGACAGCAAAGGATACCTCTTCATGACAACCGAATCCCGTTTCCTGAACCGTGAGTTGAGCTGGCTCGAATTCAATCAGAAGGTGCTAGACGAAGCCATCGATCCGTCGGTGCCCCTGCTTGAACAGATTAATTTCCTTGCGATCGCCACCGCGAACCTGGACGAATTCTTCATGGTTCGTGTGGGTGGTTTGAAGTTGATGGTACAGGCAGGCATCACCGATCCGGATCCGGCGGGGTTACGTCCTGTCGAGCAATTGGCGGCGATTCATGAACGAACCGTGCGCATGACCGCCGATATTGCCGAGACCTATCGCGAGCGGATTGCGCCGGCAATGGCCCGCGAGGGGCTGCAGACCACGGCGGTCGATGCCCTGTCGGATAAGTCCCGCACGGCGCTGGATGCCTATTTCAGAAACCAGTTGTTCCCGGCGATCACGCCTGCCGCCGTCCGTCCGGACAATCCTTTTCCCTTGCTGGCCAGCGGTGCGCTCTATATGGCGGTCATGCTGGCCCCGGAAGGCCGCAAACGGGCTCCCCGCTTTGCCTTCATCCCGCTGCCATCCTGTCTTCCCCGCTTCATCCCGGTTCCTGAAGCGGAGACTCGCCTAAGCTTCTTGATTCTAGAGGATGTGATAGCCTCCCATGTTGCTGCGTTCTTTCCCGGCCAGGAGATTCTGGCGTGCTCGGCGATACGTGCCACCCGTAACGCCGATGTGCATGTGGACGAAACCTATGCCGCCGATCTGGCGCATGCGATGCGCACCGTCCTGCGTCGCCGCAAAACCAGCGGTTGCCTCAGGCTCGAGATGGCCGCCGGATGCCCGTCCGACCTCGCCGATTGGCTGAAGGCGAAGCTCTCCGTGGAGGAATCGGATGTTTTCCGGGTCGATGCCCCGCTACGATTACAGGATCTGCGTGCCTTCTACAATCGCGAAGGGCTGGATCATCTTCGTTATGCGCCGTGGATCCCGCAACAGAACCCGCAGCTTGATCCAACCCGCAAGATGTTCGATCTGATTGCCGCTGGCGACATCATCCTCTCGTTGCCGTTTGAGCGTTTTGATCCCGTCGTGAGGATGATCGAGGAAGCTGCCGATGATCCCGATGTGCTGGCCATTAAACAAGTGCTGTACCGCACAAATACCGGGAGTCCGATTATCGAGGCCTTGCGGCGAGCCGCCCTCAACGGGAAATCCGTGACGGCACTGATTGAACTCAAGGCACGCTTCGACGAGGCCCGCAATATCGAATGGGCAGAGCGGCTGGAGCGTAACGGTGTGCAGGTGATCTATGGGATCAAGGACCTCAAGACCCATGCCAAGATCTGCATGATCGTCCGGCGCGAAGCCGAGGGGGTGGTGCGCTATCTGCATCTGGCCACGGGCAATTATAATGTGAGCACGTCCCGCCTGTACACGGATGTCGGCTTATTCACGCGCAACGATGAGATCGGACTGGATGCTTCCGGGTTCTTCAATGCCGTGTGTGGCTATAGCGAACCACAGCCCCATCGTCGACTTTCCCAGGCCCCGATTGACCTGCGCGAGCGCCTGCTTGAACTGATCAGCGCGGAAACGGCTCAGCGCGCTCAGGGGCATAAGGCCCGCATCATCGCCAAGATGAATGCCCTGGTTGATCCCGAGATCATCGAGGCGCTGTATGCCGCATCGCAGGCAGGCGTGGACATCGATCTGATCGTGCGGGGGGTCTGCTGTCTGCGTCCAGGGGTTCCAAAACTCAGCGAACACATCCGCGTCATCAGTATTGTCGACCGCTTCCTCGAACACAGCCGCATATTCTTCTTCCACCATGGCGGAGCAAAACAGGTGTTCATCTCCAGCGCCGACTGGATGCCGCGCAATCTGAGCCGTCGGATTGAATTGATGATTCCGGTCGAGGACCGCAAATGTCGCGAGAAACTGATCGATATCCTGAAAATCTGTCTGGCGGATACATGTAAGGCACGGCACATGCTGCCGGACGGTTTCTATGTTCGCCCGTCCGAGGGGCATTCCAAAGCCCGTGCGCAATCCATTCTCTACGCCAATGCCTGCTTGGCGGCGAAGGATCTCCAGCAGTCCCGCCGGACCAAGTTCGAGCCCCACCTGCCGCCGTCGGCATCGAATGATTAATGGGTCCGTCCATGCTTCCGCAAGGCTCATCCAGAAGACGAATGGGTAGGCGTTGTTTTGTGTTGTTTATTGCGGTGTTTTCGTGCAAATTGCGTACGTCAGATGCTGGGTGATGTGTCTATTGCCTGGTGTCTGGGGTTTGTGGTTTGGCTTGACGTGATAGCAACGGGGGGCGTGCGTGCTGAAGCATCGGTTGATTAGTGGGGTATTGTTGGCGGTGATGGTGGTCATGGTGGCGAATTATCTGCCATCTCCTGCCTGCTGGCTCTTGATTGTCGGTATTGTGGCTCTGGCTCAATATGAGTTTTATACGATGATGGATGCCGCTGGCCTTCCTGTTTTCCGGTTTGTCGGAATGGCCGCAGGGGCAGCCGTGGTGTCGGCCACGTATTGGACGCTCGGTCCGCGGCCCGAGCAACTTGCTGCCGGGTACCAGTGGGAGAACCTGGTCTTGCTGCTGACGGCCCTGGCGGTCTTTCTGAGGCAGTTTCCGCAGAAGGAGAATAACCGCCCGATTGAGACCATTGCCTGTACCTTGCTAGGCGTCTGGTATGTCGCCTTCATGATGAACTATTTCACGCGCCTCGCCTTTGCCTGGCGTGCTGACGATGGGCTGATGTTTTCTGTTGGCGAAACGGGGCGCATGATGGTGATCTATCTGGTTGCTGTCGTGAAGTTTTCTGACGTCGGCGCCTATTTCAGTGGTCGTTTCCTCGGTCGGCATAAGTTGTGTCCGCGCCTTTCCCCGAAAAAGACATGGGAAGGCTTTGTTGGCGGAACCTTGAGCTCGCTGGTGGTCAGTCTGTTGTTTTGGCATTTTGCCAATGCGCAGCTTGGGCACCTGCCGCTGAGTCTCTTGAATGCGGTGGTCCTGGGGCTGATCCTGCCGGTGATCGGCGTGCTTGGTGATTTGTTTGAGTCGCTACTCAAGCGTCGGGCCGGTATGAAGGATTCGGGAACGCTGATTCCCGGGATGGGTGGGGTATTGGATGTTCTCGATAGTCTTCTCTTCGGGGCTCCCGTTCTTTATGCTTATGCGGTGCTTTTTATGAAAGGATAGGGGATATGGCAGCGGAATTGTTCAGTAACGTATATATCGGGCTGGTGGTGGTCGCGTTCTTTGGTGTCACGATTTTCATTCATGAACTGGGGCACTATCTGGTGGCGCGCTGGTGCGGATTGACCGTCAAGGTGTTTGCGATCGGTTTCGGCCCGGCGCTCTGGAAGAAGGAAGTCAACGGCATTCAATACAAGATTGGCTGCATTCCCTTTGGCGGGTATGTGGCACTGCCACAGCTCGACCCGACGGCCATGCAGACGGTACAGGGGGGCGGCGAGGCCTCCGCTGCAGGGGATGAAGAGAAGGATGATGGCGAAAAGGAAGCGGTGCTTGAGCCAGTGGCCCCGTGGAAGAAGATCCTTGTTTCGTTGGCTGGGGCAACCGGGAATGTGCTGCTGGCGATCATCCTTGCCTGGATCGTCTACTGGGTCGGGATGCCAGCAACCATGGTCAACCAGGACACCGTGCTCGGTTATGTGGAGAAGGGGACGGCGCTCTACGAGCAAGGCGTTCGGATTGGCGACCGCATCACCCGAGTCAATGGTGCCCCGGTGGATCAATGGAGTCATTTCATCCAGGAAGCAGCCATGTATGATGAGGTCACCCTGGACGTCGTCCAGCAGGATGGTGCCGTCGTGAAGGTCAAGTCTCCGACCGAGACATGGCGATACGGTATTCGTACGATCCTTGGGATTGAACCGCGTGCGCCGGTTACGGTGGGCAAGGTGGACGCACGTCTGAGTGCGGCGGCGGCGGGTGTGCAGAGTGGGGATGTGATCCTCTCGTTCGGTGGACAGGAGGTGCTTAGCCAAGCCCACCTGATCGAGCAGGTGGCGGCCAATCGCGACCAGGCGGTTGACATGAAGGTGATGCGCCGGATCAACGGCAAGGATACTGAACTCGCGTTGAATGTGACGCCGGTGTATGATCCGGAGGCCGCGATGACAAGGATCGGCATCCGTTTCATGGCACCTGTTCAGGCCATGGATTCGAATGCCAGGGTGCATCCGTTGCCGATGACTCAGATCAAGCATCAGGCATCGGGCATCCTGCGCTTCCTGCGCGATCTGGTGACGCCGAAGAAATCCGCGCGGGCGGCCAACATGGTCGGCGGTCCGGTGGCGATCATAACCAGCTATGTCGATATGATCCGGGCCAGTTTCATGCTGGCGGTCTGGTTCACGGGATTCCTGAATATCAACCTGGCGATCATCAACCTGCTTCCGCTTCCGGTGCTTGATGGAGGGCATATTGTGTTCTCGCTCTGGGAATGGGTATTCCGCCGTCCGCTTCATGCCCGCATCATCAACCTGCTGGTGAATGCGTTTGCTTTCCTGCTGATCGGCCTGTTCCTTGTGCTTAGCTTCAGGGATGTCGATCGGCACACGCCGGTTGGCGGATGGGTGCGCGGCCTGTTCGGTACAAACACGACGGAGCTGGTGGTCGCACCGGAGGCGGTGGGTGTGCCAGCGGCTGCGCCTGAGGGGACGGGCGAGGGAGCCCCGACGGAATAATGAAGGACTGGATCGACATCCGCCGGGATGATAAACATGTCTCGGCAGAACGCCTGAAGGCACGCGAGCTGCGCCGCAGCCCGTGGTGGCAGGAGCAGCTCCACAAGGGGGCCTGTCATTATTGTGGAAAAACTGTGGGTGCCGAGGCGCTGACGATGGATCATGTCGTCCCGGTGGCACGGGGGGGCCGCAGTACCCGCAGCAACGTGGTTCCCTGTTGTGGTGTCTGTAACAAGGAAAAGCGGTGCTATACGCCGGCGGAGATGATTCTGGATGAACTCGGCTTATGAACCCTGTTGATACCGCGTGGAAAAGGAGTCGATGATGCGTGAGATCCTGCTGGCCTTTGGATTGACCTTGTTTGCCGGTATGGCGACAGGGATCGGAAGTATCATTGCCTTTACCGCCAAACGGACAAACTACCGTTTCCTGTCGGTGGCCACCGGATTCTCTGCAGGGGTGATGCTTTATGTCTCGTTCGTTGAGATCTTTTTCAAGGGATCCGAGGCGCTGGTGATGCGTTATGGGGAGGTCTGGGGAAACTGGGTCAATGTGATCTCTTTCTTCTTTGGTATCTTGTTGATTGGGTTGATTGACAACCTGATCCCCTCGGCTGAAAACCCGCACGAGACCCCCACCGAGGCCGAGACCAAGCCCCTGCACAACCTCACGGTGTCGTTGGAGGACGCCGTGCATAACGATGGCGTGAAGGCTGCACACTCACCAGCCGCCAGCGGGACGCCGCACGGGGCGCATCATCACAAGCTCATGCGGATGGGATTGTTCACGGCCTTGGCGATCGGTATTCATAATTTTCCTGAGGGATTGGCCACATTCCTGGCGGCGTTGCACGATCCCGGGCTGGGGCTCGCGATTGCCGTGGCGATTGCGTTGCATAATATTCCCGAGGGGATCAGCGTCTCGGTCCCTATTTTCTATGCCACGGGCAACCGTCGAAAGGCGTTCATGTATTCGTTCCTGAGCGGTTTGGCGGAACCGGCAGGGGCGTTGATTGGGTATCTTTTGATCGTGTTGTTTTTCGGGGGTAGCGACGGCAGCATTCCGCCCCAGGTCATGGGGATCATGTTCGGGGCTGTCGCCGGCATCATGGTGTACATCAGTCTCGACGAGCTACTGCCCACGAGCCGGGCCTACGGCAAGGGGCATGACAGCCTGCTGGGACTGATGGCCGGTATGCTCGTCATGGCGGTGAGTTTGCTTCTGATGAAGGCTTAATTGAAAAAGGCGCGTGTTTCAAAGTGGCATATCCGTGCCAGCACGACCTCTGGAACCCGTTCAATACGGGTGTTATAGACCTCGACCGCCTGGTTGTATCCCTCACGCATCAGAGAGACCTCTTGTTCCAGCGAGCGGAGCTGGCGCATCAGGTCACCGATTGTCCGGTCCGCCTTTAATTCAGGATAGGTTTCGACCAGCCCGGCGACCTGCCGTACTGCTGCCGTCGCTGCCGTCGCCGCCGTTGCCGCAGTTCCAGGCGCTTGCACGGCACCCGCTACGCCACCGGCCGCCCTGGCCTGGGCGAGCAACGCCTGCAGCGATTTTTCGTGCGCCAGGTAGGCCTGCGCCGCCGCATCCAGCGAGGGCAGCAGGTCGAACCGTTTTTTGAGCGATACATCGATATTTGCCCACATGGAATCGCAGCGGCGGCGCAGGAACACGAGGTCGTTGTAAAGCACGCCGATAAAGAAGAGGATCATGTAGGCGAGCGGCGCCAGGGCGGCTACCTGGTATTGCATAACGCCAAAGCCGCCCTGCCAGCCCGTCAGGCTGAGGATGGCAAGGCTGAATGCATTGATCCCGAGTGTCAACAGGATAAAGCCCGCCGTCGCCCTGCGTCCAATGATGTCCTGCTCGTTGCGGTCGCTGAGCAGGTAAGGTAGGGTCTTGTCCTGGTCCTTCGCCATCACGAGCCGGTCATGGGTCTTGGGATCGACGAGTGCGCACCCCAGCGCATAGAGCGGACCGCCGACTGCCAGGCGGTGTTCCTCGTGCAGACGTCGTCCTTCCTGTTTGTTCGTCCGTGTCGTCATGTCGATCTCGGCACCGTCCGGATTAATCGGAAGGCTGCCGTCGGCATCCTGGCAGAGGAACGGCTGCTGTTGTTTCTGGTCAGTGATTGTGACCCATTGGGTTTTCTTGCCGTTGCACCGTTTCTCTTTTACCGTGTAATGATAACAGGCGCAGGGTTGACCGCTGAGCGGGCCGCTGAGCGGTTCCTGTGCAGGCGGTATGGCCACGCTGCCCTTGACCTCGGTCAGCCCGTAGGCCACACCGAGCGTCTTGACGGTTGGAATGTTCTCAATCCAGCGCTTTAGTCGGATCCGGCGCAAACCGAGACTCCCGAACAACAGGGCGGCGATGCCGCCGAGGCCGATCGTGATTCCCGCCGCCAGGGCGGAGATCCGTGTGGGTTGGAATGACTGCTCCAGACTCATCAACTGCTCGTTTTCGGCAGTGGTCAATTCAAAATCATCCGGAGGAACCAGTCCCATCCGGCGGGCGATCATCCGTTCGGGGAAGCCTGTCCTTAACCGCTCGGCTCGCTGCATGGCGCGCGTCAGGTTCACGCGGTGGTGCGAGATCAGGTCGGCCAGCTCGGCCTTTATCCGTGGCTGCGCCGGGCCTCCAGCGAGCATGGTCCCGAGGTCGGCCCAATCTCCGGCCCACGATACATCGATCTGCCGCAAACGTTCCTGAACCATATCCGTGCGTACGTCTCGTTCGCGGGCCAGCCGATCGAAGGCGCTCTGCAAGTCGGCCTGTATCATGCGATGGGCCTGCCGCGTCAGCGTGATCGAGACCGTCAAGGTCACGCATAGCAGGAAAGGCAGCGTCATGTGAAGGCCCACGAGGCGAGTTCCAGCTACCATACCAAGCGACAGGAGCAGCAGCCCCAGTCCGGTCAGCAAGAGACTGAACAGCCCGACCAAGCCCCGCTCCCTTTCCTCCCCATGTACGGAAAGGATGGGCATATAGGCTCCGGGACCGTCAAACCGCAGTTGCATTCCAGACGCGGTGGGGGTGGCCACGCCCATCGCGAAGACGCTCATGCCCGGGTCGATCCGGTTTTCGGTATAGCGCATATCGCCGTCCGTACGACTGTGCTTCGATGCCAGACTGACGCTGAGCGAGGATTTACTCTCGGGATCCACCATGATGGCACCCGTAGCGTCCACGAGCAGGAACGGGATGTGCTGGCTTTCGCTACGGATGGTTTCCCATTTCACATCGCCATCAGAATCGCGGGTTTTCCGCTGTTCCGTGTATTCATAGCAGACACAGTGGGCATTAGAGTCAGGGGCGGTTAGGCTTTGGCCTTCATACAGTTCCACCTGGCCGCTAAGATTGGCCTCGCCCGGAATCAGGTCGGCCACCGACACCCGCGGAATGCGCTCGATCACCCGCAGATCCTGCATCCGGTCAAACGCCACGCGCACAATGAATACCCCGGCAGCCCCGCAAGCCGCCGCCATCGCCATCCACAAGATTTTCTTAAACATCATGCCTCCTTGAGAGCACCTCGCTGGAAAACACCTTGAACGAAGCGCCGGTACGCCAGGCATCCGTCGGCAACCCGGCTTTCTGGCATAGTGAAATCAGTGTTTCCTCGACGGTCCAGCCCTGTTCGGTGGCGACCTCGGGCAGGTAGACCGCGCGCCGCCAGCCCTTTTCGAGGATGATCCCGTGTTCGCCGATCCGGAACTCAGCGATGGTGTCAATAGGCTCCACGGGGCTGAGGATAGAAACCGAGACCTCCAGCAGCAGCAGTTCACGCCCTGTAACCGATGGGAAGCGAGGATCGTGCAGTGCGGCGGCGAGGGCATTGTCATGGACCGACTGGAACAACGGGGCTTCCGGTTGCAAGGAGCCGATGCAGCCTCGCAGCATACCGCCTTTGTGCAGGGTGACAAACGTGGCCCGTGCGATGCGCAAGGCCGGTGTCAGGGCAAAACGGTCAACATCGAATGCCGTCGGGGTATGGCCCACCGCCTGCGCCAAGGCGTCTGCCGTAATCGCCATGACGGTGGCTTGTTCCGGTTCGGTCAATCCTGCTGACCAAAGCCCGCTCCGCTCAACATGAATTGCACCCATAAAATCGTTCCTCCCCATTTCGAAATAATGATTGACATTGGTTGTTAAATCAACTGAAAATCGTAAATCAAATTCAGTTCACGAAGTGAGGCTGATCCTGTAGAAAGTCCTGTTAAAAAAGGGAAACGGAGTCTAAAATGAAGAGGCTATGCTTGGCGTTATGTTCCTTCCTGTTAGCGACCGGCTGTGTGCGCAAACCCGCGCTGCATGTCTATAACTGGACTGATTACATGAACCCGGATTTGATCGCCCAGTTCGAGGCGGAGTTTGATTGCAAGGTCGTTCGTGACTTCTACGATTCCAACGAAGCCATGTTCGCCAAGATCAAGGCGGGCGGTGGCGGTTATGATGTGATCTTCCCGAGCGGCTACATGATCAGCATCATGCGTCAGCAAGGAATGTTGCAGACGCTGGATCTCTCGCTCATTCCCAATCTCAAGCATATTGATCCGCTGCTGCGGTCGCTGATTTCCGATTCGGCCATGACCTACAGTGTCCCCTACATGGCTGGGAGTACCGGGATCGGTTACCTGACCAGCCGCATCCCGGACTTCGAGCCCACCTGGAACATGTTCGACCGCGCCGCGCTCAAGGGGCGGATGACGCTGCTCAATGATATGCGTGAAACGATCGGTGCCGCGCTCAAGTCTCTGGGCTACAGCTACAATAGTGTTGACGAGAAGGAGTTGGAGCAGGCGCGCGATGTCGTCATCCGCTGGAAACGCAATATCGCCAAGTTTGAATCGGACCAGTACAAGAACGGCCTGGTCTCTGCGGAATTCGTGATGACCCACGGATTCAGTGGCGACGTGCTGCAGGTGATTGCCGAGAACGAGGGCATTGCGTTTGTCGTCCCGCAGGAAGGAACCTCCATCGCGATTGACGAAATGGTGATTCCTGCCACTGCCACCCAGGTCAAACTGGCGCATGCCTTCATCAACTTCATGCATCGGCCAGAAGTGGCCGCCGCCAATATCGAGTATGTGCATTACCGCTGCCCGAATGTGGCCGCCTATGCGTTGCTGCCCCCAGCCGTGCGCAATGACCCGACGATATTCCTGCCGGATGCGGTATTGCAGCGTTGTGAAGTCATCAAGGACCTTGGCGAGGATAATGCCCGGTTTGCTAAAATATGGGATGAAATCAAGGCCTCCGAATAAAACCGTTCCGGTTTTTTGCTTGCGTAGGCAAGGGTGGGGGAGTAAATAACTTCGTTCAAAGCAAGGCGATTGATAAAGGAGTGGATGATGAAAGAAAATGCATATATTTCCGAGTTCATGAAGCAATTCCCGTTTGAAGGATTGACGTTTGATGACATATCCCTCATCACGCAGTATGCTGATTTCCTGCCGGATCAAACCTCACTCCGGGCTCGGCTGACGACGCGTATAGAGATCAATATGCCTTTTGTCAGTGCCGCCATGGATACCGTGACAGAAAGCCGTATGGCGATTTCCATGGCGCTCCTCGGAGGGATCGGTATTATTCACAAGAACCTATCCGTTCAGGAGCAGTCGCGCCAGGTCGGCGTTGTCAAGCATTACCTGCATGGACTGATCCGTGATCCCATCACCTTCCGCGATACCGATACGCTTGAAACCGTGCGCCAGCGGCGCGAGGAGCGTGGGTTTTCCTTCAGCGGCTTCCCGATCCTGGACGAGCACGGAACGATTGTCGGCATCTTGACCTCGACCGATATGCGCTTTGCCGAGAAGCAGGGGGATAGTGTCACCAAGGTCATGACGCGAAATGTGATCTCTGCTCCGCCCGACACCGATTTGCAGACGGCCTATGAGATCATGTTGCGTAACAAGATCGGCAAGCTGCCATTGGTGGAGAGTGGTAAGCTGGTCGGTCTTTACAGTTTCACGGATGTCAGTACCTTGGTTCGGAATGTTGAGCCGATGTATAACCGCGATGCCAAATACCGGTTGCGTGTCGGGGCGGCCGTCAGCCCGAATAACGAGGCCCGTGTCGAGGCCCTTGCTGCCGAAGGGGTTGACGTGATTGTTGTGGACAGTGCCCACGGTCACTCTGAAGGGGTGATGAGCATGACTCGCTGGATTGCCCGCAATTACCCGCAGATTGATATCATCGCGGGTAACATTGCCACGGCGGAAGCAGCCCTGGCACTGCGGGATGCCGGTGCGCATGCCGTCAAGGTGGGGATTGGCCCGGGCTCCATCTGTACGACCCGAGTCGTCTGTGGGGTCGGTGTCCCGCAGATCTCCGCGATATATGCCGCCCGCTCCGCCCTGAAAGGGTCGATTCCGATTGTAGCCGACGGCGGGATCCGCCATTCCGGAGATGTTCCAAAGGCGATTGTCAGTGGTGCGGATTCTGTCATGCTGGGGTCGATCCTGGCTGGGACGGAGGAAAGTCCGGGCGAGAAGATCATTCACCAGGGGCGCCAGTATGTAGCTTACCGTGGCATGGGCAGCTTGGCTGCCATGCAGCAGGGGGCAGGCAGTCGTGAGCGCTATGGACAAGCCAATGTGGATGCAGCCAACCTAGTGCCGCAGGGAATTGAAGGCATTGTCCCGTATGCCGGCACCGTCAAGAGCGTGATGACACAATTCTGTGGAGGCCTTAAATCCTCGCTTGGTTATTGTGGATGCCGTGATTTGCAGGCATTGCAGTTGAATGGAAAAGTGGTGAGGGTCTCCTCGGCAGGCGTCCGGGAAGCGCATCCGCATGATATCAAGATCATGAAGGATGCCCCCAATTACCGGAGTTAGCGAGGCTTCGCTTGTTAGGTTGTGCGTGGTCGGGTGCCTCGTGAGGCTCCTCAGGAGGCGTCGATTACGTTGAACCGACGGGTGCGCTTCTTGATCCAGCACACGGCTAGCAGGTCCGGAACGGTTTTCAGGAAACGCCCGAAATTAGTGTATTTACTGACGCCCAAGGTACGTGGCCTGTGGTTCACGGGGATCTGCTTGACCTGCGCCCCCTGCATGACGCACAGGTTCGGCAGGAACCGGTGCATGCCATCGACCATCATCAAGTATCTTACCTGTTCGGTGCGGAATGCCTTGAGGGAACAGCCTGTGTCGATAATCCTTCCGCCCAGCAGCCGGTTGCGTGCCCGGTTCCCGATGCGGCTGGCGAGGCGCTTGGTCCAGGTGTCCTGCCGTTTTGCCCGGTAGCCGCAGCACAAATCCACGCCGTCCAAGCCCGCCAGCAACCGGGGAATGTCCGCCGGATCGTTCTGTCCATCCGCATCGATAGTGACCGTCACGTCGTACCGAGCCTGGCGAAAGCCGACCCCGAAGGCCGCGCTCTGGCCGCTATTCGGCTCCAGTCTCAGAAGCACCAGTTCGGGAATGTCGCGGTTCTTGAGCCCTTTGAGGATGTCGCCACTGCCGTCCCGGGAACCGTCATCAACACAAACAATCTCAAAGGGCCGTCCTAGGGAACGCATCACCGCCGATAATTCACGGATCGATGTCTCGATGCATTCCTGCTCATTGTACACCGGGACAACGACGGAAACCCCGTTCTCAAAAAAGTCCTTGCGCATGTTCTCTTTCCCCTATTTTTGAATCCAAACCTTT
>DIZZ01000255.1:28919-36084 GCA_002428045.1 Verrucomicrobia bacterium UBA6015
TCCTGAAAAACAAATCGATGTGCTGTCCCTTGATGTCGCCCCCGCGGTCCTCCACGCGTCCATACCCGTAGCCTTCGATATACATGATCGTGCCGAATGGGTAAAGCTTCGTATCGGCTGCGATCGTGCCGCGTTTGGCCATCGCCCCGTTGGCGGTCTGCCCTATCTTCTTGGGCTTCCCCTGCATCGGTCCATAACTGTAGACCGGACGAAAAAGCCAGTTTCGCCGCCATCCGCAGCAGTCACCGCAGTCGCAATACCCTGTGGTCAGCAGGGTCTCGACGTTTGATTGCACCCCGCGTGGCGGTCTAAACCGACTGCACCCCCACGCGCAGGCTAGCAGTAGCACGATCCCACAAAACCATATATACCGTCTCATGATCGTAAACCTTACCGACTAGCCTGCCAAATGACAAGCCTGCATTCCGTCAGTTCCCCTTGTCAATTTCCCCGTTAATTCACGGGTCAAAGGATCCAAAGAGAAATAAAGATGAAGTTGACTCACGCTGCCACAATCTGTATTTTCATAAGGCATGGACAATACCTTCTATTCAAACCGTATGCAAACGCCGACTATGATGGGGGATGGCGATGAACCGCCGATTGCCCGGTTGCTGGCGGTGGTGTCCCGGCTGCGAGGGGAGGGGGGATGCCCGTGGGATCGGGAGCAAACGCTCAACTCGCTCAAACCCTATCTAATGGAGGAGTGCTGTGAATTGCTAGAGGCGATCGACCAGGAGGATGCGGCTGCGCATCGTGACGAACTGGGCGATGTCCTCCTGCAGGTGGTGTTGCAAGCCCAGATCCGCGCCGAGCAAGGCGATTTTGATTTCGCGGCGGTGGCGGATCACTTGACCCGCAAGCTCATCCGACGACATCCGCATGTGTTTGGTGATGTCGTGGCCGAGACACCCGAGGCGGTGGTACGCAACTGGGCTGCCATTAAGCAGCAGGAGCGTCAAGGGAACACGCCGGTGCAAACGCTCGACGGGATTCCTGTCACGCTACCCGCTTTGCATCGGGCACAACGCATCCAGGAACGTGCCGCCCGCAAAGGGTTCGACTGGTCGGCGATTGAGGATGTCCTCAAGAAGGTGGAGGAAGAACTGGGCGAGGTGCAGGATGCCTTGGCTTCCGGTCGTCCTGAAGCGATTGAGGAAGAGCTTGGCGATCTGCTGTTCGCCACCGTTAACCTGTGTCGGTTCAGGGCGGTTCATGCCGAGCAGGCTCTGCAGCAGGCCACTCGCAAGTTCGCTAATCGTTTTCACCGGGTTGAGGAACGGCTGCTGGCGGCGGGGCGCCGGATGGAGGAATGTAGCCTTGAGGAAATGGATCAGGAATGGGAACTCGTGAAAACAGAGCAAGTTACATAATTGTCGAGCAAGCGGCTTTTTGTTGACATTTATGTAATTATGTTCATGACGACGACCTTCGCCATAGACACAGTAACCATTTAATAATTAACGTTTTGTTTTGATTGTTTGAAGATTGGCACATATGCTGCTACAAGTGTTTGTAGTAGCGATTAGCGGGTTGTAATATAAGATTGCCTAAAAGTTAATAGAAAGGTTTCAACATGGCTGACATCAGGGAGAACGAAATAACCGAGACATACGGTGAAAATGTATTCAACACGCGGGCAATGCGGAATTATCTTTCGGAAAAGGCGTTTGCATCGCTCACAAAGACAATTTCCCAAGGGACGGCACTGGATGCCAGTATTGCTGATGAAGTGGCCGAGGCCATGAAGACATGGGCCATTGAGAAGGGCGCGACGCATTTCACGCATTGGTTCCAGCCTCTGACGGGTACCACAGCGGAGAAACATGACTCGTTTGTTACGCCGGATAACGAGGGCGGTGCAGTGTTGCGTTTTTCGGGTAAGGAACTGATACAGGGCGAGCCGGATGCTTCCAGTTTCCCGTCCGGCGGGTTGCGCGCAACCTTCGAGGCTCGTGGTTATACGGGGTGGGATCCAACCAGCCCGGCCTTCATCAAGGAAGGCCCGAATGGATGTACCCTTTGCATCCCTACCGTATTTTGTGGTTATCACGGCGAGGCGCTGGATAAGAAGACGCCGTTGCTACGTTCGATGGATGCGCTGAACACCCAGGTTTGCAGGCTTGGCAAGTTTTTCGGGATTGAGTCTGCGGGCAAGCGGGCGTGGGCCACACTCGGGCCGGAGCAAGAGTATTTCCTGATCGATAAGGAGTATTTTGATGCGCGTCTCGATTTGGTTCAGACCGGGCGTACGTTGTTTGGTCGCAAACCGGCGAAACATCAGCAGATGGAAGATCACTATTTCGGATCGATCAAGACTCGGGTCATAGCGTTCATGACGGACTTGGATCAGCAGTTGTGGCGTCATGGCGTTCCTTCCCGCACGCGTCACAATGAGGTTTGCCCGGCACAGTTCGAAATAGCGCCGATGTTTGAGAACCTGAATTTGGCGGTCGATCACAATATGATTGTGATGGAGACGTTGCGTTCGGTGGCCGAGGAACATGACTTCGTCTGCTTGCTGCACGAAAAGCCNNAACGGTTCCGGCAAGCACAACAACTGGTCGGTCTGCGGGCCGGATGGCAAGAACTGGCTGACGCCGGGCGATAACCCGCACGAGAACGCCAAGTTCCTGACGATGATTGTCGCGTTGATGAAGGCGGTCGATACGCATGCCGACCTGCTGCGAGCGTCGGTTGCCACGGCAGGAAATGATCATCGACTGGGGGCTAACGAGGCACCACCGGCGATTATCTCGATTTTCCTGGGCGAGCAGCTCACCGATGTGATCGAGCAACTTGAAAAGGGTGGGGCAAGCAGCTCCAAGGCTGGAGGAGAGATCAAGGTCGGTGTCACGTCGTTGCCGACCCTGCCGCGCGATGCAACAGATCGTAACCGGACCTCGCCGTTCGCGTTCACGGGCAACAAGTTCGAGTTCCGTGCCGTGGGTTCCGAGCAGAGCTGCGCGGGTCCCAATGTGGTGCTGAACACGATTGTCACCGAGGCGTTGGACGAGATCTGTACTGAATTGGACACGGCTGTAGCAGCAGGTACGAAGTTCAACGTTGCGCTGCAGGCGCTCATTATCGGGCTGGTCAAGAAGCACAAGCGTATTCTCTTCAATGGCGATAACTACACCCAGGCGTGGGTTGAGGAGGCGGCCCGTCGAGGGTTGCCGAATTTGCGTAAAACGCCCGAGGCGCTTGATGCAATTGTCACCGACAAGGCGATCAAGTTGTTTGGTAAATACAAGGTGCTGTCAGAGGTTGAAGTTCGTTCTCGGTATGCGATTTACAAGACAGCCTATGAGGAAGCGGTCGTGATTGAGGCGCGTTGCGCGGTGACGATTGCTCGCACTCAGATCCTGCCAGCCGTGTTGACCTACCAGAGTGATCTTGCCGAAACGATCAACTCGGTGAAGGCCGCCGGGGTGCAGGATGTCAGCCCAACGCTGGCCTTGTTGAACGAAGTGTGTGATTTGACAGGTAAGTTGATGGCTGCCATCAAGCACGTCGAGGAGCTTGAGGAGGGTGGCAAGCCGCTGGCCACGCTGGCTGGCATGGCTGAGCTACGCAAGTATGCCGACACGCTGGAAGGTCTGGTTGCTGACGACCTGTGGCCGTTGCCTTCCTACACGGAAATGTTGTTCATGTACTAAGCGGAAACGAGAACCTGCGGCGCCGCCTTACCCCATCGGGTACGGCGGCGTTTTTTTTGAATAAGAAACCTGTCCCAGATTCGTTTTATCCGCCTTGGAAACCTTGACACGGTTCCCTGTGTATCGCATAGTGTACCCCATGAAATCGATAAGTAAAATGGTTTTGGTGGCTGTGGTTCTGGGGGCGGGCTGTTCGAAGCATGACGGAACCCGGGCGCAGGGCAAAGGGGGAATGGTCCCACAAGCGTTGCTTGATGGGGCACCTGGAGCGGTCGCCAATCTTTCTGAAATCCTGATCAGTGTCAACGATGCCGTCCTGACGCGTGGAGAGGCCTTACGTCAGATGGATCTGCGGCTGGGAAGTTCACCCCCCCCCGAAATGCCCGCTGATCGGGTCGTGATGATTCGGAATAAGGTGCTGTCCAAGGTTATTGACGATTTTGTAAAGAGAGAACTCTTGCTGCAGGAGGCTCGGCGGCTACAGATTACCGCGTCCGAGGCGGAGATTGAGGGGGCTCTACGATTGATTCGGAAGCGGACGCCTGAGGGACGCGATCCGAAAGGGATTCTGGCCGACGGCCCGGCAGGTAGCGATTCTTTGCGTAATGAGGTCATCACGGGGCTGCATATCGAGAAGCTACTCGCCATCTCATTGCCTTCAGCGTCTGATCCGACAGAGGCGGACATATCGGCGTTCATTGCACAGCACGCGGAACGTCTCAGGCGACCTGAACAGCCCGATGCCCCCGTCGACCGTGCCAAGGTGAAGCTCCTGCTGAAGCAGCAAGCCCGAGCGGAGGCAGTGGCTAAGTATGTCAAGACACTTCAGAAAAAGGCCGAGATCAAGCATTCTGCGACGGTCCATGCCCCGATTGAGAAATAAGAAAACTTACACGTGGACTGTAATTATCCTTTCATCAAATGCTGAAATATTGTAACAATGTCAGCATTTTTTGAAAGGGTCCGCGATGGTTACATCCGATGGAATGATTCTTATACCAGCTTATCAGGAAGGCGCCCGGATTGGTCCGCTGGTTCGATGTGTTCGTTCGTTTGCATCTCGTATCGTTGTTGTCGATGACGGATCTCGGGATGACACCGCAGCGGCGGCACGCGAGGCGGGTGCCGAGGTGTTGGTTCATCCGGTGAACAAGGGAAAGGGTGCCGCCCTTCAAACGGGTTTTCAATATGCCCGAGAGCAAGGTGCGTCCTTCGTGTTGACGATGGATGGGGACGGCCAGCATGCGCCAGCCGATATCCCCGTTTTTATCGAGGCTTTCGCAACCCAGGGCTGCGCGGCGATTGTGGGCAACCGGATGGATGATCCATCGAAGATGCCGCTGGTGAGGCGCTTGACAAACCGGTTCATGAGCTGGCTTTTGAGCCGTAAAATGGGGCAGCGGGTACCGGATACCCAGAATGGGTTTCGTCTTTACCGGACGGATGTGATCCCCCCCATGCAAGATGGGGATTCAAGATTTGCAGCCGAATCTGAAATTCTGCTCATCCTGTCGCAACATGGCGTGCGGATCGATTCGGTTCCGGTGCAGGTGATTTATGGGGATGAATGCAGCAAGATCCGTCCGCTGCGCGATACGCTGCGGTTCTGGAACATGCTGCGGACATTTGATGGCCAGCAAAAGGTGAAGGTACATGGATGACAGCAGATGGCGCTCCGTTCCCCGATTGGGTGCTTCATGAGATCGTTGATTCGAAAAATTAAAAACGAGGAAGAAAAGTCACGCCACAGATGATCAATTATATCGCAAAGATTATCAACGGCGCATCCTCCAGCGTTCGCATGAAGTCCGGTGCATCTGTTTGGATGGGACTCTGCCTGTTGGCGTTAGCGCCCGTTTTATCGGGGCTGTACGCGCTCTACGCCGGACAGGATACGAACTGGGATTTGCGCAATTACCATTTCTACAACCCCTTCGCGTTCCTGTTTAACCGCATGGGGCAGGACATCGCCGTCGGGCATGTGGCAACCTATTATAATCCGCTGATGCATCTGCCGTTCTATTGGGCCGTCACCTCGTTTCCTCCAAAAAACATCGGGTTCACGTTGGGCGTGATGGCCGGATTCAACGTCTGGCTGCTCTATGGAATTGCCCGGCAATGGATTGATTTGCCACGGCGCGATTGGACCGTATGGGGCTGCGTCGGCGTGGCCGCCGTCGGTGCGTCGGGTGCTATGAATAGGGCCGAAATCGGCACCAGCTTCGGTGACAATATCATGAGTCTGCCAGTGCTGGCGGCTATCTGGCTGATCTTGCGGTTTCGCGCCCGGTTCAGTGCCTCGCCACGTTCTGGCTGGCTCATTGTCGCCATAGCGGGCCTTCTGATGGGATCCACTCTGGGGATGAAATTGCCATTCGCAATTTATGCGGTGGCGCTCTGCACCGCGTTTTTCGGGCTTGCGCTACCGTTCCTGCGCCGGTTCTGGCTGGCCGTGATCTTTGGTTTAGGCGTGCTGGGCGGTGCCGCGCTGACCGGCGGATTCTGGATGCTGGAAATGTGGCAGCGTTTCCAGAATCCGATCTTCCCTTATTTCAACCAATGCTTTCAATCGCCCTGGGGCTTCATCGGCTCCTATCGGGACGAGCGGTTCCTTCCCACGAGCCTGATCCAATGTCTGCTGTTCCCCTTTCAACTCACGATCAACCCATTCCAGGTTGGCGAGGTATCTTTCCGGGATCTGCGCATTGCCCTGCTTTACATCCTCCTGCTGGCGCTGCTCGTACGTTCCCTTTGGCGATACCGGCCCGGCTGCTGCATGAGCGAGGGAACGACAGTCCCTAGCCAAGTGCCGGACGCAACCCGATTCATGATCATTTTCGTGGTCGTCGCGTTCACCCTGTGGATGAAGATGTTTTCGGTGTATCGGTATGCAATCATCATTGAATTCCTTGCGCCGCTGACGATCCTTCTGCTCCTGAGAACCTTTTGGCGCGATACCCGCCAGCAAGTTTGGCTCGCCGTAGCCTGCCTCGTCATGTTGCTGGTTTCCGTCAAACCCGGTGATTGGGGGCGGCGCCCCTGGTCGTCCGACTATTTTGATGTCCAACTGCCTCCGCTCGCCGAACTCGGAAATATCCTTGTCCTCATTGTCGGCCACGATCCCAAAGCCTACCTGATTCCGTTTTTCCCGCCGACGGCCAAAGTCCTGCGTCTACAGGGGTATTTGACCGGTCCTTCCCAAAACCCGAACGAGACGGATCGACTGATGCGGCAAATCGTGGACACACACGCCGGCCCGATCACTATGCTTTTCCGATCCTACGAAGAGACCACGGCCTTGGACTCGATGGTTTTTTATGGCCTGGAATGGGATTGTGCGGAAGCTGGATACCCCTTCATGCCGGGAATCGAGTTCCAGAAGGAACACCCCTTTTATCTGCGCCGGGTGAAACGCAAGCCCCGTCCGTAACCGCGCCTTCCAGAAGTGACCGCGTCATAAATCCTTGATTAATAGCATCAAAACTCGTAACCGTTCACGGGGTCTT
>DIZZ01000109.1 GCA_002428045.1 Verrucomicrobia bacterium UBA6015
TTCATAATACATGGCCGTCGTCGGCACATACTCCTGGTCAACGTAATTCCCCTTGAAATCATGCGGGTAGACATAAGCCGGAGATGCGGGGCCGCCCTCCGTAACCTTGAGGTGCTTGTTCTTAAGATGCTCAGGAACCGGCAAACTGCGCCCCTGCTCAACATCCTTGAGCGCGGCATTGATCGCCTTGTAGGAGGCATTGCTTTTCGGAGCCGTCGCCAGATACGTGGTCGCCTGCGCCAGGGTGATCCTCGCCTCGGGCATCCCGAGAAACTCGACCGAGTGCATCGCCGCCACAGCCATCAACAATCCGCGAGGATCGGCATTGCCAATGTCCTCGGACGCCAGGATCACCAGCCGACGGGCAACAAAACGGGGATCCTCCCCCGCATACAGCATCTTGGCCAGCCAGTAGATCGCGGCTTGCGGATCGGAACCCCGTACACTTTTGATGAAGGCCGAAATGGTATCGTAATGACCATCCTCGTCATGGTCGTAAACCACGGTCTTTTTCTGAACCGAATCCTCGGCAACAGCGGGTGTCAAATAGACCGAGCCATCTGCCGCCGCAGGCGTCGTCAGCACGGCCACCTCCAGCGCATTCAGCGCCCGGCGAGCATCGCCCTCGCAAACCCGTGCGATATGCGCCAGGGCCGACGCGTCAGCCTTCACCGGATAGAGTCCCAATCCACGGTCCTCGTCACGCAGTGCCCGCTGCAAAAGGTCAAGAACAGCCGTCTCGGCAAGCGGTTTGAGCTCGAAAACCATCGACCTCGACGTCAAGGGCGTATTGATAAAGAACATTGGATTGTGGGTAGTCGCCCCGATCAGCGTCACCGAGCCGTCTTCAACAAACGGAAGCAGCACATCCTGCTGGGCTTTGTTGAAACGGTGGATTTCATCCACGAAAAGAATGGTTTCCCGCCCCTCGCTTGCCCGTCGGTGCTGGGCGCTCTTGATCAGGGCGCGCAATTCGGCAACGCCAGCCAAAACACCGCTGGTGCGGACAAAGCAACGTTTGGTAGCGGCGGCAATCACTTCCGCGATCGAGGTTTTTCCGCATCCCGGGGGCCCATACAGGATTACACTGCCAAGCCGGTCGGCATGGATCGCCCGCTTCAGCAGGCGTCCCTCACCGAGGATATGTTCCTGCCCGGCAATCTCATCAACCGTCTGTGGACGCATGCGCGCAGCGAGCGGAGACGCCCCTATGTGCCCATGTTCCGGTGTTTTAAACAAATCCATACCCGTCCCGTAAAAAAATACCCCGCCGTGCCGAAGCAGGCGATGACTCTGAACCTCAAGTGTAGAGGTGGGTGCTCTAGGTAGTGCGTCGGCTGTCCGTCCGGAGACGGCATGACGTCAACACCACATTCAAACTCCCGAGACAGTTTATACTGGATCAGAGTGCTTTGCCTGTGTATCGAACAAAGCAGGGTAAAAAATTCCTATTACGAGTATGTATTCTTATATTATAGACCAGTATCAAAAACCAATAACTCACTCATTATCGGATAATCGCAACCCCGCCACGCTCCCGCCTAATCCACCCTTGACCACCCAACGGTAACGCCATCAACCTAACGAAAACTCACACCCAGAGCCTGCGTCAGTTCCGCCTTGATCCCTGCATGCAGCACATTCGCCTCATCATCGGTCAACGTCCGCTCACTCGACTGATATGTCAGGCTATATCCCAAACTTCGACGCCCAGCATCCACCCCTTCGCAAAGGAAGATATCAAACAAGGCAGCCCCTGTCAACTCTGTAGGCGCCGATTTTTCGATGACCTGGATAATGTCTCGGTGACTGATGGCGGCATCCGCCAGCACGGCCATGTCACGGCTGATTGACGGGTACTGGGGAATCGGCTGGTAGGCGGGTGTCTTGAAGACATTGGCCAGTAGCGGACGCAGGGACAACTCTCCGATAGCCACGGGATCATTCAACCGGCGCGACTGACGCAACGTCTTTCCTAAGAGGCCAATATAACCGATCCGTTCGGACCCGATGAACACGTCCACAGCACTTCCCGGCTCGCATTGGACAACACTCGCGGGAACAAATGTGACCCGTCCGGCACGCAACACCGAGACCAACTGCTCAACCACACCCTTAAGCCCCAGGAATACGGCTTCGTCCTGCACACGTCCCCGCCTGAGGGTATCCCCGCGTTGCTCCCCAGCCAGCCCGATCGCCAGATGCGTGGCTTCGCGGATCGCACCACCGGCATCCCGCCGGAATACGGTTCCAATCTCGAAAAGCGCCGCCGAAAGCACCTGCCGGGCACGATTACGAGCCAAGCACTCGACGAGCTGGGGCATCAGGGCGTTGCGCAACACCCCTTGGTCCGCGCTCACCGGGTTAGGCAATACAACCCGCTCAGCAGCATCGGAACTATCAAATTCATCCAGCAACGGTGAGGCCGTAAAGCTGTAACTCATCATTTCGCAAAGCCCTAGCCCGACGAGGACCTCGCGGCAACGGAAAAGCGCACGAACCGGCGAATCATCGGCTCCCGGCACGACCGTTGCCGAGGGAACCGTATCGGGAATATGCTCAAGCCCGTGCATCCGGGCCACTTCCTCAATCAGATCCGCCTCGCACTCAAGATCGGGGCGGAACGAGGGTACATCCACGACAAACACCCCGTCGTCCTGCAAGCAAACGGGTAATTCCAGCGACTTGAATATGGCGATTACGCGATCGGTGGGCACATCCACACCCAGCACCCGACGCAAGCGCTGAGGCGTCAGCATGACGCGACGCGACGGGGCCACCAGCGGATAGACATCCACCATTCCACAGGCGACTTGCCCGGTCGCCAGCGCCTGCATCAGAGCGGCCGCCCGGTTGCTGGCCCAGTCGACACGCGCCGCGTCCACACGACGTTCAAACCGGTGCGACGATTCGGTCGAAAGCCCGAGCGTTGTCGCCGTCCGGTGGATCAACCGGGGATCGAATGCCGCACTTTCCAGCAACACCGTGGCCGTGGTCTCGCGAATCTCGCTGCCCGCGCCTCCCATCACCCCGGCCACGGCAACGGCAGACTGCGCGTCGGCAATCACCAGCATCGAGGGCGTCAGGTGCCGCTCAACGCCATCCAGCGTCGCCATGGTTTCGCCCGCCCGCGCCCGCCGAACCACGATCTGCCGATCCTTTAGTAGGGCGTAATCAAAGGCATGCAGGGGTTGACCGCATTCGAGCATCACGTAATTGGTGATATCGACCACATTATTGATCGGACGCACGCCGCACAGGGTCAGCCGACGCTGCATCCACTCGGGACTCGGGGCGATGTTAACCTCGGTCAAGACCCTTGCCGTATAGCGAGGGCAGGCCAGCGAATCCTCAATCCGCACCAACACCAGATCGCCGACCGCCAAAGATCCCTCCGTGACCTTGACCTCGGGCACCTTGAGCGGTTTCCCGTAAAGTGCTGCCAGTTCCCTGGCCACGCCGATAACGCAAAGACAGTCCGGACGATTCCAAGTGATCTCCAATTCCAGCACTGTTTCCGATGGTCCCAGAATCTCGCTCAACGGAGTTCCCGCCACCGTTTCGCGCGGCACTAGGAAAATGCCGTCGTGATGGTCCGAAAGTCCCAGTTCATCCTCTGCACATAGCATGCCTTCCGACACCTCGCCCCGGATTTTCGATCGTTTCAGCTTGGTTCCGTCGGGCAACACCGTGCCCGCCCCGGCAAAGGCCGCCTTGTCGCCCGCCTCGAAATTCAAGGCACCACAGACCACCGGCAGCACGGACTTCCCATCAAATACCTCGCAAAGCCGCAGGCGATCCGCATTCGGATGCTGCCTTAGCGACCGGATCTCGCCAACCACGATACCCGCGAAATCGCCCCCCACGGTGTGGATTCCTTCCACCTCGATGCCTGAAAACGTCAGCTTATCGCCGATATCCTTCGCCGATATCCCTGCCAGATCTACATATTCATTCAACCAACTAATCGGTACTTTCATATCAAAACCATCTCAATACATTCACAGCAAACACCAAAAAACAACACTTTTTTAATGTTAATCTGAAACCCCTCGTTAAACAACTCAAAACCGTTTCAGAAACCCAGATTTGCAAAATTCCGACGCATTCCACGCTCCGCCAGCACTCCTTTTGAGCGGATCCGCCCTGTGTATTTTTTCTTGTTGATCAATAAGTGATTGCAACATTGGGGGAATGTGGTTTATCCTTTGCAAAGTTTTATTTTGGCACCTTATCAGAGGGAGCGTCAACAATGGGCATAAAAATATCGGCTGGGGTTTGTGGGGTTATCCTTATCTGCGCCAACATCGGCCTTGCGGGGCTGCATCGGGACCCATTACCAGGGGAACCGCAAAAGGAACCTGCGGCAACTGCTGTCGCACCGACAACCGTTCCGCCCACCGAGACGACGCCTGAGGAGGTGCAGCCCGCCCAAGTTCCGCCCACCGAAATCCCCACTCCCAATCCAGTGGATGTCACCGCCCAGGCTGCCATTGACGATAACACGCTCATGCTGCTGACGGCAGATGCCACGGCGTTGGCGTCCACCGAAAAGGCGAATGCGACCAGTGTCAAACCGCTTGCCGCAGCACACCACAACCCCGTCTCAACCTTTTTGGCTGGCGGCATCAGCGATGGTACGGTAAAGGCGATAACGATTGGTGCAGACTACCATTTCGAGCCGCAATGGGCACTCGGCGACCAGGGGCGTCTAAGCTCCTTTAGCGAATTTATTCTGGGCTATTGGGAAGGTAAGGAAGGCCATACCGGCGTCACCAGCCTGCATGAAATCGGCGCATCAATGCTGGTTCGCTACCGCTACCTACGTAACAACGAGAGTACGCTCCGTCCGTTTGTCGACCTCGGGCTCGGCCTGCATTACCTCACCGAGACGCGGATTGAAGGCAAGGAGCTCGGCCGACACTGGCAAGCGGGGTCGAATATCGGAATCGGCCTTTTATTCGGCAGTGATGAACGCATTGAGGCGGGGGTCCGAATTCGGCATCTTTCAAATGCCGGTACGGATGCCGAAAACTGGGGTGTCAATCAGATCCTGGCCCGGCTGGCCATCCGCTTATAAATCAGCAGCCCTGCCCCCACCCCCATCAGCAGCGTACAGGGGATGGCGAGCAGCCAATCTCCAAGGCGGGTGTAAGGCGTCAGGGGCATCGATGGGGCGGGGACGGTTACCGAATCGACCGAGTACCCGCGCGATGACGTGAACGCATACGACCTCGGGGTGGTAAGCCGACCAACTCGATCGAGGAAACACGTCACGCCGGTATTGGCCGCACGAACCAGCGGAACACGGTTTTCCACCGTCCGCAGCACGGCATTGGCCATGTGCTGGCGGGATGCCGCCGAGCCATCAAACCATGCGTCGTTGGTCTGGTTGATCAGCAGCCGGGCTCCGCGCCGTACATCTCGGCGAGCCAAGTAAGTGAAGATATCCTCAAAACAGATCAACACCGAAACGGCCACGGAGACGGCCTCACTCGCTTCTTGCCGTACCGAGAACTCGACCAGTGGCTGCTCCAGGGCACCGGGCAGGCAACTGAAGCCGAGCGGTGCCCAGCGCTGCAGGAATGGGATCTTCCGTTCAAACGGCAGGCACTCGCCAAACAGCACCAGATGCCGCTTGACGTACGCCGCCTCAACCCCCTTGCCATCCGGCGCGAGCAGGAACGAGGCATTCAGATACTCCATATCCTTGATCCCTTGCTGGTAGTCCATCGACCCTGCCAGCAGATACGTGCCTTGCGACGTCAGCGACTGGGCCAGCATCAAGGCATCCGGATCCACGCGCAACATATCGGGCGTAGCTGTCTCCGGCCA
Organism: Verrucomicrobia bacterium UBA6015; assembly: GCA_002428045.1. Classification (GTDB taxonomy): domain Bacteria; phylum Verrucomicrobiota; class Kiritimatiellia; order UBA8416; family UBA8416; genus UBA8416. The sequence continues at coordinate 5,836 of DIZZ01000109.1, forward strand.
GACCATCAGGTGCGGGCGGCTCATCATCGCTAGATCGCTCTGCTCCTGCAACGCCCGGTAATTCTCTGCCGCCTGGTCCTCGCTCCACTTCTGTAGCTGTGGAATGGCGGGTTGCACGGCGGCAATACGCACCACCGTCCCGGCATCGGCAGACGATACTCCCCGCACCGTGCTCACCCCCCACGACCAGCAAATGGCCACGGCAGCCAGGCCGATCATCAGTTCCACATGCACCCGCCGACGCGGCACCCGCTGGCGTATCTCGCGACAGACCCGCAGCATGGTCAGCGCCAACGCCCCATTGAGTAAGGCGACCAGCCCGGATACCGCATAGACACCCCCGATCGAGGCCACCTGGATGACGGCGATATTGCGGTACTGGCTGACGCCCAGCGGATTCCATGGGAAGCCGCTAAACAACGACGCCCGCAGCCATTCGCAGCCCACCCAAAGCACGGGCAACGCCAGAACCGGCAGAACCCGCCATGTATCGGGCACAGCGGAAAGCAGACTGGCAAACAGACCGAAATACAGGGCGCAATAGGCCGAGAGAGCGAACCAGCCAAGCAGCGGCAGGACCACCCCGCCCCAGGTATGCCGAAGCGCCAGCAGCCAGACCAAGGTCAGCAGCCAGAAGACGAGACCAAAGGCCCATCCCCAGGTAAATGCCCAGCGAGGCGAGGAGGTTCGCGCGATCAAGATCAACGGGATCAGCGCCATCCAGGCCGCCCCCGTGCTCTCCATGTGTTCAAATCCCGGCGGCAAGGGAAAACCGCAGGCCAGCATCCATCCGCCAAATACCGTGCCAAATGCCTTGAACCAGAACACCCGCGACATCATGCACCGCAGCATTTCTTGAATTTCTTGCCACTCCCGCAGGGGCAGTTGTCATTACGCCCCACGCGGGAATCAGCCGCAGAACTCTTTGGCGGCGGGTTTCCAGCGGAACGGAGAACCTCATCGAACATCCGCTCCGCCCCGCTCGAGGCCGACCCTCGTCCCCTGCCCGCGACGGCGGCATTGCCCGCCGGTTCCACCGCCCCCACGCCGTCACCGATCGTTACGGGCGGCTCTTCATGCACGGCACGCATCGGCAGCGCCTGCAGGAATTGCCCGTAATTCTCGACCGAGGTTGCCGACCGGAACACGGTATTGATGATTTCGGTCTTGATATCCGACATCAGATGCTCGAACATCGAATAGGCTTCCTTCTTGTACTCCACCAGCGGATCCCGCTGACCGTATGCCCGCAACCCGACGCCCTGGCGCAATCCATCCATCGCCCGGAGGTACTCCTGCCAATGGGAATCAATCGCCTGAAGTACAATATAACGTTCCATGAAGACGGCGGACTGGGCATTTTCCAGCGAGATCTTCAGTTCGTAGGAACTCTCGACCCGCTTGAACACCTCGGCGGCGATCGCCGCGCGATCCTCCCCGAGCTGCTTAACCTCGGCAATGCGCAGCGGCACGGGGAACGTGGTCTGGACCCATTCGACGTACGCCTTGAGGGCTGCTTCGCCCGTATCGCCCAGCATGACCTCGGTGGTTGTGGAGATAACATCATTCATCAGGTCATAGATGATCTCTCGGACATTTTCCTGAGCGACGACCTCTCCGCGGAACCCGTAGATGATCTCGCGCTGCTTGTTCATGACATCGTCATACTCCAAGGTACGCTTACGGATGGAGAAGTTCTGCTGCTCAACCCGGCGCTGGGCTGTTTCGATCGAACGGTTAAGCCAGCTATGCTCAAGTTCCTGGCCCTCCTCCAGGCCAAGACGGCCCATGATCCCGGCGATGCGCTCCGATCCGAAGAGCCTCATCAAGTCATCTTCCAGCGAGATATAGAACCGTGAGGACCCCGGATCGCCCTGGCGGGCGCAGCGACCGCGCAACTGGCGGTCAATCCGCCGCGCCTCATGCCGCTCGGAACCGATCACATGCAGCCCGCAGGGATGTTCATGCAGATAGTTTCGAAGGGTCGTTTCCTGGTATCCATCATTTAGCGCGAGCGACGAGGTGATCACCTCGCGCGGCACACCAACGACACCCACACCCAGCTTGATATCCGTCCCGCGACCGGCCATATTGGTGGCGATCGTCACCGCGCCGGGCTGTCCCGCCCGCATGACAATCTCGGCCTCGCGCTCGTGGTTCTTGGCATTGAGCACCGCGTGCTGGATGTTCTCGCGCCGCAGCATCCGGCTGATCAGTTCGGAGGTATCCACCGACACGGTACCCACCAGGATCGGCTGCCCGTTGGCATGGCGCGCCCGGATATCATCGATCATCGCCTTGTACTTCTCGCGATGGGTCTTGTAGATCAGGTCGTTGTCATCGACCCGCCGGATCGGGCGGTTGGTCGGGATCACCACGACATCGAGCTTGTAGATCTGGTGGAACTCATCCGCCTCCGTCTCGGCCGTACCGGTCATGCCCCCCAGTTTCTCATACATACGGAAATAGTTCTGGATCGTGATCGTGGCCAGTGTCTGGGTTTCGCGCTCGATTTTGACCCCCTCCTTGGCCTCGACCGCCTGATGCAACCCATCGCTCCAGCGACGTCCCGGCATGAGGCGACCGGTGTATTCATCAACGATGATCACCTGGTTCTCCTGCACCACATACGCGACATCGCGCTCATAGCTGCAGTAGGCCCGCAACAACTGGTCGACATTATGGATGCGCTCGCTGCGATCCGAGAAGAGCGCCTGGAGTTCCTGCCGTTTGACAGTCTTTTCCTCCTCGCTCAACTCGGAATGCCCATCGAGTTCGGCCATCGCCGTCACCATGTCGGGCAGCACGTACATATCGGGATCGGACGGATTGAGCGCCGCACACCCCATCTCGGTTAAACTGGCGTCATGTCCCCGTTCGTCGATCGTGAAATACAGTTCCTCGCGCAGGGCGCGGGCCTCCTCCTTGCGCATGTCGGTCAGCATGGCGTTCTCGATCTGCTCGCGCAGCTTGCGGACCGCCGGATCCTCCAGCAGGTGCAGGAATTGCTTATGCTTGGGCATACCCTGCGCCGTCCTGTACATGCACAACTGCGCCTGCTCGGTGTCCTGAGCCGCCAGGGCTTTCCGGGCATCATCCACCAGCTTGTTGCAAAGCTCCTGCTGCAGACGCACGAGCCGCTCGACCTTCGGTTTCAGCTCGAAATACTGGTGTGAGGAGGTCGGCGCCGGCCCCGAGATAATCAGGGGGGTACGCGCTTCGTCGATCAGGATGTTGTCCACTTCGTCGATGATCGCGAAGAAGTAGCCGTTCTGTACGCGATCCTCGGGACGGAAGGCCATGCCATTGTCACGCAGGTAATCGAAGCCGAACTCGCTGTTCATGCCATAGGTGATGTTGCAGGCGTACTGCTCGCGCCGCTGTGCGGGGGACATCTGGTTCTGGATACAGCCCACGGTCAATCCGAGATACTTGTAGACGGTTCCCATCCAGGTCGCATCACGACGGGCGAGGTAATCATTGGTGGTCACCAGATGGACACTACGCCCGCTCAGGGCGTTCAGGTACAATGGCATGGTCGCCACCAGGGTCTTGCCTTCGCCAGTCTGCATCTCGGCGATCTTGCCCTGGTGCAACACGATGCCGCCGAGCAACTGCACATCAAACGGGATCATGTCCCAGACCTGGTCATGCCCGCAGACATTGACCGTAGTACCCACTAGGCGGCGACAGGCATTCTTGACGGCGGCGAACGCCTCGCAGAGCAGGTCGTCCAGCGTTTCCCCCGCCTTGAAGCGCGCCTTGAACGCGTCCGTCTTGGCTTTCAGTGCCGCCTCGCTCAGCGACTGGTATTCAGCCTCCAGGATATTGATCCGATCCACCAGCGGCTTGAGCTTTTTGATGTCCCGCTGATTCTTCGTTCCCAACACTTTTTTCAGTAGCCATTGCATAGTCAAAACCCCCGCGACACATTAATCCCATCCGTTTGGCCGGAAAACGCCAAACCGTTTATGATTCAAACTTGTGAACTCTACGATAATCCGCCGCTGATAACCAGATAAAACAGCAAAAGCCACTCTGGTTACCTTTAAGGCCGAAACGGTAGTCCAACCCCTGTTCCTGGGTTGTTATGCGTGCGTTTCCCCCCCCCCTTTGGCGAAAGCGCAATCGGGAATGCCGGAACCTTGCCCCTCGGCGGACCTCAGTGAGAGCCCCCTTCTTAACGCCACACCACCCACTTCTTCAGGACTTCTCGAACGGCTACAGGCTCGACAGGTTTGGCAAGATAATCATCCATGCCCGCTTGCCCGCAGGCATCACGGCTTTCATCCAAGGCATGGGCGGTCATGGCAATAATGGGGAGCCGCCGATGCACGGCTGGCATCGCTCCTTCCCATTCGCGTATTGCCTGCGTCGCCTCGACGCCGTCCATGACCGGCATCTGAACATCCATGAAAACCGCATCAAAGGATTGGCGCTTAATGGTTTCAAAGGCGTCCTCACCATTGCTTACCACAACACATTCGACGCCAAGGGTTTCAAAAATGTTGGTTGTCACAATCTGATTGATGGGATTGTCTTCCGCCAGCAACACCTTGATGGCACGCCCATCAGCCTTACGGATCAAGGACAATCGATCATCCGCGACGGCGCCAGCATTAATCGATTCAGGCATGGGCGGCATATCCTGATCAGCAACACGGCCAAGACAAACGGTAAACGTGAAGCAGGCGCCCATACCTTCCCGGCTCTGCACGGCGATGTCTCCCCCCATCAGCTCCACCAGTTGCCTGGAAATCGCCAACCCGAGCCCTGTGCCCCCAAATCGGCGCGTAGAGCTGTCATCCAACTGGACGAACTTTCGGAACAGGAACCCGACTTTTTCTGCAGGGATTCCAATCCCTGTATCCCTTACAGAGCACACGAGCCTGACGTGATCCTTCGACACCTGGCAGTCAGCCGAATGGTCAACCCCAAGATGAATGCTGACGCTACCGCTATCGGTAAATTTGATAGCATTGCCAGCGAGATTGATAATGATCTGCCGCAAGCGACCCTGGTCTCCCTTGACGAAGCGAGGTACGTCCGAGGCAATCGTATAGGTAAAATCAAGATCCTTCTCGTTCGCCCTGATTTCCAGCAGGGAAACGACGTCCTCCACGACTTGTACAGGATCAAGGATCGCCTCGCACAGTTCAATCCGTCCCGCCTCGATCTTGGAGAAATCAAGAATATCGTTGATGATCGTCAGCAGTGCCTCCCCGCTTTTCAATACGATATCGGAATAATGGCGCTGCCTGGCATCCAGCGTGGTGGCGTTGAGCAGGTGAATCATGCCGATGACCCCGTTCATCGGGGTGCGGATCTCATGACTCATGTTGGCCAGGAAGGCGCTTTTGGCGATATTGGCCGTCTGGGCTTCCGCAGCCATCCGGTGGGCATTGTCAATCGCCTCCTCAAGCTGGCTGTTCAAATGCAGCATAGCAAGCTCGGCGCGTTTTCTGTCGGTGATGTCTGCCAGGGATACGAGGACATAAGGCTTTTCTTCCAGCGTCAGCGGAGTGGCCGTCATCGCCAGGTGTACGGACATTCGCTTGCCATTGCAAACAAACACATGCTCGACATCCTTCGCCGCCGTTGGCTTCTGGTTCGCCAGAACCCACTCAATCGCCATGCGGATGGGACATTCATGACAGTCCCCTGCATGCCCGCAACCCTCTGGCACCGATGCGGCGTGAACGCAGCAGAGCGCCTCGCCCGGCGCGATCAAGGTCTTTCCGACACATTCCTGACGAACCAGACGAGCGGCCGTATCGTTGATACGGACAATCATACAGGACTTGTCAATGAGCAACATGCCGACCTGTGCCGCATCAAATATCTTTTGCAGGTTCTCGCGCTCGTGGCGCAGATTCTCCTCGATCTTCTTCTGCTGGGTAATGTCCGAGAAAAAGCTGATGCAGCGTTCGTCATCCAGCCTTGCCGCGCTGGAACGGATAACCATCAGCGATCCGTTTTTATTCATGAAAAACGCATCGAGGACCTGGCGTCCTTCGGTCCAGATCTTCGGGTAGGTTTCGGCGAGAATCGTTTTGCTTTCCGGGTCGACATACTCACTGATCGCATGACCGATGAGCTCCCCGTGGGGATAGCCAGATAGCAACGAAGCAGCCGGGTTGGCCTCAAGGATACGACCTTTCCGGTCTGAAATCAGAATACCATCGGGAGCCGCCTCGAAATAAAGCTGAAGGCGTGCACGGCTGACGCTCAGCGCCGCTTCGGTATGCTTCAGTTCCGTGATATCCCGAATCACGCACGTCAGACTGGGCGTGCGATTCTCAAGCACCATGCCGGGTGAGGCCGAAAGATCGTACCATCGCAGCCCCGTCGGCAGCGGCAAGGAATATATCGTTCGTTGCGACGATCCGGTCTTGAAACCGGCTTGCAGAGAAGGCACGATCACGTCAAGGGTAGCGGCAGGAAAACCGACTTCCGAAATTAACTTGCCCACGAACTGTTCAGGGCCAACCCAGAGATCCTTATGATCGGGCGACTGGTAGAATTGCGTAAATCGAAGATCCTGGTCCAAAACAAAAATGAGATCCGGCAAGCTCTTGACAAGGGACCGCAACTGTTCCTCACGGTGTTTGATCTTGGCCTCGGACGCCTTACGATCCGATATATCAAAAAAATAGAGGATGATCTCGTCCTGGGACTTCTCGGGGACATGGTGCGCATCAATCTCGTAGAAGCGCTCGTCGCTACCATTCGCGATTGAGCATTCCATCTGGATGGAGGACGAGCTTCGCATGGCCTTCTGCAGGAATTCTCCCGGCGTCAACGCGCCGCTGCTAAGGTTAAAATTCCTGGAAAACAGGTGAATTGAACGCCGTTTCCATTCATTCAGAGGCATCCCTGCCAGTTGGGAACCGGCAATGTTGGCGCCGAGGATAACGCCATCAAGTCCGACACGAAACATGGGAATGGGGGCCGCCAGAAAGTATTGGAAGTACAAATCACGTGCAGCCTGTAGGGAATCTGCTGTCCGACGAAGCTCCTCCCCCTGCATTTCGAGTTCAATCTGATGGATGCTCAGCTCCTGAATCAACTCCGACACATCTTCGATCCCCGAGAGATTGTGCTTCTTCCCGATATCATGGAGATACTGAATCGCCCGATCCCTTAACTGCGCCACCTCCTTCCCGCTCTTCATGCCAGCGTCCCCTCCCCGATCGACTGGAAGGCATTGCCGGTTGACTGCGGCTGCGTTTGCAACGCCACGATGTCGGCAAAATCGGTCACCACCGTGATTTTGCGGCGCGATCCGTCGGTACGGCGCAGCAGACTGGCGCGTACGGCTATCTTATGTGTATCGCCGTGTTTGTCGACAACCTCCCAGAGCGCTGGCATTTCAACGCCATCCTTGATAAAGCGATCATGCAACTGCCCCCCATAGGCACGGTCTTCGGTGGGCAAAACCATCGAGAAGTGCTTACCGATGAGCTCGTGAGGGGAATAGCCGTAAATCCGGCAATAGGCGGTATTGACCTGTACGAAACGTCCGTCCTCGTCCGTGACACAGATCCCTGTGTTAACGGTTTCCAGAATGGCCTTGAGTTCCTGCTCGGCGTCATAGATCTTGCTGATATCCACAAGTGACGCCACAAGCCCATCAACGTCCTTGTTGTTTGTGCGGTAGGGCATCAGGCGCAGGAGGAAGGTCCCCTTGGATCCGAGATCCAGGATTTCCTCGTATACCCCCTTGCCTCGCTTGATGACCTTGGGTGCCGCCGCCAACATCAACTGCAGTGCCGGATCGGCAAAGGTCGCGAGATTCCGTCCGACATCCGATTCGGTTAATCCGGTGACCTTCCCAAGCACCGGCGTGAACCGGCGAATATGCAGGTCCTTGTCGAAGAAAATGGTGCCAATATCCGTCGAGCGAGCGAAGTTCAGCATGTCGTCATTCAATTCGGTCAGCTCGTAGATCTTACCCTGGTATTCGGCATTGACGGTATAGAGTTCCTCATTGACCGATTCGAGCTCCTCGTTGGTGCTCTGCAGTTCCTCGTTGGCGGCCAGCAGTTCCTCGTTGGAAGCCTGCAACTCCTCGTTGGCGGTTTCCTGCTGCTCGATTGAGGATTGCAGGCTCTCACGGGTACTCTGCAATTCCCCTTCCAAGGTGGCAATCCGATCAAGCAGTTGCCGGTCGAGGTTGAACGGTTCAAACTCCGTTACCCCCGAGGCAGATTCGGCATCGGGATGGAGTGCCACAAGATAGAGCTTGCCCAATTCAGGACTCGGTTCGAAAACTTCGGCATTAATCTTTACAATATCATTGCCACCGTCGCTGCGGGGTAACGTGATTGAACGGAACTCTACGCTGCGTCCTTCCCGTTGCGCCTGGTTTAAGGCGGCGCTGATTGCCAGGCTCAGGTCGCGCGGAACCATTTTGAGGACATCAAGATTCACCGGCCCGGCAGGCATCTGTATGTAGTTGGCCACCGCGCCGATCGAGTAGACCAGATGGAAACGCGTATCCATCACCAGAGTGGCAGGAGCAAACCGTTTCAGCAAGTGCTGCTGGATCGCTTCCGAAGAGTTGGTTGCACTTCGCCGCCCACGGGTCCGCGTTCCGTGATCGTCCACAAAACTGGTCCACAAGGATCCCTCATCCAAGGTGTGGATGGCATCGCTGACACGAAGCGCAACGCCGCCCGCCTTGCTGTGGATCCGGTGCTTGCTGTCAATGGTCTCGAACGCATAGCTCAGGTCGCCCAGGGTTTCGCTGCTGCCAAGGAACAGCAACCCGCCCGGCGTCAGGCTGAAATGAAACAGACTGAGCAGTTTGCGCTGTGCCTCCGGCCGGAGATAGATCATCAGGTTACGGCAGCAGATCAAATCAATTTTGGTGAACGGGGGATCGCTCAGCAGATCCTGTTTGGCGAAGATCAGCCGATCACGCAGGGAGCGGATCACTCGGAAATTCTCGGCACCATCCTGCAGGAAGTAACGATCCAGCAGCTCGCGCGGAAGATCGGCAACCACACTGCGGGGATAGATCCCGGCACTGGCAATCTCCAGCGCGGACTTGTCGATATCCGTGGCAAACACCTTAAATTCCACGCGGGGACGATACGCAGCGCGGATTTCCTCGCAAAGCATGGCCAAGGTATACGCCTCCTCGCCCGTTGAGCAGGCGGCCGACCAAACACGCAGCGTCTGTCCGTCCGGCGTCTGGTCAAAGCGCTGCCGGATGCAGTCCGTCAAGACGCGGAAGCTTTCCGCATCCCGGAAAAACTTGGTCACACCGATCAATAGATCCTTGCCAAGCGCCTCCGCCTCGCGGGAGGACTGCGTCAGGCATTGGATGTATTCCTGAATATCCTGCACCTGTGAGATGTTCATTCGACGCTCGATTCGCCTCGCAAACGTGGCGTGCTTGTAATGACTGAAATCGATATTCGTCACCTCTCGCAAGCGGGAGCAGATCCGCTCCAGTTGGCTCGAGCCCTCGGGTATATGGGGATGCGCCTCGGCCCCGCGGGCGGCAAAGGGGTGCCGCGAAAAGTTGACCAACTGGCCCGACATATCCTCCACCGGGAGCACAAAATCGGCGGTGCCCGTGGCAATCGCACTGGTCGGCATCCCCGCGAACTTGGCAGAGGCCTCGGCCTGGACCATGATCATGCCGCCCGCCTCCTTGACGGCACGGATGCCGCGAGCCCCATCACTGCCGGTGCCCGAAAGGATCACCGCAATGGCTCTCTCGGCACATTCGACGGCCAGCGAACGGAAGAAAATATCAATCGGCAAATTCAGGGTCTTTCCGGCTGGTGGAGGTGACAACTGCAGCCGACCATGCTCAATCGTCATGTTGAACCCGGGGGGGATAAGATAGATGTGATTCGCCTCGACCAAGGTATCCTGCTCGGCCCGGCTGACTGGAACCAGGGTGGCACGAGCCATCAGTTCGACCATGAGACTCTTGTGGTCCGGCGCAAGGTGCTGGATCACAACAAACGCCATGCCACTATCGACCGGCATGGATGAAAAAAAAGAGCGCAAGGCTTCCAAGCCCCCCGCCGACGCGCCGATGCCAACGACATACAGCGGGCTTTCTGTAACTAGTGTTGGCACTCCAGCCACCATCCCCACAGGTTCTGCTGGTTTTGCCGACGCTGTCGATCTTGTTGCTCTGGACGTTTTCCGTACGGTCATGCAAATTCCCATCCCTTCAGGCAATCAACGAACGCCTTGCAATCGAAATCAAGCTGCTTGAGATCGGCCACCTCAACCGGCAACCCGCTGCGTATACACTGTTCAATCTTTTCCGCAATCCCCTTTAGGGCCAAGGCGCCCAGATTGGCCGCCATGCCTTTGATGTCATGGACAAAATCGCGAGCAATCTCGCTATTCCTACCCGATATGGCTTGCTTTAGATTACGGATCTGCTCGGGAAGGAAATCCAGGGCGATGGCCCTGACTTTCTCCATGACAGCAATGTTATTCAGCATCCGTTCGGCGAAAGCCTCCCGATCCCAGATCACAAGACTGGATGCGAACGACCCTTCTGCGTCCGGACAACCACGGTTGGCCTCGGACGGACTAACACCAGACGCGGGTGCCCATTTTCTCAACACGCCTGTCAGGGCATCCCCATCGAGCGGCTTTCCAAGGAAATCATTCATGCCCGCCTCGAAACAGCGGGCTCGATCTTGGTGCAGGACATGCGCCGTCAGCGCAATAATGGGAACGGGGCCTTCGGACGACAGGCGTCCGAAGGTCCCGAGCGATTCCTGCCTGCGAATTTCCAGAGTCGCCTCAATACCGTCCATGACGGGCATCTGAACATCCATGAAGACGAGATCAAATCGTTCAGAAAGAACCCGCTGCACAGCGGCTTTTCCGTTCTCGACCACATGAACATCAATACCTCGTTGACCCAGCATCGCCTTGACGACCTCCTGGTTAACGATATTGTCCTCCGCCAGCAGCACCTTCATTTCAGAGCGTCACTTCCGCCATCCAGTTGCCATGGACATTGCAGTGCTCAACAACCGTGATAACCCCCTTCTTGACGGCCAGATGCAGGGATGCAGCCGGCTTGCAGGCCTCTGGAGCCAGCCAGATCCTCGAGATGAACTTGTAGTCCAGATAGAAATCCAGGTACTGGATAAAGTGCTTCACATCCATCACATGGACAATTCCACCCACAATCGCATGCACATCCGTGCAATCCGCGATCAGGCCACAGGTGGTCACCTTGATCACCGGAATATGTTTCTTGTCGCCATCAGTCAGGCTGGCAGGATCAGCGGGCTGCTTGATCGCTGCCGCATTCTCATGGAACGCCGTACGTGGCGAGCGACACACCAGACACATTTCCGGAGCCGCATTAAACTCGACATGACCGCATGTTTTGCACTCGAATATCGTCATCATAACCTCCTGTATTCAATTTACTCGTTACGAAAGAAATACCAAAGCGCATACTATACGCTTCCACGGCACACTGCAACGGAAAATTAATCATAAATTCATGCTTTTCTTTACACAATGTCTTGGTTAATATGGTTGTCCGTTGGTTGTATTTGTACGATTTTTTATCCCGTCGAGCGGTCGTCAGGAGATTAGCAATGTCCACATTTAATGAGCGAGAAATGAAGGGTGTGATCGGGGTCGGGGTCGGCGCATTGGTGCTCGGCCTCGGAATGTCCATCGCCGGCGGCATCTGCATGGGAAAATCCATCGGCACGCCCGAATATATTGTTTCCCTACGGAATACCGGAATCACGATGAGCCTGCTCAGCGTCCTATGGCTTGGCTTGGCGGCATCCCATAAAATCCTCAAACGATAATACAGGAGCGTTGACAATGTACAAACTCGGCATGGATCTCGGCGGCACGAAAATCGAAGGCATCGTCCTGGACAACGCGGACAAGGAAATTTTCCGCAAGCGCATCCCGACGGAAGTCGACAAGGGCTACGACCGGATTCTCGACAATATCGTTAGCCTGTACCGCGATCTGGCGAGGGCAATTGACAACGCCCCGCACACATTCGGCATGGGAACGCCCGGAGCCATCTCGCCGCGCACCGGACTGTTGAAGAACTCGAATACCGTGGTCATGAACGGGAAGCCGGTCAAGGCCGACCTGGAGCAACGCCTGCAACGTCCGATCGAGATCCAGAACGATGCCAACTGCTTTGCCATGGCCGAGGCAATGCATGGTGCAGGCCAGGGAAAAGCGATGGTCTTCGGGGTCATCATGGGCACGGGCTGCGGAGGCGGCCTGGTCCACAACGGCCATGTACATACCGGTATCCAGGCGATTGGCGGCGAATGGGGACACATGTCTATCGACCCGAACGGACCTAAATGCTACTGCGGCAACAACGGCTGCGTCGAATGCTACATCAGCGGCGGCGGCCTGACCCGGCGCTATGCCGAACGCTATAACGATCAGAAACCGTTACTGGAGGTCGAGAATGCCTATTTCGCGGGAGAACCCAGAGCGGTTGAATTCATGCAGACCTTTTTTGTCAATTTCGGACGTTCCATGGCAAACCTGATCAACATTCTAGATCCAGATATCATTGTCCTGGGCGGTGGATTCTCGAAATTCAAGGCCATTTATACCGAAGGCATCAAGGAAGTGCAGCGGCAGGTCTTCAGCGACAGCCTGGAAACACCGATCGTGAAACATCAAATCGGTGATTCCGCTGGCGTCCTAGGTGCTGCCTACATCGGCATTTAGCAACAGATAACGACGACCGGCTTACGTTCTGGTTAGTCATGATAACGGGCTATCGTACAATCCATACCCACGCTTATTACACGCTGCGGTAACGATATATCCGTAGGATTCACACATTCAATTACCGATGCGTCCTTTGCTGGAAGGGATACCGGCATCGCGGGGATCGGCTTCCAGGGCCATGCGCATCGCGCGGGCCAGGGCCTTGAATACGGATTCGTAGGCGTGGTGCGCCTCCTGCCCCAGGATCTGTTCGATGTGCAGGTTCATGCGGGCCTGGACGACGAAAGCCTGGAAGAAGTCATCAAATAGGGCGAGTTCAAAATCCAGCAGCTTTTCCTTCTTGCAGGCCATGTTCTTGACCAAGAAGGGGCGACCGCCCAGATCGACGACCACCCGGCAGAGTGCCTCGTCCATGGGAATATAGAAAAAACCATAACGGCGGATACCCTTGCGATCCCCCAAGGCACGATCAATGGCGGTACCCAGCGCCAGACCGACATCCTCAACGGTGTGGTGGTAATCCACGGCCAAATCGCCGGATGCCTTCAACTGCAGATCGATCAGCGAATGGCGCGAGAAGAGCTCGAGCATGTGATTAAGGAACGGCAGGCCGGTCTCGATGGAATAAACACCGGTACCATCGAGGTTCACCTCGATACTGATCTGGGTTTCACGCGTGTTGCGTATCTCACTAGCGGTTCGTTTTATCATTCTATATCCTTTCTCATATAACGCCAAGCCGACTTCCAAAACCAATTGTTTCAAGATAATAACATCCAACAACCGAATAAAGCAAGGCATGGTCTATTTTCGCAGCCCTGACGCATACCCCAGTTTCCGCCGCGTCGCAGGGTAATCCGATTTGAGGGATGGTACTGAATGTACCAGCGCGGCGACGATCAGAGCAAGTATTATACAGATGTAGGGAGTTCCCATAGTTGTCGTCACCCCGTGAGGACGGCGAAAAGTCCGCGACAGACGGTTTTCTGGCGTGCTCTTCAGATCAGCGTGTCGGCAACCGTGGTAAGACGCCTGCTCCATCAGATGGACTACTCTCTGACCGTAAAGCAGCCGCAGGATCTCAATTTCACCGATTTGGAGCAGGGCACTGATGGCTGAGGTGTCACTGATACGTTAAGATTTGTTTTTGGGAGGCGAGGTTCGGGGGAGCGGGGATAGACTGCAGACGGCAGACTTTTTGGGACGGCTGGAGCTCGGGGGGGGCGCGCACGCGGAAACGCGGAGCTGGTGCTCGGGTGGGTAACTACGAAACAGGCGAAAGGCACGAAAGGATGGCGTGGGTAAGCTCAGGCTGTTCCTCTGTGGGCTCCCTATGGATGTTATTACAGGGAGGGGGCAGGAGGGAACGGCGGAGGCTATGCTTTCAAGGTGTTTTCGAAGGCGGCCAGGGATTCGATGCGAACGGCCAGGCGATGGTCATGATTTCCTCCTGTTTCGGGCAGGTAGTTCTGGAAGAAATCGACAGCCATATCCCGGCGGGCGAATGACTCCTCGAAAAACTTGTCGGGCGGATTGTGGGTGATCCCGTCGCTACCAACGTTATTCCTGCCAATTTGCCTTGATCAAGCCACGCGTGGTTCGACTGAACACGAGCCCGACTTCGTGATTGGGCAGGAAGTATCGGTTTTTCCTGAAAAGCTTCAGCAAGAACGACGGGCTTCCTGTCTCGAACCAATAGTCGCGGAAAAGCCTGTCTTTGGCGATAAACAATAGGATATCGTAATGTCGGTCAACTGGTTGACGCCGCTGAAAAGACTGACCTTGGAGAATTTTGTGACCCCGGTCATAAAGACGAACTGCAGGTTGGCATCCTGACCTTTCAGCACTGCGTAAAAATTCTTAAGTCCCTCACGCATTTCTAGAATTCTGAAGTTGGTGTCAATCATGCTGTATATTTTGGAAATTGATTTTCTCTCACAGAGGCACGGCTTTCGATCAGGATAAAAGTAATCACGACCCCACCCTCGGACACGCCGACCATGGCACCGCCATTGACGGAAAACCAGTCCTTGGCTGAACCCGGCGTTGCAATATTATGAGCCATTTATAACGTGATTCACCCTTTCGAAACGGTTGGCAAAGTGGTAGATGGTATGGTAGTATTGCCTTCGTTGTTCTTAGGCTGGGTGGAGCGGGCGGGTGTTGGAATCAATCTTGATTAGAGAGCAGGGCTATGAATTCCGAGGATGTGAGAAGCAGGAAGGCATTCATCTGTGACATGGACGGCGTGATCTACCACGGCAACCGTCTGCTGCCCGGTGTGACCGAATTCGTGGCATGGCTGAAGCGCGATGGCAAGAAGTTCCTTTTCCTGACCAACTCCTCCGAGCGCTCCCCGCGCGAACTGCACCAGAAACTCGCAAGACTGGGGCTGGATGTGCAAGAATCGCATTTCTACACCAGCGCCCTGGCGACCGGAATCTTCCTAAAAACCCAATGCCCCGGCGGCAGCGCTTTCGTGATCGGGGAAGCCGGACTGATCAATGCCGTTTATGATGCGGGGCTGACTATGAACAACGTCAACCCAGACTATGTGATTGTCGGCGAATCGCGCTCCTATACCTACGAGACCCTTGTGAGCGCTGTCAATATGGTCAAGCGCGGAGCGAGGCTGATTGGTACAAACCCCGATCTGACCGGTCCGGTAGAGGGCGGAATTGTGCCGGCAACCGGGGCACTGATTGCCCCGATCGAGCTAGCCACCGAGTCCAAAGCCTACTTTGTGGGCAAACCGAATCCGCTGATGATGCGGCATGCATTGAAGCTGCTGGGCTGCCCGCGCGAGGAGACGGTCATCATTGGGGATCGCATGGACACCGATATCATTGCCGGCATAGAGGCGGAGATCGAAACCGTACTGGTGCTGTCGGGCGTGACCACCCGCGAGGGGATCCAGCGCTACGCCTACCGCCCGGGGCTCGTGCTGAACGGGGTCGGCGAGATCCTATAGCGGAAAAGATTTAACATGAAGCATTTTTTGCGCACATCAGAAGTAACAACCTCACGCTGATACGCCAGACGCCTGCTTGAACCGGTGCAGGCCTTCCTGCAGCGTGGGCAGCGGACAGGCAAAATTCATTCTCACAAACCCCGGGGCACCAAAATTCCTGCCGTCGCTGAGCCCGATTCCGTGTTTCTCGAAATGCAGGGCGGGACTACTTTCGGAAATATTTAACGACCGGCAGTCGATCCAGGCGAGATAGGTGGCCTCGACATGCGGCATCCATAGCCCCGGCACCTGCCTGATGGTGGACTCCACAAGGCCTCGATTACGGCGAAGTATACGGATCAGCTCGTCATGCCAGTCATCACTCCTGCGGTAGGCCGCCTCGCAGGCAGCGTAGCCATAGGGATTGACCTCGTTGACAATCCCACGGGCGGCGTGCATGAACCGCTGGCGCAAGACCGGATTGGGAATAACCGCAAACGCCCACATCAGCCCCGCCAGGTTGTAGGTCTTGCTGGGAGAAATGAAGGTGATCGTGCGATCCGCCACCTCCGTGGAAAGCGTAGCGATCGGCAAATGCCGCATGCCCTCCTCCAGGACCAGACCGTAATGGATTTCATCCGCGCAAATCACAACATCGTTTGCCAAACACAATTCCGCCACTTTTTCTTGTTCCGGTTGGGTCATGACACGCCCCGAGGGATTGTGCGGATTGCAATGCATAAACAGACGGGCATCTCCTCCCAAGGCGGCATTCAACCGATCAAACGGCAGTTCATAGCGATTACCCACCACATCCAGCGGCACATCCACACGCCGACACCCCATTTGCAGGGGAGACGCCAGGAAGGGCGGATAAACAGGTGTCGTGGTCACGACGGAGTGGGGGGAAAACATACGACACAACACATTCAAACCGACCACCACCCCTGGCAGCCAGACCAGCCAGGCGGGATCAATCGCCCATCCGTAGTCCTTGAGCAGTTTCTCCTGAATCGCCTCGATCGTCGACACAGGGGCCTGCGCATAGCCAAAAATGCCATGTTCGGTACGCCGATGCAATGATTCCAGGATGGCAGGCGACACCTTGAAATCCATATCGGCGACCGGCATCGGCAAGAAATCCTTCTCGAACGGCTGGTTCCATTTGATACTATCCCCGCCGCGCCGCTCGATCACTTCATCAAAATCGTAATCCATCATTGCTCTCCTATAACGGCGGCAATCGCACCGAGAACGGATGAATGCAGAAGTCCGTTGGTTGCCAGCACGCCCTTGTTCATACGCAAGGTGCGTCCCCGTGTAAAATCAAGGCCTGCACCGAATACATCGGTCACGCGTCCCCCAGCCTGCTCGACCAGCAAGGCTCCGGCGGCGTGATCCCAGATTTTCTCCTCATATCCGGCCTGTGTGGGCAGCCGCAGATAGACATCGGCCATGCCACTAGCCACCGCCGCGTATTTGCATTGGCTATCCATACGAAGCGGTGCTGCCGCGACGCCAAGGAATGCACAAATCCGTGCTGCCGAGCCCTGCGCCGTGTGCCCATTCTCCACGGATTCACAGAACACCGCCTCGCGCACGGAGGACCGCTGACTGACATGTACCGCCTGCGGCGGTGCATCTTTGGATAGTGGACGACACCAGGCGCCCTCGTCACGTGCCCCATAGAAGACGAAGCCTGGAGCCGCCACTGCACATGCTGGCAGAACCAGCGACGGACACCCTAGGATACCCAAGGTTACCGAACCATCATCCAGACGCGCCAGAGCCACGGCGTAATGGTCGCCCCGGATAAACCCTTTGGTACCGTCAATCGGATCAAGCGTCCAGAACCGTCCGGAGTCACCCCCGACATCATCCCCGGCCCCGATCGCGGAGAGCATATCATCGATCGAAAGCCTTGGCTCTTCAGCCCTAACAAACGTCCACACTCGCTCCGCGAGAGGCCGATCCGCAAGCAACGTTTCCGCATCCTCCTCGGCAACGATGCGCACCGGATGAAACGCCCGTCGCAGCGCATCAATGACTAGGGCCTGAGAGCCGAAATCCGCGACCGTCACCGGTGAGCGATCCTCCTTGGTCATCGCCCCTGTATCACCCTGCACTGCCCGTACCGCTTCGCAAAGCCGCGCGGCTCGCACAACGGCGTCGACCGCCACCTGAAGCTCTGGATCTGCCATTCCGTCCCTCGCTATTTCACCGGCGTGAGCGTGAATTCCTTGATCGTTAGGCCACGGATATTATCGCCCGTCCGCGAGAATTCAAGCACATTCCGCCCCTTCACAAGGCTGATCGTTACCGGCTCGCTCTGACCCCACAAACCAACCGTCAACGGCAATGCGATATCGATGGGTTGGCTGCCATTCGGGGCTACCGCGAGAAGCTGCCCCCATGTCGGACAGGCAACACGCGCCGTCAACGCATACGCCCCCGCCTCCGGCGCATCAAAGGTGTACGCGAAGGTCTGGGCGTCACCCGTGCGGCTGTAGTGAAGCTGCATTCCCCCAAGGTTGCTGGGCATGAAGAGTATCTTGCCCGAACTCTCCGTGGGATTGCTGCTGGCCGATGCGGGAATCGTGATGACACCGTTGGCCTTGACAGAGATCCGGCGGTCCGCTTCAGTCACGGTTGGAGAGACAAACGCGTACGCCACATTGGACTCATTGGCCTCGCCCAATTCCTCGCCAACGGCAGCCAACGTCACAGCCTTGGATTCCTCGATCATCGCCCGCTGGCGATACAGCGCCACCCCATACCAGAGTCCGGGGGTATCCGTCAGGAAACCGAAGACACGTGGTTCCCCCATGACATCGCCGATCCACTGCGCCCGCTTGACCTGCATGAATTTATCACCGAGAGCCCGCGCCTGGGTGCTCGCAAGGAAATCAAGGTCCTTGGTATAGCGGGTCTTCGTCGTGCCTCCACCCCAGCCGGCACCCAGGCAGGCAACCCAGCCATCGGGCGTCCAATGAACCAGGGCGGCATGGCCCGTCTGCGGCCGGGCCGTGGTCGGAATACCGAACGCGCGGAGGATAAAGCGCCCGAAAAACGCGCGCCTCCCGCAGACGCCACCATTCATCAGCATGTTCTGGTAGCTCTGAAGCTCAGGCTTGTCGTACTTGTTGAATTGAGACCCGTACTGTACTTCGGTCCTGACCGCAGCCACATAACGCCACTGGTAATCGGGCGTGGTAATATGGTCGGGGCGATAGGAACGTAGCATCTCGCGCCCCCAGGCCAGGATCGCATCCGGCTCGTCGCCGTCGACCACAAAACGGTAGTCCCAGACGCTGAGCCCCTTGAATCCAGGATCCAGCTCGCCAGCGAGGAACGCTGTCTCGTAATGCAGGTATCGCTTGACCGGATCGACCGTCGCAGGGGCCTCAGTGTCCGCACTCGGGTTGGTCTGCGTGACCGGCACGGCATGCTCAAGGGCTACGGCCAGCGCCAGACGCTGTAGCACGCCATCCTTCGCCTTCGCGCTTGCCTGCTGGATGTCCGTGTAGATCATCATCGCCTGGCCGTAATTGCCTCCATTCGCACCGTCGGCCACCAGCATCTGTACCATCAGTGCCTCATCCTCCAGCAGTTTCGCAACCAGTGCATCCTGCGCCTCCCCCTGCGCGGCAAAGACCGCCAGGCCGCGCGGCGTCGCCTCGGAGAGCACCACGAAGCGGGCAAGCTGGCCGTCCAGCTTGCTGCTGTCGATGAATTCGCCAACACCAAGCGCATCGACCGCCTTCAGCGTTTCGGCCTGCGCCTGGGTCAGTACCGTCTGGGCGGCCTCCTGCCGATTACGCAAGGCCGGTTCCTCTGCGAGCACCTGATCTAGTTTCGCTTGGCGCTCCTTGAGCGCCTGGAGCCCGTCCTCGCGGTTCTTCATCCAGCTCTCCAGATCCTTCTGAGCCGCCGCGCGCTCGTCATCTGTCTTGGCGTCCTTCAGCATCTCCTGCGCCTTGGCAATCCCCTTGTCCGCCCCAGCAATCCATTTGTTCTTCGCATGACCAACCGCAGCTTGTGCCCCACCGATCCTACCCAGAAGCTGCTGTGCCTTGTCCAGATCCTCCGCCGCTGCCAGCTCGACCTCGCGCGCCGCCAAATATGCAGATTGTTTCTGTGCATCGACCAACGGCAACGCCGCCTTGAGCTGAACCCTCAGTGCCTCAAGCTGGTTCGCATAGCGAGCGTCGAGGGCTGCCGCGTCCACCGTCAGCGGCTCAACAACCACCGGCGCCTGCTGCGTCTTCGCTGCCCACACCGGCGCCACACCCATGGACAGAATCATCAATGCCCAACGCAACCCTTTAATCGACCTCATCGTACGCACGTCCTCTCCTTTATTTCGTGATGCAAACCACCCCTTGGATTGCCAATTACTCCTGACAGCCAACCACAGCATACCCAACCACCCCCAACGCAACAAGAGGCACCATCAAAACGCATCGGCATGGCGGCGCTGAAACAGGAACATCTCGTCCTTGCCGGAACCGCCACCCGCACGATCCTCGCTGTAATAGCCGGGGCTTTGACGGAAGGCATCGGATCGCTCGACAGGGATGTCCGGGGTGCCCGCGCGGACATCGGTTTCAAGCCATCCCCAGCTTTTTGAATCGGCATCCACGGGGGCATCCTCCAGCCCGTCGAGAATCCCGCGGCGGCTGTCGGTCGGCATGTTCGGCTGGGCACTGAGAAACGCCGAGGATGGCGCGGCCGCCGACATACCACCCACGTCAGACCATCCTCCAGACCGCAGGCGCTGCTCCCCGGGCAGAGCCACCGTTCGGTTGAGTCCCATCAACGGTTCACTGCGTATATCGTGCAACACCAGCGTACGCCCGGACGCCGCACGCCGCCACGGAACTCGCTTAACCTCGCCATCCGGCACCGGATGTCCTTGCGAGGATGGGTTCGTCCCAGCCATCAAGAGCACTAAAGCCCCCAGCCCCCCCCCGGTCAGCCACCATTTTCTCACCACAGATCGGTGCATGATCAATCGGTCTCCACAGATTCATCGTGCCATTCGTGCGCATCCATATCCTCTGCATCATCGCCATCGTCCGCCTCGTCATCCCTCGCAAATTTGGCATGATCACCGGCAATCACCATCGTGACCTCACCCTTGACCTTGCGATCACCAAACTCGGATATCAGGGCCGAGAGGTACCCGCGCGACACCCGCTCGAACTTCTTGGTCAGTTCCATGCAGACGGCGGCCTCGCGATCCCCGAGAGCCTCTTTGGCGACAGCCAGGGTTTTCCCGACGCGATACGGGGATTCAAACAGGACCAACGTATGCGGCATCCCGCGTTCGGCCTCGAAAAAGCGCAGCATCGCCGATCGTTTGCGGGGCGGGAACCCCTTGAAGGTAAAGCTGGACGTCGGCAATCCGGAAAGCACCAGGGCAGCGGTCACCGCCGACGGCCCGGGGATTATCTCCATCGGCAGTTTATGCTCGGCGCACAGCCGGGCGATCCGGTAGCCCGGGTCACTGATGCCGGGGGCACCACCGTCACTGCAGACGGCGACATTGAGCCCCTGCTTCAGGCGCTCGAGCAGCCGTTCCGCCCCGCTCACCTCCATCGGATCGCGGTAGCAGGTCAATTCCCGAGGACAGGGAATATCAAAATGCGTCAGCAATGCCCGAGTTCGGCGGGTATCCTCGCAGGCAATCACATCGGCCTCCGCCAGCGTGCGCACGGCACGCGGCGACATATCCTCCAGATTCCCGATCGGCGTTGTAACGAAACTTAACATAGTGTTCTATTCTGGGGTAAGCTTAAGCAGAAAGCAAGCATGTACGGGCCAGATGGGGCAGGCCCGGGTCGCGGGCTCCCATGACAAGGACGACATCTCCGGACGTGAGCGTCAACTGCCGCAAGCACTCACGCACCTCCGGGTAATCCGCCACGGTGTCGACCGCCACACCCAGCGGACGGAGCCGGTCCGCCAGCGATTCGGAGGAAATGCT
Organism: Verrucomicrobia bacterium UBA6015; assembly: GCA_002428045.1. Lineage (GTDB taxonomy): Bacteria > Verrucomicrobiota > Kiritimatiellia > UBA8416 > UBA8416 > UBA8416. The sequence goes on from DIZZ01000109.1 coordinate 27,501, forward strand.
CCGGTCAGCCGTCCCGCCCGCATCATAGACCGGCAGCAGGATCACCCGATGCACCCCGCCCCGCAGGACGGCAAAGGTCTCCGTCAAGCCTTCCAGCATACTGCGCAAGGGACCATACCCATGCGGCCTCCAGATGGCAATCAGCCGGGCCGCATGCGGAAGCATCGTCGCCAACGCGGCCGCGATCTTGGCTGGATTATGGGCATAATCATCAACCACGGAAATTCCCGCACTGGCAAACACGGGTTCCAGTCGACGGTGGATCCCCCGGAAGCTACGCAACGCCTTGGCGCTTTGCTCCGGCAACACCCCAACCAGGGCACATAACGCGGCGGCATGTGCGGCATTCTCGACATTGTGCGCCCCCGGCAAGGCCAGCTCGAACGGCACCCCCCGAAAGCAGAACCGACTACCGCCAGCCACCTGCTCGGCTCGTAGATCAGCCAGGTCATCGCATCCGTCAAGCGCACCGATGCAGGTGCCGCTGACCCGCTGCCTGAACGCCTCGAAGACCCGCCGGGTCTCCGCCATGTCAAAATGATCTGCCGACATGTTGGTCACCACCGCATGGAGCGGTGCATAATTCAGCAGCGAGCGGTCGCTCTCGTCCGCCTCGATGACCCACAGGTCGCCGCCCATGCGCACATTGCCAACGGCATCATCCGACTGCCAGTTGGTCACCGGAGCCCCGTTGACCACGGTCGGATCCAGTCCGGCCTGCTCCAGGATCCAGCCCGCCATGCCGGTCACTGTGCTTTTGCCACAGGTTCCAGCCACCGCCAGGCAACGTTTCCCCTCGGCTAGGTGCGCGAGCAAGACCGACCGATGCAGGACGGGAATCCCCGCCGCACGAGCCTCCTGCAGCTCGGGATTATCCGTTTCGATGGCCGTACTGACCACCACGGCATCAACCCCGGGCACCACGGCCGAGCCATCCTGAGGATAGAGCGCGATACCCCCGCGCCTCAACTGCTCCAGGACTGGAAGATCCTCCCCCCGGTCATAATACCGGTCCGATCCGCTAACCTCCAGTCCGCAACCGACCGCAGCCCGGGCCACGGCACTCATCCCCACCCCGGCCACCCCGGTCACATGCACACGGCGCAGTTCAGTCACGGCAACGCTCCACTTCCACGGCGACACTCCGAGCCCCCGTCAAGGCGCCTGGTTTATCCACGCCAACGCAGACCCGTTTGACCCGCGCATAGGCCAGACACCGCACCGCCACCTGATCCGCCAGCCGCTCGATCAGGAAAAACGAACTCCCGGAGACAAACCCCACCAGCTCATCCTTTAGCGTCTTATAGTCAATGGTATCCGCAATCGCATCGGACGCACAGGCGTCCGCAACATCACATTCCATCATGATATTGATCAAAATATCCTGCGGATCCACTCGCTCCCTGGGGTTGATCCCGATGATGCACGTCACCCTCAAATCCCGAATATAGATCTTCTCCGACATGCCGCCATCCCCTCCCCTTTCGCTTATCCCTGAGCCAGCAGATGCTGGCCACTGTCCACAAACAACACTTGGCCGGTCACCGACTCGGCCTCCAGCAGATACACCACGGCTGCAGCCACATCCGCAGGCGTCGGACAAGCCTCCAGCACTATCGCGCCCGCATGGTCATGCAGATACGCCGAGCCCCGTCCGGGCGGCGGCAGGATCGGACCGGGTGCCACGGCATTGACCCGGATCCGCGGCCCCAGCTCCAGCGCCGCAATCCGGGTATACTCATGCAAGAGCTTCTTCGAGAGCAGATACGGCAGCATCCCTTTCTCCAGGCCCGCGATCCGCCGGTCCAGCAGATTGACCACCCCACCCGCGCGGTCCGTTTGCAGACAGTGCCTCGCCAGTGCACGGGTCAGATACATCGGCACAAAGGCATTGATCGAAAGCTCAGCATGTAATCGCGCAGCGTCCGCCGCCATGAAGGCATCCTTGTTGAAGACCGAGGCATTATTCACGAGGATATCCAAGCCGCCCGCCTGGCCTACCGCCGCTTCCAGTAACGCCTCGGCCCCCTGCTCATCAACCAGCCGGGCTTGCACGCCAAACGCCTTGCCCCCCGAGGCCGCAAGCTGCGCCACCAACGCCTGCGCCTCGGCAGCGGAATGATCATAATGAACGATCACCGTGCAGCCCCTGGCGGCCAGCGCCTCGCAAATACAGCGACCGATGCGCACCGCACCGCCCGTCACCAACGCCCGTTTACCGTATAAGTTCAAACCCGCCTCCGTACCCATATTTCCCATGATAGCACCCACAAGCGGGGCCATGGCAAGATTAATTCCGGATCTAGCGTAATCAGCCTGCCGCCGACAGCGGTGGGCAAAAACGTTTTGGTAACTTTCTGGGAGAGAGAAGCAAGGTAGGGTAGACATTCCTGTCTGCCCCGCCCATTGAATTTTTCACAACGAATGGGGAGCACACAACGAATATAAATTGAAGGTATAGGCAAGCCGACCGCCATCAAAACCCATTCATCAGCGCCTCGAACTGTCTCATATAATCTCTCATATAGTCCATGAATCGCAGGGTTGCCTGGAAAAAGAACCAGCTCATCACAAGGACAACGAGGGTCAGGACGATCTTCCAGAGTCGGGTTGTTTGCGGCCTCCACCAGACCAAAGGCAACGCCAAAGGACCCACAGAGCAAATAGCAATGACAATAAACGAGGTTCTGAAATACCATGGCATCGCTTGTTTTCCACGGGGAGGCAGGCCGGATTCATTCAAGAATTCCCCGCAGTGCTTGCACTTTATCGCTTCATCCTGAATATCTTCAGCACAGAATGGACATTTTTTCATAGTTTTAATCCCTTGACTGTCATTCTGTCTTTTCACCACCGTCCTGTCGAGTTCGGAGTAGCGTAATGGACAAACTCTCAGGTCTGATTCATTTTGGCGGTAACTCCGGGTTGGCCTCCTACCGCCTTGACGGCCAGGGGGGCAGCGCCTCGATCCAGCCGAACAGGCGGGTGATGAAACCGTCGCGGGATTGCTTGACGCTCCAGCGTCCCTCGACCGGCTCATAGACCGC
>DIZZ01000286.1 GCA_002428045.1 Verrucomicrobia bacterium UBA6015
AGGAAATTCGTCCAGAAGGGCAGCATCACCATTGCCAGTACGGCCATTTTTACCGAGTTCCGCGCAAACGCCATGAAGTAGGCCATGGGGTAGGCGATGGCCAGGGTGATCGCGGTGGTGGTCACGGCGTAAATGCAGGATTTGGTATAGACCGCGACATATACCGGATCCAGAAGGCGCCGGTAATGCTCCAGCGTGAACCCGGGCAATACGCCGCCATGGATATCCTGCGGACTTGTGCTGTACAGCAGGATCAGCCCCAGCGGAATGGCGAAAAACAACAGCAGCCAGAACAACGGGGGGGCGATCAGGATATGGAAGTCGCGTATTCTCATGGATTACTGTGGAATGATGACGCCCTGGGTGCGGTTGAAATGGAGCATGAATTCCTCATTCAGCTCGAAGAAGTCGCGGATGTTCCGCGCCAGATAGTTGTGAAGGCTGATGGCGATGGTTTTGCCGCCGGGCAGTTCCACCCGGTACCGTGTCAGATCCCCCTCATAGACTTTCTGCCGCAGAATGCCGCTCAATCCGTTCTCGTGGGGTTTCGCGGGGATAAGGCTTAACTTGAGCTGTTCCGGCCGCAGGCAGAAAAGAACGCGCTGACCGGGGGTAAGGCGGAGCTGCTGCTCGACCACGATCGGCCAGCGCGTCTCCAGCAGAAGCTCGGTCTCCCGGTCTTCGCACCGGGTCACGACGGCATCGAAAAAGTTCATGGAACCGATGAAGTCGGCCACGAACCGCGTCTTGGGTGTCTCGTAGATTTCGGACGGTTTGGCGCACTGCTCGACCACGCCGCGATGCATCACCGCCACCCGGTCGGCCAGCGTCAGTGCCTCGGTCTGGTTGTGGGTGACATAGATAAAGGTGATGCCTACCCGGCGCTGCAGTTCCATCAATTCCAAGCGGGTCTGTTCGGCAATCTTCTTGTCCAGAGCACTCATCGGCTCGTCCAGCAGGAGGACGCGAGGCTGGTTGACAAGGGCCCGGGCCAGGGCCACGCGCTGCTGCTGCCCGCCCGACAACTGGTCCGGCATGCGTGTGTCGTAGCCGGTCAGTCCCACCTGCTCCAGCGCTTCCGCCACGCGCCGTTTGATCTCGCTGCTGTCCAGCTTCTTGATGCGCAACCCGTAGGCGACGTTTCCCGACACGGTCATGTTCGGGAAAAGCGCATAGTCCTGGAAGACGGTATTGATGTCGCGCCGGTAAGGTGGATCCTCGCTGATGTCGCGTCCGTCGAGCAGGATCTGGCCGCCCGTCCGGCGTTCAAACCCGGCAATCATGCGCAGGATGGTCGTTTTTCCGCATCCGCTGGATCCCAGCAGGCAGAAGAACTCGCCCTTTTCAATCGTCAGGTTCGTTTCGAAAACGGCCGTTGTGTTACCGTATGTCTTGGTTAGATTGCGCAGTTCCAGCATCGCATAGCCTCGTTTTTGTTTCTACGTGTGGTTCCATGCCTGATTTATTTTTCGCGCATAAAGGCGCGGACAACCGCGTTGAATTCATCGGGCTTTTCCAGATGATGCGAATGCGAGGCGTCCTTGAATACATATATTTTGGCACCGGGGATCAGTTCCTGGTAGAACCGAGTGGTGGCCGGGGTGGCTTCGTCGAACTCGCCACAGGTGAACAGGACCGGGATGGTGATCTGGTTGAGCTGCCCGCAGAGATCCGCCTTGGCCAAGGACCCGGTCATCGTGAATTCGCTCGGTCCCCACATCTGCATATAGACCTCAATGCCCATTTTCTCCATGGTGCGGTTCAGGTTGTCGGGCCAGGGGTCGAGTCGGCAGAGGTGCTTGCGATAGAACGCCAGCATCGTCTCCTGGTAGGCCGGCGAGGCAAAATCGCCCGACGCCTCATGGGCGAGAATGGTTTCCTGAACTGCTGCTGGAAGCTGTTTGATCGCCTGCCGCTGGTCGGCCACCCAGCGGGCTGTACTCAGGTATGGGGCGGAAAGGATCAGGCGGTGGACCCCTGTAGGCTTTTTACGCAGCATATACTCCACGCCCAGCATGGTTCCCCAGGACTGGCCAAGGATGTGCAGTTGCTTGAGTTGCAGGGCGGTGCGCACCTGTTCAAGTTCCTCGACGAAACGCGATACGGTCCATAGGCCGGGATCGGCGGGGCGGTCCGAATTCCCGCCGCCGAGCTGGTCGTAGAAGATCACCGGACGCTCGTCGGCTAGCGCTTCCAGCGATGTCAGGTAGTCATGCGTGGCGCCGGGACCGCCATGCAGGACCAGCAGCGGGATGCCGGGTTTATCTGCCCCGGCGATGCGGTACCAGACGCGGCCGCCAGTGACGTCGATAAAGCCTTCCTTGACCATAGGACTGGGTGCATCATCACGGTTCGAAGCCAATGCTACTCCTGCCATCATCACCCCTGTCGTCAATAAAAGTTTCAGCCAACCAAAACCGCTTTGCCGAAATAGACGGCAGCTAGTGTTGCTATAGGTAAAAGTGTTGCTATAGGTAAATGAGAACATATACGGAGATGTACCAGAATTCAATCTGTCATGCAATTGTAATCTACCGCCCGGACAAGGGCAGGGTGTGAATCATTAGCCAAGGATTCGGGAGAAATTGAACGTACCCGGAGCATCCTGCTCCGGATGGGTGCACACTCTTGCTCAGCAGACGCTGTCGACAGTCGCGCTCAGATACAATCCGAAAGGGATGAAACGTGTGAAATCTGAGGTGTTGTTTGTCGCCAATGGAATGTTCCTGGAAATTGCCGTGGCTGCAATCATCGCGTCGATACGCAGCTGGCGGCTTCGCCCGACCTGATTGAACAAGCGGGCCGCCTTCTTGCCCAGTGAGTCGTCGAATGGAACGATTTCCGACAGCAGCAGCTTCATGGCGGCCTCTTGCTCTCCCGTGATGGGGCCGCAAAGGAATTCGTACCAGACAATCGAGGAAACACAGAAGGTCTCACCCTGCTCTGCCCAGCTCATGAGCATATCCGCCTCGCGGCTACCGGAAACCAGCCCCATGATCAGGTAGTTGGTGTCAAGGCAGATCACTTTTCACCCCGCCAGGAATTGCGATTCTCGTGTATCTCGGCCAAATACTCCTCTGCCTGTTCACGCGCGATCAGATTGCCTGATTTGTGGATCGAGCGCAGCAGGGCTGTCGTATCGGTTTCCGTGGTCGCCTTCTCATTGGCCAGCGCAATGGCGCGACGCACGACCTCTGCTTGTGAGATATGCCATGCGCCAGCCAAGTGCTTGAGGCGGTCGATGGTCTTGTTGTCCAATGCAAACGTTGTCCGGTATGTCATAGTGGCCATACCATCAAGACGTACCATTATGCTTTGATGCTGTCAATCTTTATTGTCTAGCCTCACTCCTGTTTTTGGTGGGGAGGGTTCCAGGGAATGGACTTGTCGAAGACAAAGAGATACCGGATGGGGATTTTCAGGGCTGCCGCTTTTTGATCACGCAGTCATACTACGGGAGGAAACCGGATGACGATAGCGGGCGCATGTGACAAAATAGTATTTGCATCTCACGACAATCAATGCTAGGCATTTATCCGGCACAACGAGGCCACGATGATCGCGGATGAACCTGCGCGAAAGGCGATGTATGAGAAAGCCGGGAAAAGCCGAAGGGGCACAGTTTGTTCGATATTTCGTGCCGCTGCTTGATGCGCTGCGCACGCTGGGCGGTTCAGCCTCCGGCAAGGAGGCCGTCGATCAAGTGGCCCGTGAACTGAACATTTCGGATGATGCTCAGAACGAGATCATGAGTTCTGGCAGTCCACGATTTCCCAATCAGGTGGCGTGGGCTCGATTCTATTTGAGCCGGGATGGATTACTTGACTCATCAAAGCGCGGGGTGTGGAGTTTGACACCCAAGGGATGGGAAACCAAGTTGTCTCTGGACGAATCCCGTCAGTTGTTCTCAAAATTGGCGAAGGTTTTTGCGGCTGAAAGAAAGCGCAAGCAAGAGATTGAAGATAGTGATGAGATTGTGGCAGAATCATCTGGCGTGCCATCCAACGACTACCGGGATGTGATTCTTGATTTGATTCGCACATTGCCTCCAGAAGGCTTTGAACGGCTCTGCCAACGGATTCTCAGGGAATCGGATTTTATTCAGGTGATAGTCACCGGCAGGTCGGGTGATGAAGGAATTGATGGCTATGGAACCCTGCAAATCAATCCATTCGTCAGCTTCAAGGTTTTGTTTCAATGCAAACGCTACAGTAAGTCCGTTTCATCAGGGCACGTTCGCGATTTCAGGGGTGCTATGCAAGGGCGTGCTGACAAGGGCATCATTATCACTACGGGAACGTTTACCGCCGACGCGCAACGCGAAGCCTCTCGCGATGGGGCTCCCCCGATTGAACTTGTTGATGGCATGGCCTTGATAGGAATGCTGGAGAAACTTGAAATTGGCTTGAAGCCCATACAAACCTACACTCCAGACTTTGCGTTCTTTGACGAATTCCAGACAAAGAAATAACCAGAACCATCAAAAAATACAGGAGCTGAATGATGATGAAAGTCGCCCTATTTCCCGGGAAGTATATTCAAGGTGCCGGTGCGTTGCGTGAATTGCCGGGCTTGATCAATCTATTTGGCAAACGCGGGCTGATTCTGGCGTCGCCGACGGTGGAGAAGCAGAT
>DIZZ01000290.1 GCA_002428045.1 Verrucomicrobia bacterium UBA6015
GTGGCCATGCGGGCCGCCTTCAAGGCCGTTCAGGACCACCATCAGGTCGCCGTGCTGGTACCGACCACTGTTCTGGCCCAGCAGCATTACCAGACGTTTTCCGAACGCATGGCGGGCTTCAATGTCCGCATCGCCGTGATCAGCCGCTTCCAGACACCCGCGCGGCGGCGCGAGATCCTGCAGTCGCTGGCCGCTGGCGAGGTGGATATGATCATCGGTACGCATGCCCTCGTGCAGCCGGGCGTCAGCTTCGCCTGCCTGGGGCTGGTGATCATCGACGAGGAGCAGCGTTTCGGCGTGGCCCACAAGGAGCGGCTCAAGAAGGTCCGGCAGCAGGTGGATGTACTGACGCTGAGCGCGACCCCGATCCCGCGCACGCTCTACATGAGCATGACCGGTGCGCGCGACATGAGCCTGATCCGCACCCCGCCGCGTGAGCGGGTGCCGATCGAGACGATCATGGTCAACAGCAGCGATGAAGTGATCCGCGATGCCATCCGCCGTGAGCTGGCGCGCGGCGGTCAGGTGTACTTCCTGCACAACCGGGTGCTCTCCATCCGCCGCCTGCAGGAACGGATCGCGTCCCTCGTTCCCGAAGCCCGGATCGAGGTGGCCCACGGGCAAATGAAATCGTCCGAGCTCTCCGGCGTCATGCAACGCTTCGCGACGGGACAGGCCGATGTGCTGCTCTGCACAACGATTATCGAGAGCGGACTGGACATCCCCCGCGCCAACACGATCCTGATCGACCGCGCCGACCGCTTCGGGATTGCCGACCTTTACCAGTTGCGTGGTCGCGTGGGCCGTGCCGACCGCAAGGCCTACGCCCTGCTGCTGCTGCCCGCCCACGGGATGGTCGACCGCGACGCCCGCGAGCGCATCCAGGCTCTGCGGCGCAATGCCGGACTGGGGGCTGGCTTCAACCTGGCCGTGCGCGATATGGAAATCCGAGGGGCTGGCAATATCCTCGGATCGGCCCAGAGCGGACATATCTCGGCGGTCGGTTTCGGCCTCTACTGCAAGCTGCTCCAGCGGGCCGTGGCCCGTCTCAAGGGGGAGGTTGTCGAACCCTTGCTGACGATAGAATTGAGGCTGGATTTCATCCGCGCCACCACCGAGGATGACGGCGAAACGGCCGCCGCCTGCCTGCCGCACGGCTATATCGGTGATGAGCGCCTGAGGGTCGCGATTTACCGACGACTGGCGGAGGCCACGGACGAGTGCTTGATCAACGATCTGCAGGCGGAGGTCACGGACCGTTTTGGCTCGCCCGTCCCGAGGCCCGTCACCCTGCTCTTCGCCATTGCCCGGCTACGCCTTGTGGCCGCCCGCAAGGGCATCGATCTACTGGAGGTCAAGCAAGGCAAGATCATGCTCCGGCGCGATGGCGAGTTCCTGACAGCGAACGGCCGCTTCCCGCTGCTTCACTCCCGCAAAGCCGAGGACGCCATCGCCGAACTTGAGAATCATTTAAGCGACATGGCGAAGGAGGGTGCCGCCAGGTTAACTCGACGATGAAGGCCCGATCTTTAGTCGCCATGCCGTATAAAACAACACGGAATCCCTGCTGTGGTGGGGACGGCAATGGCTTGAAGATCATATTCTGAGGGTGTAAATGAATAGACATTGACGTTCTGTAGTATTCATGGTGCGTCGCTATTCCAGCGCGATGGTCACTTCACGGGAGGTCTGCCCTGCGCGAGGCCATTGCATCAATGTTGGGGGTCTTGACATTCGGGTAGCCAGCATAACCGAACGCCTGCGCCCGCCACTGGTCGGCCAATACAATCACAATATTCGGCTTCATCACGCCGCCATCCAGCGGCATCATATCTGCATCACCTCATCTCCCCGAAAGGCGTGGAAATAGAGCCATGTACCCTGCCATTGTCGAACCTGATAGTTGCGCTATTGTTACGGAACGGTCCATGGCAAGGGGGTTGGCCGTATGACACTGAAACCCCGGTACCCCCGGAATAGTGGCTTGATCGGTGCACCGTCCTCCTGTGCGCAGGATGGTAACCCGTTGTGAACGATGGATAGAAGGTATAGGTTCGGGAGCATCGGGAGCTCCATGCCTCCTGCGCCATCTGCTCCGCCCGCCGCGTCCGCGCCTCGGCTTCTCGAACACGCAACGCCATATCTATCTCCTGCCTTCGCCTCTGTGCCTGTTCGGATTTCCACTTCGCCTCGGACGACAATGCCCCCTCATTATCAGTCCGACGAAAAGCATCTTCTGCACGCAGGCGCTCCTGTTGCTCGCTCAGCAGGCGCGCACGTTCACGGCGCAGGTGCTGTTGCTCACGTTCCGCCTTCATGGCTTGTACCTGCTCCTTGCTGACCAGGTCGGCGGTTTCAACCCTTCCGTCGCGCATGCGAACCTGACCCCGCTCATAGAAATACCACTCCGCCGTCCCCGCTCGCATATACCCTTTGGCTTCGCCCAGCAAGGCGGTTACCGTGGCCATATCATCCCCGGCCTGCACCCCCCCGGCAACCCCTTGCATACCGCCGCATACCAGCAGCACCGCCGCTGCGAAATCCCGGATAAAGGGTGAGCATTTCATGTTACACCTCCCATTCGATAGGCAGAGGGGGTTCTACGACGTCACCGTGCGTCCGTAATCAAAGAACCACTTGAGGGTGTCGTGGTTGACGCCGGGGGGGATGGAATGGTCGGTATGCAGAAGGTACCCGGAGCCGGATTTGAGCACGGGCAGGATCTTTGAACGCAGTTCGTCCTTGATGGACTCCCTGTCGTTGGCTTCCAGCTTGCGGATGTCGATATTGCCGCAGAAGGCGATCTTGCCACCGAAGGTTTCCGCAATCCGGGGCATGTGCATTCCCGCCTTGACCTCCATCGCCTGGAGGCAATCCATGCCGGCCTGCACCAGGCCCGGTACCAGCGGCTCGACAAACCCGCAGGAATGCACCATGACCTTGCAGCCCTTGCTGTGTGCATAATCAAAGAGTTTGGCATGTCCCGGCTGGACGATGTCCTGATACATGGCGGGTGACATGAAGGGCTTGTCCTTGAACCCCATATCCTCGTAGAAGAAGATGAAATCCGGCAGGCCTTCCTCTGCGAACAAGGTCTCCATGTGCATGATCGTGAAATCGGCATAGGTGTTGACCATGTCCTTGACCCAATCGGGATCCAGGGCCATTCCCATGAGCATGTATTCGTGTCCGCAGACGGGATGCATCTGCTCGAAGGGGGCCACGCCCGACCAGCAGAAGGCCCTGCCTTCGACCTGCGCCAGGGCCTTGTTGGAGCGGTAGTTCTGGAAAGGGATGCGGCGCCGGTCAAGCTTGAGCAGGTGTGGCTTGATGGTTGCCTCCCACGCCGGACGTTCCTGAACGGTGAAGTCCACATGCTCGGGGGTTCCCTGCTTCTTTTTCCACCAGCGCAACTTGGCCCCGTTGCCGGTCAGCTTGAGCACGGTCTCCTCGGTCTCTTCCAGGATCTGCTCCTTGAAGTCCAGATCGGCGGTCGAATTGAGCCATCCCCCCGCCCGCCAGCTCATGTCGAAATGGCGGCAGTCGTCCTCGCCCAGCAGCAGGACGCCTTCCTTTTCGTAGCGAGTCCGGGTTTCGGGCCACATCCCATCCTGGCAGGGCAGTTGATCAACGGGTTGATTGTGCAATGCGGCGAGTACGCGTTCCTTGTGTGTCATGATCCCTCCTTAATGGGTTTAATCTATCTATTAATTGACAATTTTACAGGGAATGTCCAGCAGTATTGCATGTAGTAGTCACCACGAATATGTACGCGCCAGCCTGCACCTCCAGCACCGCCCGATCCAGGTAGTCGAGCCAGCGGCAATCCAGGCTAGAGCGCAACGGCTGCCCGGCATAGACGACGTTGACGGAGGTGTCGGTTGCCACCTTGCCCGAATCCCAGAGCGTTTCCCGTCCGCCACGTCCCACGCCGTCCACCACGACCTGCCAGGCCGTCTGCCGCTGTCCGTGCGTGCGGCAGGAATCCACCAGTTTCCAACTGAAGCGTGGTTCAGGCGTATCCACCCCCAGCGGGTTGGCCAGATATTCACATCGCAAATCATTAACAGTCAGCATATCGTCCCTTTCATCACATGTCGTCAGCCTGCGTTCGTTGTCTTTATCATTCATAAACCATTTGGAATGCGATCAAAGGCCTGCCCCTTGGCAACACATGCCAAGGCCTGCCGGCATTCATCTCTTGATGATCGGGAGGCGAGTCCCATACCCCTTTTCGTTCATTTCTCACACGAAGTCACGAAGACACGAAGGCGCAAGAAGGGGTGAAAGTAAATCATAGGGAATCCTATCACGGCGTTGAGTTCGGTTTGCTTGATCAGATCAAATCTTGAGCCAAAACGCTCAACCGCCTTGTTTTTCTTGATTTCAGGAATCTTGCCCCCTGAGCTTTGATGGGCCACCCCGTCACCGTGCGATTTTTCATTCGCGGGTTCTCCGATTGGCGGTTCTCGCCTTATACAGGCGTTCGGTAAAGCCGCCCTCGGTTTCAAAATCTTGAGCCAGGCGCTCGACCTGGCGGTCGAGGAGTGCGCAGGCGACCGCCAGTAGCACAAGGGCGGCATTGGCGGAAATTTCCGGGTAGATTTTGGTGGACAGGGTGGACGGGGTGGACTTGGTGGACGCTGTGGGCAATACCGGTTTCAGTCGACAAGGTCCACTCTGTCCACTGGGTCCACCTTGCCTGGCGACCGCCACAACCCAGGCGGCCACTTCGTCGGCGGTTTGGCAGCGCTGGTCGATGAGTTGCTGGCCGGAGCGGGTTGCTGCGCTCCCAGGTTGCCAGGCCGCGCTGGCGCAGGAAATCCTCGTAGTCGAGCTTGAGTTCCTCGAGGCTGGCGCGGGCGACTTGGGTCAGCTTGAGCTCGGTCTTCTTCGAGGTGGCGGAGGCCTGCGAGCCTTCGGCGATGTTCTGCACGCCAGAGCGAGCCGCCTGCACCATCTGATCCTTCGTGCGGCTGAAGCGATCCACATAGCGGTCGCAGGAGCGCACGGTGATGTCATAACACAGTTGCGCCACCTGGAAACTTTTCAGCTTGCGGTAGCCGCCATGCTTTTGAATCAGCTCAGACATAGTTCATTTCTCACACGAAGGCACGAAGACACGAAGGCACAAGAATGGGGGGAAGTAAATCATATGGCTCCTATCACGGCGTTGAGGAGTTCGGTTTGTTTGCCGGTGGCTCTGCTTTGATCCTTTACTAAGACCTGCCAATATTCATTTCTCGGTTATCGTCCCCTGCGCCAGACCCCTGCACCCTATCGGCTTAAATGAACATCTGGGTGCCTTAATAAGCTGGGTAAGTTCTTCCTGTTTTACTTTCAAATACCGCTATTTGCTTTTTGGGTTGAGAATGCTCTTCGCAACGTCTCCAGTCTTCAAGCACCCCTTGCTTCTCATCATCCCATTCGATCAGGTCACGCGTCAACCAGTCGTTGATGATTTCTAGCGGTGCGACATTCAATACGCCAAATTCCTGTTTCAGAAAATCCAGGCCTCCCGCTCCCTTGTTGTCAGTTCCTTGATCTGCGCGGCGTCCAGCTCGCTCTCCAGCCCCATCAGTTCCCCGAGACGGCGGGCCGAAAGATTGTCGGACTGCGCCTCGATAAGCTGACAGAACAACGGACTCAACTGCCGGTACCGGGAAATATAATCCGCGCTGTCACCCTTTGCGAAAAGAAGGGCGTCTATTGTCGGATAATGCTTCCGAAGCACGTTATCCATGCGGGCGGCGGCCTGATGCATGGCTTTGTCATCGGGGACAAGCGCTTTTGCCAGGCCGAACAGCGCGTGTCCGTTTTCTGTCGCGAGCCCTTTGATAATCTGCAACTTCTGGGATTGCGAGAGCCCTTTCAGCAAGCCTCTCACAAACGACACATATGGCTGCGGGAATTGCACCGCACTAGCCACGGCATCGCAATAATCCTCAAGCTCTTTGCTGACCTCCTGCTGCTCATCGAACGCGGAATGCACCGCCTCATGCAGCAAGCAGAAAACAAGATCCAGCACGTTGGCCCGCTGATTGACAAAAACGACGCGATTCCCATGAATTGCTGAATAAAACGCATAGCTTTTGACATCCGGCGGAAACGGAACAAACACCACGAAGCAGCCCAGCTTAGCCAGCAGCCGGAATGCATAATCGTAGGTACAGGGCTTCTCGTCGGGCACCTCAGCCAAAGAGCGCAGTTTGCTGGCGGTTTGCTGAGCACTGTCGGCACCATAACCGTCAGTGCGAATCACCAGCAGGACGTCCGCCCGTTGCGCCCCCTCGAACAAGGGTGCAAAGGTAACAGCCAGCTCATGCGCAAGTTGCTGGCGTTTATCCGTCACCTTGACATTCGCCTTCGCGCGGTGAACCGGTACAGAGACAGCAACCGGAGGCGCATCGAACAGACCGATCGGTTCGATGTCCAGAACACGGCACAACTTCAGCAGGTGATGTCCTTTCGGAACCTGTCCTGCCAGCCAGCTATGCACGGTTTGTCGGCTGGTTTCCAGCCGTTCTGCCAATTGAATCCTCGTAAATCCGCGTTCCTCGCAGATTTTCTTCAGCCGTTCACCATTCCATTGCATTTTTACCCCCGCCCTTCAGTAAATCGCGGATGTAAAGATAACTTGACATATAACCGATTGCAAGCTTTAAGTGACAATTTTATTTCACTTTCTCTGCCAACGGCAAATCATCAGCAATCGCTGATTGAGAAACACGCGGATTTGGGGCTTCTCGATTAGCGGGGAGGCGAGTCCCATACCCCCTTTTTGAAAATCACGAGACTTTGCGGATGAGCCATGTAACCAGGCCCGCATCTACAGCCATCTCCGAGAGCTTTTCAGGGCCGATGACGATCACCCGCTCATCGTCGGTCTCTGCTTCTCCAGAATGATAGACAAAGAACATCCGGTTGAAAGAATCGAGTTCGTTAAGACTCTCAACATATTCGACAAGCTCCGCCGAAGTGGTTTTCGATTTGACTTGCACAAATGCCCGCTCACCCGTGCTTGGGAGATAGCGTTCCCGGTCGAAGGCGCTGGAGAAAATGTCCTGGATCATTTCTCGGGCTTGTTTCTTATCCATGTTTCACCTTTTCTAAAAGAGCGGTCCCTTTCGGGGTCAGCCGGTATTTCTGGTTTTTACTGCGGGCCGCATCCGGAAGCGTGGGCTCGAGCAGCTTCAACTCTTCGCAAAGTCGGTTCATTGCCTTTTTAAAGTTACCTGTTCTTGTGCGATATCCGAGGATTTCAAGCAATTCAGGGGTACTTTTAGATGCATCTACACATGCTTCAAGGATTCGTTTATCCGTATCGGCAAGATCATGGGCCTCGTCATGGGCCTCGTCATGGGCCTCCGTCTCTAGCCGTGAATCTAGCCGCGATGCCGTATCGACTGGGGCCTTCGTCTCAACTTGCCTTGTGACTTGCTCACCGACTGGGGCCTCGTCATGGGCCTGGTCATGGGCTTCATCATGGGCCTTATCCAATCCATTAACCGACTGGCTTGCACCTGCCGAAACCGCATTCTTCCGCCGGAAGATCATGCGGAACCAATCCTTGTCGGCCTGTATTTCCGGGTGCGGGCAGTTTTGTTTGTCGCAATATTCGCGAATGCGTTTAAAGCCGGACCCTACTTTTTCGACGAGGTCCATGCGTTGCATCATCCCGAAAAGCAAGGGGTTGCGGGGGATGCTGCGGGTGCCGAGGGTATCGACCGTCAGTCCGCCAACGAGTCCGCCGGGGTTGACGATCTCCAGGCGATCTTGAAACATGTGTACCTGAAGGTCGCCGGGTTTGCGGTAATCGCGGTGCCCCATGGCGTTGAGCAGGGCCTCGCGCAAGGCGGCTTCGGGCAGCTCGAGTTGCTCGGTACGTTCAAACCCGATCTCATAGGCTGTGTTGAGATGGGCCAGCAGGTAATTGACCGCAGCGTGATAGTTGCCGAGGAAATCCCCGGAATAGATTTTCTGGTCGAGGATCCGGGTGGTGGTTGTGCCTTGGAACAGACAGCAGTTGATGCTGGAACCGGGTACCAGCCGTGAACCATTCGCACCGAGGAGCAGCGAGCCGGCATAGGTCATCTGCTCGCCCTTTAATAAGCCCAGGTTGTTGAGCAGGCGTTTGGCATCGAGCGTGGGCGTGATGCGGCAAACCTTAAGCAGAGTTTCATAGGCGGTCTGATCAAGGTCATCGGGCCATGCAAAGCGCTCATTGGTCTTTTCATCGAAGTAGACGAGCCCCTCCTGGTAGAAGAACTCGCGGATTTCGTCCCGGTTCATCTGCTGGCAGGTGGCTCCCTCGCGGAGATAGAATTTGCCGGATGCGCTGTGCGGCTTGAAGCGGCTGGCCGGAATATCGATCACGAGCACGCCATCGACTTCTTCAAGGTTGACCATGAGCGGTGGCTCCAGATTCCGGGCAATGGACTGGATTTCCGAGCGCAGTTGATTGGATATTTCTGTTCGCACGATCTCGCCGTTATCAGAAACACCGAGCAGGATGCGTCCCCCCAAGGAATTGGCAAACGCGCAGATCTCCCGACCGAGGTGCGCGGTGCCGGTGCGTTTGAATTCGAGAAGCTGTCCCTCTCCAGATGCAATCAATGCAGCAAGATCTTCGATTGTCATATGGGTGGCACTCATCTCGCTGGTCCTCCACTTGTAGCAATCTGGTAGCCGGACAGGATGATGTCACGCCGTGCGCCGCTGGGCGTCCGTGTTTGCGGGGTCTCTCTTAACTTATTCATGACTGAACAGGTCATTCCAGACAAAAAACGAGCATAGTGCGGTATGCTTTTAATGACCAGCAGAAAAGGGGAAAAGCGCATTCTATTCGACTTGTTTAGGATGAATTTCAAAGCCC
Organism: Verrucomicrobia bacterium UBA6015; assembly: GCA_002428045.1. Taxonomy (GTDB): domain Bacteria; phylum Verrucomicrobiota; class Kiritimatiellia; order UBA8416; family UBA8416; genus UBA8416. The sequence goes on from DIZZ01000290.1 coordinate 8,876, forward strand.
ATGTCTTCCGCATGTTTCCGTGTGAGATCATCCCGCTATTCATCGCCGCCCTCCAGGCTTTGGTGCACGCGAAGGCGCGAAGACACGAAGTGGTAGTGGTTGGTATTATAGGTTTTGCCGTCGGCGGCAGTTATTCGAAAATTTCGAATAACTGAATTCTCCTGCAACTCACTGTCGCTGAAGATTTTCTTCAGGTGATAGTTGATCGTATGAGTCTCAACATTATATAGCGTGCCCATCATCTTCTGCGTCAGCCAGACATTTTCATCGGCATAGACCGCCTCGACCCCTCCACTGCCGCTGGCGGCGACGAAGGTCAGGTACTCGGCGGCCGATGAACGGACGATAGAAACCTCCTTGGTTGCTTTCTTCTTGCTCATCTCAAACCCCTTCGTGACTTCGTGTCTTCGTGTGAGACGCCTTCGTTATTCATCGCCGCCCTCCGGGTTACCGAATTCCGCTTCGAGCGCCTCGATCGATGGCAGGCTTGGCTTCAGGTTATCCGGAAGCGCGCGGGTGAGTTGGTATTCCGAAACGCCCATGGGCTTATGAATATCGCTGAGGGCATACTCCACCACGACGCGATCCCGGGATTTGCACAGCAGAATGCCGATGGTCGGCTCGTCCCGGTCCCCGCGCAATTGCTCATCCACCGCTTTCAGATAAAAATTGAGCTTCCCGGCATACTCCGGCTCAAACTCGCCGGTTTTCAGTTCTATGACAACATAGCAGTGCAGCCTGATGTGATAGAAGAGCAGGTCCAGGAAAAATTCGCGATTCCCCACCTGCAACGGTTTTTGCCGGCCCACATAGGCGAAACCGGCACCCAGCTCTAAAAGAAATTTGGTGATATGGGCGGTCAGCGCCTTTTCCAGCTCCCGCTCGTTGTATTCTTTCGTCAGGGTCAAAAAATCAAAGCTGTAGGGATCCTTGATCAGTTGCTGTGCCAAGTCGGACTGCGGGGCCGGTAGCGTCGCGGCAAAATTGGTGATCGCCTTTCCCTCGCGCTCATACAAGCCGCTCTCAATCTGATGCGTCAGTACATTGCGGCTCCAGTTGCGCTCGATCGTCCGGTTGACGTAATAGAGTGCTTCGGTCACATTCTTGCACTTGGTGATGATGATCACATTGTGCCACCACGGGATCAGAACCAATTTGGCCACGAGGTGAGACTGCATAGAACTGTCGGCTAATTGCGTAGCAGGCTGCTTCGCAATTGTGCAGCAGCCTGTTGCAGAATTTACAACCCCTTCGGCATAAAACATATACCAGCGGCGAATCTGCTCAAGGTTCCGCCGCGAAAACCCCGTCATATCAGGGAATTCAGCCATCAGATCCGCGCTCAACTGCTTCAGGAAACCGCTGCCCCATTTGGCCGTCTTCTGCCGTTCCACAATATCCGCACCCAGCTCCCAATAGAACGTCAACAGCGCCGTGTTCACCTGCACCGCCGCCTTGAGCTGCGCCTGCCGCACCCGCTGCTTAATCGTCTTCAGCCAGTCGCGATACTCCGCCGTTATCAACCGTTCCTCGCTCATGCCTTGCCTCCCGGGCTTGCCAGCAGTTCGGCCTTGAGGGCTTGCTGAGCCGCTTCGAACTGGCGAACAATTTGCCGGTACTCGGCCATCAGCTCTTCCGGATCGCGGTGGTTGACCGTCACCTCGTGCGGGTTCTTGCAGTCGAGGTTGTAGTTGCGTGCGGCCAGGTCGCTGGCCGGGATCTTCCAGGCCTGCTCGGTCGCCTTGCGGCCCTTGCGGGTGGCACCGCCCCACCAGCGTTTCTCGATGTCGAACTCCTCGATGGTCAGGGGCTTGGAGCGGGAGTAGGATTTGTAGCCCTCCGGGTACGGGTGCTCGAAGAACCAGACCTCCTTGGTCGGGCCGCCTTTCTCGAAAAACAGGATGTTGGTGGAGATGCTGGTGTAGGGAGCAAATACGCCCTTTGGGCAGGCGCACGATGGTGTGGAGGTTGAACTCCTCCAGCAGTTCGCGTTTTAGAGTGGTCTTGGTGCCTTCGCCAAACAGGAAACCATCCGGCAGGACCACGGCGGCGCGCCCGGTGTCGAGCCTGAGCAGGTGCATGATCAGCGCCATGAAGAGGTCGGCGGTCTCGCGGGTCTGGTATTTGCGCGGGAAATTGTTCTCGATGCCGTCTTCTTCCATGCCGCCGAAAGGCGGGTTGGTGATGATGATATCGACCCGGTCACGGGGGCCATAGTCCTTGAGCGGGCGGCTCAGGGTGTTGTCGTGGCGGATGTTGGTTGGCACGTCGATGCCGTGCAGCATCATATTGGTCAGGGCCAGCATATGCGGCAGCGGTTTCTTCTCCACGCCGTGGATGCTCTCCTGGAGTCGCTGGCGGTCGTCATTGTTTCTGACCTGTTTGCCCAAATGTTCGATGGCGCAGGTGAGAAAGCCGCCAGTGCCGCAGGCGGGATCGAGGATCTGTTCCCCGAGTTGCGGGTTGAGGGTATCAACCATGAACTGGGTAACCGCGCGGGGAGTATAGTATTCGCCCGCGTTTCCGGCCGATTGCAGGTCGGCCAGGATCTTTTCGTAGATGTCGTTGAACAAGTGACGGTCGCTGGAGGCGTTGAAGTCAACGTCCGCCTCGATGGTGTTGATCACCTGGCGCAGCAGGGTGCCGGATTTCATGTAGTTATAGGCATCCTCGAACACCGAGCCGACCACCCTGCCATGCGGCGAGATGCCAGCGGCGGTGGCCAGTTTCTTCAAGGCGGTGAACAGGTCATTGTTGACGAAGTCGATCAGCTCCTCACCGGTCATCCCCTCGGGGTTCCTGGCCCAGTTGCACCAACGGAAACGGCTGGGAAGCGGCGATTTGTAATGGGCGATCGTGAGCTGCCACTCCTGTTCCTTGTCGTCGAAGATCTTCAGGAAAAGCAGCCAGACCATCTGGCTGATGCGCTGGGCGTCGCCATCGACGCCGACATCCTTGCGCATGATGTCCTGGATGGCTTTGATAAGATTGCTAATGGCCATGAGTATTTCCTATATTTGGTTCACACGAAGGCACTGAACAAAGGCGAGAGCTCACACGAAGGCACGAAGTCTTGTTTGCCGTTGACGATACGCTTGCAGCCTTCTTTGAAAGTGGCTGCACCGAAATTGATAAGCAGACCGAGTGGCAGATTGAGAAGACGAAGGTAGGTCAAGACCTGCTTGGAATGCACAGGGGCGAGGTTTTCAACTGATTTCAACTCAATCAGCAGAATATCCTCGATGATCAGATCAGCCCGGAATCCCTCGTTGATGGAAAGCCCCATGACCTCAATCGGAATGGCCTGCTGTCGGCTTACCTTAAGGCATTGTTCCGACAGCAGTTTCGCCAACACCGCCTCATAAACAGATTCAAGCAACCCCGGCCCGATCTCAATATGCATACGGTAAGCACAATCCACAACGATCTTGGATAACTCTTCCTTGTCCCTTCGTGTCTTCGTGTCTTCGTGTGAGTCCATATTATTACCCTGCATACAGCACCTCCTCCAACGCCCGTACGGCCTGCTGGTATTGATCAAGCCCGCCAAAGGCGCGGATGATTTCCAGCGGGGTTCCGAATTCGCTGAACGGGGCGATGGTCAGGATTTGTGTTTCCTCGATATGGGTGACGCCTTCATCGGCATATTTCTCCAGCAGGGCTTCCAGCACCCGGCGGGCCTGTTCCCCGTAGCGGGTGAAGTAGTTGCGCTTCCTCACCTGTTCGGCGCGTTCCCTGCGGGATAAGGGCGGCATATCCCAGGCGATATGGCAGACCAGATCGAAAGGATCGAACTGCTTGCCGGATTGACGGCCGATCTCGTCGGCAAGAGCGTCGAAGAAGACCCCCTGCCCGGCGAGTTCGTCAATAATGGACTGCTTCTTTTCGGCACTGCTCCAGCGGCGCAGGAAATCGTCGAGGCTGGCGTACTCCCTGGTCAGCGCCTTGCGGGTGTAATCCTTGAGGGACTCGGTCATCAGCTTGCCATTGGCATCGAAGTACTGGACCCGCTCGGCAGCCACCTTGACCGCGACATTGGCCACCACATAACGGCGCACCACGGAACCGTCATCATCCAGGCCGGACTCGGCGACCGCGTGCCGCGCCTGATCCCCCTCGTCGTGCTCCGGATAGGTGATGCCATCGGCGCGTTCATCCTCGGCGGGGAGATCCGGTGGCACGGGCGACTCATCGCCCTCGGGCTCGTAGATTTGCACGGGGTCGCCATCGAAGTCGGGATCGGCAAACAACTCGGTCGCCTTTTTGAAATCTATGATGGTGAAGTAGTATTTGCCGTAATCCTCGTTGATCCGGGTGCCGCGCCCGATGATCTGCTTGAACTCGGTCATGGACTGGATGCGTTGGTCGAGCACGATCAATTTGCAGGTCTGGGCATCGACGCCAGTGGTCATCAGCTTGGAGGTGGTGGCGATGACCGGGTACTTGCTCTCGGGGAAAATGAAATTGTCGAGCTCGGCCTTGCCCTCCTCGTTGTCGCCGGTGATGCGCATGACGTATTTGCTGTTCTGTGCCACCAGGTCGGCGTTCTCATTGACCAGCGCCTGGCGCATGCGCTCGGCATGGTCGATGTTATCACAGAAGACGATGGCCTTGTCGAAGCGGTTGGTCTGCTTGAGAAACTCGGTGATCTTACGCGCCACCAGCAGGGTACGCTGCTCCAGCACCAGTGTCTTGTCGAAATCCTTCTGGTTGTAGATGCGATCCTCGATCTCGTTGCCTAATTTGTCGAGCATGCCCTTGTCTGGGCGCCAGCCGGTCAAATCCTTATCGATATCGATACGCACCACCTTGTAGGGTGCCAGGAAGCCGTCGTCAATCCCTTGACGGAGGGAGTAGGTGTAGATGGGGTCGCCGAAGTAGTCGATATTGGAGATTGCCTTGGTTTCCCTAGGCGTGGCGGTCAGTCCGATCTGCGTGGCAGAGGTGAAGTATTCGAGAATTTCACGCCAGGCGGAGTCGGCCGCCGCGCTGCCCCGGTGGCATTCGTCGATGATAATGAGATCAAAGAAGTCGGGACTGAACTGCTTGTAGATGTTGCGATCTTCCTCGGTGCCGGTGACTGCCTGATAAAGCGAAAGGTAGATCTCATAGGACTTATTGGCCTGCCGCTTCTGTATCTTGGTCATGGCCGAACCGAACGGCCGGAAGTCGTTGACCATGGTTTGATCGACCAGGATGTTGCGGTCGGCAAGAAACAGGATACGCTTCCTGGCCTTCGACTTCCAGAGCCGCCAGATAATCTGGAAGGCCGTGAGCGTCTTGCCGGTGCCGGTAGCCATGACCAGCAGGATGCGGTTCTGGCCGCGGGCAATCGCCTCGATGGTCTTGTTGATGGCCAGCAGTTGGTAATAACGCGGACTCTTATCGCTGCCGTCGCTGTAGTAGTCCTGGGTGACCAG
>DIZZ01000222.1:0-986 GCA_002428045.1 Verrucomicrobia bacterium UBA6015
GGCATCAAGTTCAACACGCCCAATGGCGGACCGGCCCCGGAAAAAGTGACCGAGGCGATCTACGCCGCCACCCTGCATATTCGCCGCTACCATATCCTGGATACCCCGGATATTGATCTGGACCAACTCGGCTCGACCCTGGTGGGTGACATGCAGGTGGATATCGTTGATGCAGTGAGCGATTACGCCGATCTGATGGAGCAGTTATTTGATTTCGACCAGATCCGCGCCTGGTTCCAGTCCGGCGCCCGGATGCGCTTTGACGCCATGCACGCGGTCACGGGTCCCTACGCCCGTGAAATCATCGAAAACCGGTTGGGCGCCCCCCAGGGAACGGTGGTGAATGGCATCCCGCTGGAGGATTTCGGCCATGGCCATCCCGATCCCAATCTGGTGTATGCGAAAGAGTTGGCGGATTACTTGTTTGGATCGGACGCGCCAGACTTTGGTGCCGCGTCGGATGGCGATGGCGACCGCAACATGGTGCTGGGTCGGCATTTCTTCGTCACGCCCAGCGACAGTTTGGCGGTGATCCTGGCCAACGCCAAACTGGCTCCCGGCTACCGCGCGCATCTGGCCGGGGTGGCCCGTTCCATGCCCACCAGTCAGGCGGCGGATCGGGTCGCGGCCAAACTCGGTATGCCCTGCTACGAAACGCCGACCGGCTGGAAGTTTTTCGGCAATCTGCTGGATGCGGGCAAGATTACGCTGTGCGGCGAGGAAAGCTTTGGCACCGGCTCCGACCATGTCCGGGAAAAGGACGGGCTGTGGGCGGTGCTGTTCTGGATGAATATCCTGGCAGAACGTCGGCAGTCGGTTGCGGAAATTGTGCGCGAACACTGGCAGATTTATGGGCGCAACTACTACACCCGCCATGACTATGAAGCGGTGGATAGCGCCGCCGCCAACGGTCTGGTCGATGTGTTACGCGAGGCGACCAAGACGCTGCCGGGTCAGTCATTCGGTTCCTACACGGTCGATTACGC
>DIZZ01000222.1:1049-3430 GCA_002428045.1 Verrucomicrobia bacterium UBA6015
ATCCGCATCGGGTTCAAGGACGGTTCGCGGATTGTCTATCGCCTGTCCGGTACTGGGACTGAAGGCGCAACGCTGCGGGTCTATATCGAAGCCTATGAGGCCGACCCCGCGAAGCATGATTTGGAAACTCAGCAGGCGCTGGGCGAATTGATCAGCATCGCCAATAACCTCGCAGGCATCCGGGAACGCACCGGACGCAACGAACCGACGGTGATTACCTGAGCGCCCTTCCACGCCGAACGCCTCTCCCTCACCCTTCTTGCGCGAGAGGCCCCGTCCTTTAGGGCGGGGAGGGATAGCGCACCGTGCGTAGCACGGTCAGCTTTTTGGTTGAATGGAGTCATAACTTATTGCATCCTATTGCCAATGCGTTAAGGCACCCACGCGGTCAACGGTTTCCAACGCAGAAAAGCCACCGACTGCCTTCTTTTTAGTCAGGAAATCTGACACCGCCGCGATAGGCTAATGACGGGTAAGAAGATGGGGCCGCCACTCGCCAGAGTCCTCTTTGCCAGGGGTGTCAATCGGCCCACCGGCCTCCGGGTTTCTCGGTGATAACCCGGAATCAAGGCTAACGTAGCGTGCCATGATCCAATAGGGATGTGGGGAGTACAGCGACAAGCCTCGCCCTTTAGGGCGGGGTAATTGACGTCCTGAATCCTGTTGCCCTGCGGGTTACAAAAAACATGCGGCGCTGCCGGACAGTGTTCCGCCCGAAACCGGGCACGATTCAACAGCGCTTGGCGAGCCACCTGATTCAGCGGAACGCTGCCGCACTGGCCGTTTTTCTGGGTATCCAGATAAATCAGGTTTTGGCAGAGATCCACCCGACTCCATTCCAGGTTGAGCATCTCCCCTTTCCGCATTCCGGTATGCAGCGCTAGCCGAATAAAGTCGGCCAGGTAATCAGATTGACTGCCTTGCGCTGCCGTGCCCCGTTGTTCCGCCTGCTCGTGCGTCAGCCAGCGCACCCGCCCTGGCGGTTCGTGTAAAGCCACGTTCGCCGCCGGGTTCGGCAACGCGGCGGCAGGATGGGCGCGATTCCAGGCGTTGATCGCAGCGCTCAACAACTTCAATTCCCGCTTGATACTGCTATCGCTGATCGCGGCCTTTTGGTGTTGCTCCAGATCATTTCCAACCGCGCCAGCGGTCATGATCGCCCGAATCGTCATCCCTTGAAACGCCCGACTGAGCGCTCGGGCTAATGAGCGGTCACGTTCAATAGTCCGCTTCCGTTATGCGGATTCCAGAAAGGTCGCAATTTCTTTTGGCAGCTCGCGCAACGCGGCTGGACGGGCTGGACCGGGCAAGGCACGAAAGCCGGTGAAGCCTGGCGGACGCGGGTGATTTACGACACCAATCTATTCAGCAGCTACGCGGCAGGGCGCTATGAGCAAATGCAGGCGGTCAAGGCGGATCGCCCGTACTGGCGCTACCGGCATTCCGACGCGGTGGTGCATCCGCGCCCGGTGCATGTCGCCTGGAATCGGAAGGTGCTCCATGCCGATGATCCGTGGTGGCAGACGGCTTACCCGCCGAACGGCTTTGGCTGCAAGTGCTTTGTGGAGACGCTCTCGGCACGGGACTTGGCGCGGATGGGGATTCCGAAACCGCCGATGAATCGCGTCGAGTCGATGCCCTTTGCCGGGCAAACCCAGACCGTCAAGGATCGCCAGGGGCATGTGCATACGACGCCCAAAGGGATTGACCGGGGTTGGGATTATGCGCCGGGGAAAAGTGTGTCAGCGGACTTGGCAAGGTTGAAGGCGATGGCGCAGGATAAGTTGAAGCGGTTGGGGAGTATACTACTCGCCACAAGCAACCCCATCGAGGCTGTCGTGTCCAATGCGTATGAAGTAGCGAAGGCGGGCGGGAAACACGCGCCATGGTATAAGCAGCAACTTGATCTCGGATACCGACAGTTAGAGAAAGGGATTCAATCCATAGAAAAACAAATTGCCGATCATGAATCGTGGATCGCAGACCCGCAGAAAAAGGTTAAAGATTGGACAGATCGAGACCCACGCTATCAAGCCGGGTTATTGAAGAAATGGCAGCAGGATATTGCAAGGCAAAAAGAGCAGGTTGAAATTTTAAAAGGCGTACTGAAGGAGAAAGGCCATGAGTAGTAACGCTTATAAGACGGTGTTGATTGCTTTGGTTGACTTGCTCAAGGAGCAGGGGCAAGCCGGTGCCGGTGAAGTGGATGGCCTTAATGCCTATCAAGCTTTGCTTGAAGCAAAAAATCAAGCAGAGGCATTTGGCGTCCCATTAAAGGACATTGGTCTTAGTGACTTTGATATTGATGATTTAATCAATCCGCCGCGCAAGGCAGCCTAAATGGCCGGTGCCCGCTTACCGATTGACATTCAGATAGACGA
>DIZZ01000011.1:0-697 GCA_002428045.1 Verrucomicrobia bacterium UBA6015
CGTCCGCCCCGCTCGACGCAGGGGAAGAGCCACTTGGCGTTTCGGTGCGAGCGCCAGCAGTCCCCCAGGAGCGGGAGAATCGCCGCTGGCAGCGGCACATACCGGTCCTTGGTTCCCTTGGAATTGCGTATGCGCAGAAGGCCGCGCTCCCGGTCGATGTCGGTGACCTCCAGGCGGCAGGCTTCGCCGAGGCGCAGGCCGCAGGCATAGATCAGCGATAGGCAGGCGCGGTGTCGTATCTCCCGGATTCGGGAGAGGATCGACTTGACCTCCTGGCGGGAAAGCACCACGGGCAGGAATTTCTTGCGCTTGGGCACCGGCACACCCGTCAGCGACCAGTCCCGACGGAGTGTCTTCTCGTAGAGGAACTTGATGCCGCAAAGGGCGATGGTCACCGTCGGTCGGGCCAGCTTGCGCTCGCACGTTAGATGCACGAAGTACTTGCGGATCTGCTCGTTGCCAAGCTTGTCCGGGGATTGGCCGTAGTACCGCGCCAGCCCCTCGACCGAGCGCACGTAGCTTTCCTGTGTGCGCGGCGAAAAGCCGCAAAGCTGCATGTCCTCGATCATGCGAAGGCGCAGTGCCGACAGCGGCTTCCACGTCACCCCGCGCACGGATTCGAAGAAGAAGCGCAGGGCGGCCGAGGCATGACTGAAGAGCGTGGCCGCAACGCCCGATTGCTTCAGTCTCGAAAGAT
>DIZZ01000011.1:745-29704 GCA_002428045.1 Verrucomicrobia bacterium UBA6015
TGCATACGCCGTCTGAGAGCCGGGCACGAACCCCGCCTTCGCCATCGCCGCGTCCATTTGCTCCAGCGCCTGCGAATTACGTTGGTCATTTCTCGAACTTCCGCTACACTTCCCACCCATGGTTGTCTCCTTATCGCCAGAGGCAGGCGCGGCACACCATGTGCAGCGTCCCCTGGCATAAGGAGCTTTTAAGCGCTCTCAATGCCGTGAGTATTTGGGTATTTAAATTGCCGCAAAGCGGCTTAGTTCAACAATTCTTGGGCGATATCGTTGCTCTTAAGTTTCGTTGCTATTGGGTGTTCTATCCACTTGCTGGGGCAGCATTGAAATATTCGACGAAATCGTCTTTCGCTGCCTCATGGCGACGTCAAATTCTGTTCGCAAGACTGGTCATAATTAGAAGCGAAACGATAAAGCTCGGAGACATTACCATTCAAAAGAAAAGGCATTGCGGCATCCAATTTAGCATCATTCCAATGCCACCACTCAAGCGAAAGCAGTACGGAGATATCCTCTTCAGAAAATCTTTTCCTGACAACTTTGGCGGGATTACCGGCAGCAATGCAGTACGGGGGAACGTCATGCGTAACAACGGATGAAGCCCCGACCACCGCACCTGAACCTATACTGACTCCGCTGAGAATCACTGCGTTTGAGCCGATCCATACATCATGCCCAACGACGACATCGCCCCGGGATGCCGGATGGCCTTTTATATCCTTCGCGCTTTCTCGAAACGCAGAGAATGGATACGTTGTAATCCAGTCAGTTCTATGATTGCCACCCAAAAATATGGTCACTCCATCAGCAAAAGAGCAGAAATTTCCAACTTTTAGAGTTGTAGGCTCTCCCCAATGACGGACTCGTGGCTTTCCGTATGTACCCCGACCAACATCATATTTTCTTTTCCATAACCGCGTCGTACAGTAGATTCGAGCTAAAAGTTGCTTCAGTTTCATGGTGTTTGTCCATCGAACATCACATATCTCGGGTGGAGTATGCAGCGCCTCACATTCTCCTGCTGAGTGAGGTGCCCACAGGATGGCGCTTTGGAGCCTGTACTTCTTGTTCATGCCGCCTTGTCCTAAATCCCCCACAAACTCGAAAGCACCTTGGGTAATCACATCATCTGAACGATAAAATCTTATGAAATCGCATCCTTACAAGTATGTATAAAAAATATTCAATACAGTAAGATTGAACCGAGGAGCTGTACGTTACAATCAAATCATCAGTTAGCGGCTCTCATTCCTTAAGAAAATACAGCGGTCTTTTCTTTGTCTCGTCGAATATCTGGCTGATGTACTGACCAAGCAAGCCGATCGCAACCAGTTGAATTCCTCCCAAGAATAGCATTAACACAGCCAGAGATGCCCAACCCGTGATCAACGCCTCCTCACCGCCAAGCTTTAACCAGACAATATGAAAGGCAAGAATGACAGAAATTGCAGCCATCAGCAGGCCGAAGTTCATCATCCATTTCAAGGGTTTGCTTGAGAAAGACGTGATTCCATCCCAAGCCAACCTCGCTGATTTCCAGACCGGATACTTGGTCACTCCGGCATAGCGGGGATCGCGGTCATACAGAACCGATGCCTGCGTGAAACCGATCCAGCACGATAAACCCCGCATGAAACGGTGCGTCTCGCGGACCTGCTTCATGGCATCCGCGGCCGGTCGCCCAAGCAACCGGAAATCCCCGGTATTCATCGGCACATCCACCTTGGCAAGACTCCGGAAAATACGATAAAAAGAGGCTGCCAAAGCCTTTTTAAGCCACGTCTCGCCCGCCCGGCTGCGACGCACCGCAAAGACAACCTCGTACCCCTCGCGCCATTTGCCCAACAGATCTGGAATCACCTCCGGCGGATCCTGCAGATCGGCATCGATGATGACCACAGCATCCCCACTGGCATGGTCCAGCCCTGCAGTGATGGCGATCTGATGCCCGAAATTGCGTGAAAGCCGCAGCAGGCGAACCCGCGAATCCTTCTGTTGGAGGTCCTTGAGCACCGCCACGCTGCGATCCGTGGAGCCATCATCAATAAACAGGAATTCAGCCGTCTCGGGTTGCGCCTGGAAAACAGCAGCCAAGCGACGGTAAAGCTCTGGCAAGCTCTCCTCCTCATTCAAGAATGGCGTGACCACGGTGACTATTTTGCTCATCGTAATCCCCTATAATCTGACGTCACCTGTTGAGCGCGCCTTGAGAAACCATTTCGCCGTGCGGGTTAATCCGTTTTCCAGCGTGGTGTCGCAGGAAAGCCTTAGCGCCCGCAGCCGCGAGACATCGAAGATCTTGTCCATCTGGCCATCCGGCTTGGATTGATCCCATACAATCTCGCCTTGAAATCCCGTGGTCTTCTTGACGGTCTCCGCCAGTTCCCGGATGGATATGCGCCGCCCTGCGGAAATATTGACGGGTTCACTGCAGTCATAATTCTGGATGAACCACGGAATGGTGTCGGCCACGTCGCCGGCATAGACAAAGTCGCGGGTCGGTGTTCCCGTCCCAAAGGCGGTAATGGTCTTATCCCCGCGGTCACGGGCCTCGATATATTTGCGGATCAGTGCCGGGATGACATGCGATTCTTCTAGATTGAAGTTGTCCCATTCGCCATAGACATTGCCGGGAATCAGCACGATAGAGTTGAACCCGTGTTGTACCCGATAGGCCCAAGACTGCGTAATGAGCATTTTCTTGGCCACGGAATAACCAGCACTCTCGATCTGCGGATACCCATTCCACATCTGGCTTTCATCAATCGGTGACTTGGCATCCGACGGATAGGAACACCCGCCCATGAAGGCAACGAATTTCTTGACGCCCGCCTTGAACGATTCGTGCAGGGTGTGGGTATTCATCACCAGGTTCTCGTAGAAGAAATCCGCCGGCCGCTTCTTGTTGGTGATAATGCCCCCGGATTTAGCCGCCATGTGGACGACACAGTCGGGCTGGATGGCCTTGAGCATGGCCGCCGGTGCGCCCGGTTCCAGCAGGTCGTAATCTTTGCGCCCCAGTCCAATCAACTCTGCTTCGGGGAATGCGGCACGTAGACGTGGCATGAAGTGATGTCCCAGAAACCCCGTGCTGCCGGTCACCAGTATGCGTTTATATGTCGCGTTCATGTTAGTTACCCCCAGCAGGGCGGGTACAGGCAGGAATGTCTGTGCACCCTTAGAGGTTGGTGAAATCGTTGCGCCGGATGATCTGGTAACCCTTGATTAGCTCGGTGATCGCCTGCTGGATCGTGACGGCAGGCTTGAAACCGGTCTTCTCGATCTTGTCGTTGCTGACGATGTAGTTGCGCTGGTCCGGATCCTTGCCGATCTCCGACTCCATGATGCAGAAATCCGGAATCTGCTTCTGGATCTCCAGGCAGAGCTCCATCTTGGAGAGGTTGGCCTCGCTCAATCCGACGTTGTAGGCCTGGCCTTTCATCGTTTCAAAATTCTTCATCGCATGAATAAAGGCCGAGGCCACATCCTGCACATGGATGTAGTTACGCTTGAAGTGTGCCTCGAACAGGACCACGAAGCGATCCGTGACGGCACGATAGGTGAAGTCGTTGACCAGCAGATCCAAGCGCATCCGCGGACTGATCCCGCACACGGTCGCCAAGCGCAGGGATACCGCATGTCCGGACGCCAGCAGGCAGTCCTCCAGCTCAACCTTCAGCGTGCCGTACAGCGATACCGGTCGCATCGGAGTCTCTTCCGTGCAGAACATCCCTTCTTCTCCGATGCCGTAGCCGCTATTCGTGGTCGGCGAAAGAATCATCTGCGACGGGCTGCTCATCTCGATCAGCATCTTGATGGCATCCAGATTGATCGATCGCGCCTCATCGGGCTTCTGGCTGCATACAGGAGCCCCCACCAGACAGGCCAGCGGAATGATGACATCGGCCTTGGAAACCAGAGGACGGAGCAGATCCGCACGCCGAACGTCACTACGCACCACACGAAATCCCGGCTGCGAGCAGCAATCCAGCAGCGAGGTCTGGCCGTACATGAAGCTGTCAACCACGGTCACCTGGTGCCCAATCGCCAAAAGTCGCGGCGTTAAAATCGAGCCGATATAACCTGCCCCACCGGTCATCAGTATATTCATAAGTCAATTCCTGTATTTGCGATATGACATTTTCTAATCGATGGGACAAACGATGTCAACAAATATGACTCAACAGCAATCCCGACCTATTTCAGGCTAGCTGCATGGAAAGCGAAGAATCACGCGCGGAGAAGAAGGAATGGCCTGACTTCCTTAATTTGCTTCAGGCGACGCTGGCGGCGGCCAGCAGCAGCACTAAGGTTTCGCTCAGTTCACTGCCTGCCCCCAGCAGGTCTCCGGTAACCCCGCCGAAGCGCAGGCGGCAGGATGCACCGAAGAGACGCCCAACGCCCAGCGCAGCCAGTGCAATGGTTAGGTGGCGGAGGGAAAATGCGCCCAGGGCGAGGGTAAAGACCAGGGCGGTGAGCAGTGCGATCCGTTGATGGCTGGCCGTGGCATCGGTGATGAAGGCTGCCCCGGTGCCGCCTTCCGGGCGGGCGTAGTCATGGCTGGCCGCCAGATCCACCTGGATCGAGCGAGAAATCACGCCGGCAAGGACAATCCAGAGGGGCTCAGCGCTTTCGAGAAGGACGCAGACGGATGTCCATTTGGTAAGCAGCAGCAACACAAGGGCAACGGTGCCGAAGGTACCGAGTGAGGAGTCCTTCATGATCGCCAAGCGTCGCTCGGGGGTCCACCCTCCCCAGTAGGCGTCTGCCCAGTCGGCCAGTCCGTCGAGGTGCAGGCCGCGTGTCAGCAGCCCCCCACCGATCACGACGGCGGCGGCGAATAGACGGGGGTCTGAGCCGGGCAGGATGGCGGATAGCAATGCCTGAACGCCCCAGAGGATGGTGCCGATCAATGCCCCGGTGACGGCGAACCACACCAGCGAATCGGCGGGGTGATCGGCGTCGTCTCCCGGCACGGGCAGGATCGTCAGCGTTCGCAGGGCGGTGACCAGGGGTGGGGGAAATTTCATCACGTGCTCACCTTGGATTCTTCATGATGATTGGCATATGAAAAAAAGAACCGCGGCAATATCGCCGCGGTTCCGCTTGGTCCTCGTTCGGGTTTGCCGATTAGCTAACGCCCAGGACGGCGTCCTTGGCGGCCTTGGCAATACGGAACTTGAGCGCCTTCTTGGCCTTGATCTTGACCATATCGCCCGTCGCTGGATTGCGTGCAATACGTGCAGCGCGCTGAACCTTGATCATCTTGCCGATGCCGGGGATGGTGAACCCTTCGTCCGACTTGGCACCCGCGTAGGTCATGTCCGCGATGGACTGCAACGCGGCTGTCGCCTGCGCCTTGGTGATGCCGGCATCTTCAGCAAGCTGTGCCAGAATCTGCGCCTTGGTCTTCGGTGCGATGGCTTTCGCCTTCTTCGCTGTCGGTGCTGCCGCTGCCTTTGCTGCCGGTGCTTTCGCCTTTGCTACGGGGGCTGCTTTTGCTGCTGGGGCTTTAGCCTTTGCTGCGGGTGCCTTTGTCTCCGGGGCCTTTGCCTTCACTGCGGGTGCCTTTGCCATATTTCTTCTCCTGTTATTGTTGAAACACACATAAACTGGGCAAAATATAAACGCGTTAAACGCATAACGCAACAACTTTTACACGTTTTTACGCTAAAATCGGCAGTGAGAATGTGAATATACTCCCTTTGCCGGGGGTGCTTTCGACATGGATCTGCCCGTTATGATGCAGAATAATGGCGCGAGCAATCGGTAATCCAAGCCCATTGCCGTTATCGGTTAACCGGCTCCCCTTGACCGTCGAGAAGAACTGATCAAAGATCTTTGGCAGATCCGATGCCTCAATCCCGGTGCCCGTATCAGCGATCGCGCAGACAAGGTCGCTACCCGTACGTTTGATCTGGATCGTGATCAGTCCGGTGGCTGGCGTGTGGCGCAACGCATTGTCCATGAGGTTTGAGACCACCTGTTCAATCCGCTCGGGCATGATCAGCACGGGGATATCCTGCTCGGGAGCCTCGATCAGGATGGGGGTGGCTGGTCTTGGATAGAGGCGCTCGACCACCTCGCGAATGAACGGGACGAACGCGATGCGCATCTTGCGCCCGCGCAGGTCCTCGGCATTCAGCCTGGAGAGCGCCGCCAACTGTTCTACCATCACCAGAAGGCGTGCCGTGGATATCTCGATATTGTTCAGGAACCGGAGTCGATCCGGTTCCTGTGCTTCCATGATGATCTGGACGGAACTCCGGATCGCCGTCAGTGGCGTCTTGAGCTGGTGGGTTGTCTTGGCCAGCAGCTCGTATTGGCTGTCGCTGGCCTGCTTGATCTCGACCGCCAACTGTTTGCAGGCGCGGGCGAGTTCGCCGATTTCATCGCGCCCTTGCGCGGAGACATCCAGTAGGCTTTCCCGGCTGGCGAACCGGCCGACGGCGCGTGTGAGCGAGCGCAAGCGCCGTGTCATCGTGTAGGAAAGCAGGACGGCGGCAAGCATCGAGACACCCAGCGCCATGGCCATCGTCAGGCGATAGTCACGGATGATACCCTGGATGGCGCGTGTGATCGCCTGGGTATGTGCGCTGGCGCAGGCGGCACCAATGATGGCGTTGTCCGCCGTCCGTATGGGTAGAGCGATATGGTAGTAGAGGAGGGTGCGATCCGGATCCAGTGCGGTGCGGGCCCCGTAGTGCCCCTGTAGTGCCTTCCGGACCTCTTCTCCGTTCCAGATCGCCTCTCCTGGATTGCCGGATTCGGAGTCATAACGCACAAGCCCGTCTGGCGTCACGACTCGCAGGCGGGCGTTGAATCGGCGTTGGTATCCGCTCAGCCGCTGCGGGAAGTCCGCATCACCATGGCCGCTCTCGACCTGCCGACGATAATCCTCGGCAATCACATACGCATAGTCGATCATCTGCTCTTCCTGCATCCGGCGTGTGAATTCGTCAAAGACGCTGACCGTGTAGGTATTCAGGAAAACGATGGGCAGAAGGGACAGTCCGATGCAAAGGATGGCGATTTTCCAACGGATACTCATGATAACAGGCTAAGTCCCTCATTAAACTTGTATCCCACGCCATAGATGGAGGTAATCGGGTTGATCCCCGCGCGAACACGGTTCAGCTTCCGTCGGATGCGTTTGACGCAGGCGTCTACCGTACGGTCGTTCACCTGATAATCCTCGTTGTGCATCTGGTCCATCAGCGCCTCACGGCTGTAAGTCCAGGTCGGCTTGGTCACCAGGGTTCGCATCAGCTCGAACTCGGAGGGCGTCAGGTTTACCCGGGTGCCGAAATAATTGAATATCTGCGCTTTCACGTTGATCTCGACAGGGCCTTCGATGAGGGGCTGCAGGGGATCAACGCCCTTTGCATAGCGACGCAGGACGGCTCGGATCCGAGCCACAAGTTCCTTGTTGTCGAATGGCTTGGAGATGAAATCATCAGCACCGGTTTCCAGTCCGATGACACGATCCACGGCGTCGGACTGGCAGCTTAGCATGATCACCGGGATGGCCGGATGGAGCTTCCGCATGGCCTGGAACAGTAACGGTCCAGACATCAGAGGAAGATACAAATCCAGAACGACCAGATCCGGCAGGCATCGTTGGAACGCCTCCAGTCCAGCCTTCCCGTCAGATGCCAGGGTCACGATGAATCCCTGCTGCTGGAGAATATACTCCACGGTTTCGGCAATCTGTGGGTCATCCTCGACAACCAGTAACCGCTGCATGCCCGAGTCCTCCTGCATTGATATTGACTTATCACCGTTCGCCAAAACCATACCATAGCGCTTAATGCAATGACCTGCCATCTTAATCGAGCGAAAATCGGCACGCGGTGCAGATTTGAAACGACACGACACCGATTGTAAAAAACATTGAACTAGGACGGGCTGCGTGGTAGATTCGACAGCGGATTTGATTTTATAACCCACCCATCCAACCAAAGGATTCATAGACTATGGCGAAAACACCCGGACAGCAAATTCTCGAATCATTGACATCCCTCTGCAAGCGGCGCGGTTTCATCTTCCAGACCTCGGAGATCTATGGCGGCATCAACGGATTCTGGGACTACGGCCCGCTCGGCACCGAATTGAAGCGCAACATCAAGGAGGCTTGGTGGAAAGATGTCGTCCAAACCAATGAGAATGTGGTTGGGCTCGACTCGGCCATCATCATGCATCCACGGGTATGGGAGGCCTCGGGGCACATCGGCGGATTTTCTGACCCCATGGTGGATTGCCGTATTTGCAAGAAGCGCTATAAGGCGGACAACCTTTGCGAGGAGCAGGGCAGTGCCCTGATTTCCGAGAAGGGTGGATTCAAGCTGCCCGCTGGGATTCGCTGCACGCATTGTGGCTCCGATCAACTTACCGATCCCCGTTCCTTTGACCTGATGTTCAAGACCTTCGTTGGCCCCGTCGAGGAGGATTCCGCTAAAGCCTACCTGCGGCCGGAAACAGCCCAGGGTATCTTCGCGCAGTTCTCCAATGTGCTGGATACGTCCCGCCAGAAAATCCCCTTTGGCATTGCCCAGATTGGCAAGGCGTTCCGCAACGAGATCAACCCGCGCAATTTCACCTTCCGTTCGCGTGAGTTCGAGCAGATGGAGCTTGAGTTCTTCATCGAACCCGGCACCGACAAGCAGTGGCACACGTACTGGATCGAGAAACGCCTCGCCTGGTATGCCTCGATCGGGCTACCAGCCGAACGTCTTCACCAGGATGTGCATCCGCCAGAAAAGCTGGCGCATTACGCCTCGGCTTGTGTCGATATCGCCTATGAATTCCCCTTCGGTATCCAGGAGCTGGAAGGGATTGCCGCCCGCGGTAATTTTGACTTGTCGCGTCACTCGGAATTCAGCGGTAAGAAGCTGGAGTACTTCGATCAGGAAAGTAACCAGCGCTTCATCCCGCATGTCATCGAGCCCTCGGCAGGCGTGGACCGCATTGCGCTGGCGATCCTTTGCAACGCGTACTGCGAGGAATGGGTGCCAGCTGGCGAAGGCGAGGTCCTGCCCGCTACCCCGGGAAGCAATCCGCCCGCCGGTTATGAAGCACGGACCGTGTTGCGGTTTGCACCGCGCGTGGCCCCCATCAAGGTCGCGGTATTCCCGCTGCTAAAGAATAAGCCGGAACTGGTCGAGAAGGCTCGGGAGATCTACAAGCGCTTACAGCAGTGCTGGCCCTGCATGTATGACCAGGCGGGGGCCATCGGTCGCCGTTACCGCCGCCAGGACGAGATCGGCACTCCGTTCTGTATCACGGTTGATTTCGACTCGCTGGCCGATAACACGGTGACCCTCCGTGAGCGCGATTCGATGAAGCAGGAGCGGATCCCGATCAGTGAGATCATTCCAATATTGCACGGTAAGTTTTAGCATCGGCAAGAAGCGAGGGAGTTTCCCATGTCCAGATTAATGATTATTGGGGCCGGCGGTGTCGGTCAGGTTGTCGCTTATAAATGTGCCTCTGTGCCATCGGTCTTTTCCGAGATCATGCTGGCCAGCCGGACGGAGTCGAAGTGCAAGGCGATTGCTGCCGATGTCAAGAAGCGGCTGGGTGTGGAGATGGTCACGGCGCAGGTCGATGCCGACCATTCGTCCGAACTGGCGGCGTTGATCCGTGATTACAAGCCGGAGATGGTCATTAATGTGGCCCTGCCGTATCAGGATCTGACGATCATGGATGCGTGCCTGTCCACCGGTGTGCATTATCTTGATACGGCCAACTATGAGCCGAAGGACAAGGCGCATTTTGAATATTCCTGGCAATGGGCCTACCATGACCGTTTTGCTGCTGCCGGCCTGACGGCAATCCTCGGCTGCGGCTTTGATCCAGGGGTCTCCGGAATCTTCACGGCGCATGCCGCCAAGCATCATTTCGACGAGATCCACACCTTGGATGTCGTCGATTGCAACGCGGGCGATCATGGACAGGTCTTTGCAACCAATTTCAATCCGGAAATCAACATTCGCGAAATCACACAGCGGGGGCGCTATTGGGAGAACGGGGTCTGGCATGAGACGCGTCCTCTGGAAATCCATAAGCCAATTGAGTATCCGGGGATCGGTCCGAAAGAATCGTACTTGCTTTATCATGAAGAGCTCGAATCGCTCGTCAAGCATTTCCCATCCCTGACGCGAGCCCGTTTCTGGATGACCTTCTCTCCAAATTACATCAAGCATTTAGAGGTTCTGCAGAATGTCGGCATGACGCGGATCGATCCGGTCAATTATCAAGGCATGCAGATCGTCCCGTTGCAGTTCCTGAAAGCGGTTCTCCCAGAGCCCTCGTCCCTGGGGGTGAACTATCATGGACAGACCTCGATCGGCTGCCAGATCCGGGGGATTTGCAAGGGGCGTGAGAAAACGTTGTTCATCTACAACAACTGCGATCACGCCGAGACCTACCGCGAGACCGGGGCTCAGGCCGTCTCCTACACCACCGGCGTACCTGCCATGATCGGGGCGCAGATGTTGCTCAAGGGGCTTTGGAAAAAGCCCGGCGTGTTTAATGTGGAGCAGTTCGATCCGGATCCATTCATGGATGCCCTTAAACGCTACGGTTTGCCCTGGCACGAACAGGTTGATCTTCCACTGGCGCGGGATTAATGGGTTTTTCGGATGGAATGAGAGGATCGCCAATGGATCAGTCAATACCGTCTCCCTGTTTTGTCCTTGATGAAGCGAGGCTTCGCCATAACCTCAAGACGCTGAAGACCGTGCAGGATCAGTCCGGCGCACGGATCATCCTGGCACTCAAGGGCTTTGCCTTGCCGGCGGCCTTTCCTATAATTCGCCAATACTTGCCCGGGACGACAGCCAGCTCGCTGAACGAGGCTCGGCTGGGGTACGAATGTTTCGGCGGGGAAGTTCATCTCTGTGCACCGGTTTACCTGCCGGATGAAATCGAGCCGCTGCTTGATCGGGCGTCTCACATCACCTTCAATTCCATGACGCAATGGCAGCGCTACAAGGAGCTATTCCTCCGCCGCCAGCCAGGCTGCTCGGCTGCCATCCGGATCAACCCGGAACATTCCGAGGTGCAGACCGATCTCTACAACCCGGCGATCCCGGGATCGCGGCTCGGGGTACCTGCCGACGAACTCACGGAGGGACTACCGGAAGGCATCGAGGGGCTGCATGTGCATGCCCTCTGTGAATGTGATGCGGATGCCCTGGAGCGGCTGATTGCGGCGGTTGAACAGAAGTTCGGACATCTTCTGAAACAGGCGAAATGGCTGAATCTGGGCGGCGGGCACCTGATCGGACGCGAGGGGTACGATACCGTGCTCTTGATCCGGCTGGTCAAGCGGCTTCGGGATATATACGGTCTGGAAATCATCCTGGAGCCGGGGGCAGGTGTCGCCTGGGATACCGGGGTGCTGGTTGCTACGGTTGAGGACCGGATCGAGCGGCGGGGGACACGTACGCTCATGCTCAACGTCTCGTTTGCCGCACACATGCCGGACTGCCTGGAAATGCCCTATAAGCCGACCGTGCAAGGGGCGCGTGATCCGCATCCCGGCGAGACCGGCTGGCGACTCGGCGGCATGACCTGTCTTGCCGGCGATTATCTTGGCGATTATGTCTTCGAGCGGGACCCGGCGATCGGCGACCGGATTGTGCTTGAGGATATGATGCACTATACCATGGTCAAGACGACCATGTTCAACGGCGTTGCACATCCGTCCATCGGCATCTGGCATGAGAATGGAACGTTCGAAACCGTCCGCCGCTTCGGTTATGATGATTATCTCCACCGGATCGGCTGAAAATGGAAAATACATTTCGCAAACGTCCACATTATTACGTCATCGAGAAGCTTTACACGGAGCTGACGATCCGCATGCTTCCCGCACTGGCTCGGACGCGCCTTACTCCGAACCAGGTCACGCTGGCCAATTATGCCAACGGCTTTTTGATCATGTTCCTGATCACGACGCAACGATTCATGCCTGCAGCCCTGCTGATCCAGGTTTACCTTTTTCTTGATATCGTTGACGGTAACCTGGCTCGCTACACGGGGAAGACCACGCGGCTGGGGCAGATCCTGGACCATATCGGGGATCGATTCTTCTATAATGTGGTAATGATCGTGCTGGGGCTGGCGACTCCGGTTCACTGGGGCTGGATTGCCGCCTTCCTCGTGATACATAACACCTATGCGGCCGCCACCACCTATTACATCGTGCCCGCTATTCGACGCATCGCCGAGTTCCGACGGTTCGGTCTGAAAAAGATCCTGATGGATCGCGGGCTGCTCCTTGGCATGGATCTGAGTACGCAGGCACTGATCATTTCCGTCCTGATCGCCACCCCGTGGCGCGGGCAGATCCTGCCCAGCGTCACCGCGCTTTACCTCGCCGACCTGCTTTTCCGTCTCTTCGAACTAGCCCGCAATAGGCATTTCCTGTCTGATAGAAACGCTTCAAATCGAAGGGGTGGGTCAGGAAAGTGATATGATGTGTGTATGATGATAATTCAAAAGCAGGAGATGATTTATGCAGAATGACATGTCGGGTGCCTACTACGACTATACAAAGACAATGAAGCCGGAGCGGCCGTGGCTGCGGCCTTATCATCAGAGCCTGGTGTATCTGACCATGGTCTGCACACGTGGCGGTGATGGGCAGGTCGACAAGCTGTACCAGCGCTTTGAAGACACGCTTGATATGATGCGAAAGATGTACCATCTGACCTGTGGTGTTCCCCAGGTAAACT
This sequence comes from Verrucomicrobia bacterium UBA6015, assembly GCA_002428045.1. GTDB lineage: Bacteria > Verrucomicrobiota > Kiritimatiellia > UBA8416 > UBA8416 > UBA8416. Next base: position 13,489 of record DIZZ01000011.1, read on the forward strand.
ATATCGTCGGTTGGCATCATGAGGGACATGACTCGAAGTATCCGGACTGGAGCGAAGTGAATCGTCATCTCAAGCGCGAGGGTGACAAAACGGCGCTCGACAGTTTACGCTGGCTGATCCGTGAGTCCAGAAAATATAATGCGGTGGTGAGTCTTCACCTGAATATGATGGATGCCTATCCGGACAGTCCGCTTTGGGACGAATACGTGGCGAAGGATATCATAGCCAAGGACAAGGATGGACATATTATCAAGGGCAAGGAATGGGGCGGTATGGTGTCGTACCAGATGAGCTATACCCAGGAGTGGAAAACAGGAATGGCGCAAAAGCGGATTGATGGTATCATCGAGATGATCCCCGAGCTCCGTGAGGGCGGCACGATTCATATTGATGCTTTCCTGGGTGCCCGCCCGCTGGATAGGCAGGCTCCGATCAGTCCGTATCTCGGGTATTCCAAGGAGGAGGAGGTGGCGACTCAGCGCAAGATCTACCGCTATTGGCGTGACCGCGGGATTGATGTCACCTCCGAGTGGGTTGACGGATTCCGCAGCGACCGGATGGTCGGCCTGCAGGCCTGGGCATGGCATGGTGGCTCCGCTGTCGAAGACCTGCCGGATGCGCTCTACTGCAGCAATCCGATGAAGGACGCTCGGCACCCTGGTTTCGATTTTGATAACGGGATTCATCCTAAATTCACGGAGGAATTCTGTCTGATATTTTTGCCCTGGTACTACAAGAACAATCCCGACGGGAACGAGGATCCGCAAACGATGCGGGATGGCACCGACATCTGCATGCCCGCGCTGTGGTGCCCTTCGCGGACAATTATCGCCTACAGTCAGGACGGGTATGCGGGCAAAACCTGGCCTCTGCCATCCGCATGGGCGGATGTGCTCCGCGTAGACGTGGCCAGGATCACCGATGCAGGGAACCAGCCCGTGGGGGCGATTGACGTCAAGGATGGCAAGGTCACGCTTGACGTCGCCGCGAACGAGGCGTTGGCGTTGACGCCAACACGGTAACATGTCAAAGACACATAAAATCTCGTTTCAACCCGGTATCGAGTCCCTGCTCCAGTCAGGAATCATGGATGGTCAGCGCATGGGGCTGGTCAGTCATCTTGCCGCCGTCGATCAGCGAGGGACAACCTCCGCCCAGCGGCTGCACGATGATGTCCGCAGCACGCTCGCCTGCCTGATGGGGCCCGAGCATGGTTTTTTCGGCGTTGCGGCGGCTGGTGACCACTGCCAGTCGCAGCGCCACCCCGACTGGCATATCCCGATTCACTCGCTTTACGGGGAAACTCGCAAGCCACGCCACGCATGGCTGCGCAAACTCGATCTGGTCATCGTTGATCTCCAGGATCTCGGATGCCGCCCCTACACTTACGTCTCCACCCTCAAGCTGGTGCTTGAGGCCGCCGCCGAGACAGGGACTCCGGTCACGGTTGCCGATCGACCGATTCCTCTGCCCCGCACCATTGACGGACCGCTGCTGGATCCTCGCTTCGAGAGTTTCGTCAGCGCCATACCGGCCCCCATGGTCTATGGCATGACCCCCGCCGAAACCGCCCTCTGGCTACAGAAAACCATGATCCCTTCGGTTCAACTCAGTGTGGCCCCGATGCAGCAGTACACGCGCAATCTGATGCCCATCCCATCCGCACCGCCATTCATGCGCCCATCCCCCTCGATTGTGTCGCGCGAGTCCGCTCTCTGTTTTCCCGCCACGGTCTGTTTCGAAGGGTTGCCCCATATAGATCACGGGCGCCAGACCGCCATGCCGTTCCAATTGATTGGTGCGCCCTGGACAAGGGCGCAGCCGCTGGCCGATGCCATGACCGCCTGCAACCTGCCTGGCGTCGTCTTTCATCCCCACCTTTATTCCCCGCCAAACCTAGCTCCCCGTCGTCCGTTTTCCGGCATCCGCATAACCGTCACGGATCCAGCCGTCTTCAAGCCGGTTCTGACAGGCATCACGATCCTGCATACCCTAGCTGGGCTCTACGGTCGCGACCGCGTCTGGAACCGGAAGCATCTCCGCCCTGATTTTTTCGATAAGCTGCTGGGTACCGACCATGTCCGACTGGCGCTCCTGGACAGTACATCTCCCACAACGATCGCGGCAGAATGGGCGGTTGGACACCGCACATTCATCAAGCAACGTAGTGCCTATCTACTTTACAAACTCGAAAAAGCATGAAGAAACCTACCTCATCCGTTCCCCGCAAAGCGATCCTTCTCGCCGCCGGTTTCGGCTCCCGCATGGCCCCGCTCTCGCACGACCTGCCCAAGGCAATGATGCCGCTGTGGGGCATTCCTGTCCTGGGCCATATCGTCACCCTGCTGCGTAAGGCAGGGGTTTCGGAGTTCTTAATCAATCTGCATCATCATCCCCAGCCCATCCTCGACTGGTGCCGCCAGCAGAACGATCCTTCGCTGCATATCCAACTCTCCTTCGAACCGGAGATCCTAGGTACCGGCGGGGCGCTTCGACGTGCCTCGCACTTTATTGATAGCGATCCCTTCTGGATGGTCAACACCGACATTGCCATCGATCTTGACCTGAACGTCCTGATCGACGATTTCCGGCGACACGCCCCGCTTGCCACGCTCTGGATGCATGCAACGCGCGGGCCTCGCACCGTCGAGATAAATGCGGACGGCGAGATTTCCTCGTTTTCATCAGCGACGCCGGGGGCCGACGGAACCTTCACCTTCTGCGGCCTGCAACTGCTGGATCCGGGCATCTTGACGTTCCTTCCTGAGCCATCCTTCTGCTCCGTGGTCGACGGCTACCGCCGGGCGATTGAGGCTGGGCGCAAGGTGCGTGGCTGCCCGCTTCCCGGAGCCTACTGGGCCGATCTCGGTACCCCGGCCCGTTACCTCGATGCGCACCGCGACATCGCCCAGCTTGCCGACGGTCCAGATGGGATCGCGCTGCTATCCACGGAATGGAAACGCGAAATGCAACGGCGCATTCCCAAGGAGATACGAACAACCGGCGTTGTTGTCCTTGGATCCAACGTCCAGATCGGCGAGGGGGCAACCCTCACCGACTGCGTCCTGTGGGATGAAACCAACGTTTCCCCCGGTATTCGCATCGCCAGCAGCATCGTCGGATCCAGAACGACGGTCAAAGACGATCTGCAGGAATCCGTGCAAGTCCGCATGAATGGCTTGCCTGATGAACCGGTCCTCACGGCCGTTCTCGCCGCCTTGCGCTGCCAGCGGGGCGAGGCCTCGCTGACGGCATTACCTGCCCGAGGCTCGGATCGCCGATTCGAGCGTATCCGCACCCCGCGCAGCGGCGGCATCCTCGTCCGCTACGACGACGCGAAGCGTTCCGAGAACGCCCGGTACGCCACGCTCGCCACATTTCTCATGCAGAACGGTATAAACGTTCCCGGCGTCATCCTCGACCGCCCTGATCTCAAGGCGACACTCTTTGAGGATGCCGGCACCTGTTCTCTCCAGGATGCCTTGCCGGGCATGACACGCCAAGCTCGCCGCCGCTTATATCGCCTCGTGATCGAGCAGCTTATCGCGCTGCACCGGATCCCTCTCTCGACCTGCCCGCCGCTGGAGCCCGGCTTTGATGCGGGCCTCTACCGCTGGGAACACGAGCTATTCGCGAACCACCTGCTGCGCGACACCCTGCACCTGCCCGAAGCCGGGATTCGCCAGGCCTTGCGCGACCTCAAACCGGTCGCACTTTACCTGCTGCACCAGCCGCTGGTGCCAGTACACCGTGATTTCCAATCCAGCAACGTCCTGCTCACACGCGGTCGTCCCGTCATCATCGACTTCCAAGGCATGCGCCCCGGTGCGGCCGCCTACGACCTGGCCTCCCTCCTGTGCGATCCCTATGTCATGCTCGACGACGCCGACCGGCACTACCTGCTCGACGTCTACTGCACAGCCAGCCCCGATGGCGAAGCCATCCGCGAGGCGTTCGTGCATGCCGCTGTCCAGCGCCTCGTGCAGGCGCTGGGTGCCTATGGCCGACTCTCTGCCAATCCCGCGACCAAACGTTTCGAACGCTACATCACCCCGGCCCTTGCCATGCTCAAGGCGGTTGGAGGTGGCACCCTGTAGCCGTGCCACGGAACTTATGCTCCGATGGGCAGANNCAGGAATGTCTACCCCACCTTGCTGTCTCTCTCAAAAAGTTTCCCCCTCGTTTTTGCCCACCGACGTGGGCAGTGGGCCTGCCTGTTCGAGAAGGCTGGCTGGAAGGGTTTTCTTGACGTTGGCACCGAGTTCGCGCATGTGCTCCACCCTGCGGATGATATTGCCATTACCTGTCACCAGCTTGTTCATGGCCGTGTCGTACGCTTGCCTCGCCGAATCGATCTTGGCACCGATCCCCTGCATATCCTCACAGAATCCAACAAACTTATCGTAAAGGGCTCCGCCAGCATCGGCAATAGCAAGGGTGTTTTGGGTCTGACGTTCGCCTTTCCAGAAGGCGGCAATCGTCCGCAGTGCCGCCAGCAGCGTGGACGGACTGACGATGATGACTTTCCGTTCCCAGGCGTAGTCAAGCAACGAGGGGTCTTCCTTGACGGCAAGGGCAAACGAGGATTCAACAGGCACGAACATCAATACGAAATCCGGTGCGTTCAAGGATTTCGCTGAAGGGTAATGCTTCTCGGAAAGACCCTTGACGTGGGACCGTAGCGATTGAAGGTGCTGGGTAAGAAACCGCGACTGGTCCTGTGCTGGGGCGGCGGTAAACTCGATGTAGGCGGTCAGCGATACCTTGGAGTCGATAATCAGGTGATTGGCATCGGGAAGGTTAAGGACGACATCCGGCCGGATGAGTTGGTCTTCGGCATTGCGATCCGCGACCTCGCGCCGGTATTCGTGGTCCTTGCGCAGGCCGCTGCTTTCGAGGATTTTCTCCAGAACCAATTCACCCCAGCACCCTTGTTGTTTGCTGTCGCTCTTGAGTGCCTTGGCGAGTTGACGGGCTTCATCGCCCAGTTGCTTGTTCAAGTCAGCCAACTGTTTGATTTCTGTTTTAAGGGTAATTCGCTCATCGGATTCCACCTTGTAGGATCTCTCGATCTGTTCCCTGAACTCGCCCAGTTTCGTTTGCAACGGGGCGATCAGCACCCCGAGATTCGATCTGCTTTGTTCGGCGAATTCGGCGCTGTTGACTTTGAGGATGCGGGTGGCGAGATTCTCGAATTCCAGTGTGAACCGCCTCGTCAGTTGTTCAAGATCTGCCCTCTGGGTTTCGAGTTTCTCCTGAAGATGTTGAATCGTGGTTTTCGCGGTCGCCAATTCCGCGATATCGCGTTCGGTCCGCTGCCGGGTCTTCTTGAGCTCGATCATGAGGTAGGCGACAGCAGTAGCGAGAAAAACACCAACGACTGAAATGATGATAGTGATGATAGGCATGGGGTATACACGATTAGGATTACGATTACGAATTGGATTATTGGGGTGGGTGGGCAGCGGATAGGCGCTCTCGGATGGCGGCGACCACCGCCTCGTGATCGCGCCCGAGGCAATCCATTTCGATGTCGGCATAGCGCTGGTACAGTGGGTGACGCTCGTTGAACAAATCCTTCAGGGTCTTGCCGGGACGCATCACGACTCCGCGTGTGTAGAGGTTGTGCAGGCGCATTTCCAGCAGCGCCAGCGGGGTGAACAGGTAAACGCAGATCCCGTTCCGGCGCAGGTGCTGCATGGCGCGATCACTGTAGACGACACTGCCGCCGGTGGCGATGATGGTATCGTCAACGTCCAGGCTCAGTGCATGGTGTTCCTCGACACGCAGGAATCCCTCGATGCCGTGCCGTTCCAGCAACCCGGCCAGGGATTGCCCTTCGGCTTGTTGCATGACGATGTCCGTATCGGTGAAGTTGAGCCTGAGGCTTTTGGCGAGAAGCACCCCGACGGTACTTTTTCCCGTTCCGGGCATTCCGATCAAGATGATGTTGCGCATGGGGGTGTGCTTTCGAGTTTATAATCCAGCATTTGGTCACGATCAAAGAGGAAGACGCCCGAAAATGTTTCTCGGGCGATCATCAGCGGGAGCCAAAGGCGGTCGTCGGACCACATGCGCTCATAGGGGATGCGGTCCAGCGGTGTCCACAGGGGAATGGCCTCATCGGTTTCCTGCGGTTCCCCGCCGGTATAGCCAGTCGCCCGGAAGACGGTGGCATGGATGGAAAGTCCGTCGGTGAATTGAAAACACAAGGTACCGCTATATTCCACCCCGATGGGGGTAATGCAAAGCTCCTCGCTCACTTCACGGATCGCTCCCTCCATCGGCGTTTCGCCAGGCTCGATGCGGCCGCCGGGGCCGTTGACGAGTCCCGCCCCCAGTCCCCGCTTCTTGTGGATCAGCAGGATGCGGCCTTCCTGAATGATGAACAGCAGGGTTGCCCGCTGCTGCGGGACCCACAGGGGCCAGTCGATATCCTTGATCGTTTTCATGGGCATTAGAGATTGAGCCGGTATTGCAGGCGGGCCGTTTCGCCGAACCAGGTACGCGGATTGAGGCGGCTGGTGACCTGCAAAAGGGACATCAACGAAACCGACTCATCGTAGCGATAGACGCAGATATCGGGTACGCCGAGCAAGGTGGCGGTGCGGTTCACGGCATCCTCCCAATAGCCGATCTCATCGATCAGTTCAAGCTCCAGTGCGTGCGAGGCGGTGAAGATGCGACCGTCTGTCAGCGGAACCAGTGCCGTCTCAGGGATCTTGCGCCGGGTTGCCACCAGCGACACGAAGCGCTTGTGCATGTCGTCGACGACGTTTTGCACAATTGCTTGTTGGGCGGCTGAGCTTTCCCCGAGGGGATTCAGTAAATCCTTGTTAGCGCCCGATTTGAAGGTCATATCCGCAACGCCGTGCCGCTGGGCCAGTTCGCGGAAATTCAGGCCCTGGATGATCACCCCGATGGACCCGGTAACGGTGGTGGGGTGGGCGATGATGTGGTCCGACGCCAGGGCGATGTAGTAGGCACCCGACGCGGCCATGTCGCCGCAGAGGGTAATAACCTGGCGCGTGGTGTCGGCCGCCCGGAAGTTCAGCAGCGCGTTGTACAGGATGTCGCTGGCGGTGATGCCGCCGCCGCCACTGTCGATCTCCATGATGATGGCGCGGACCTCTGGGTCATAGGTGGCTCGGCGAATGGCTTGCAGTGCCATGTCGGTCGACCCGGCGGGACTGAAAAAGCCTTGATTCTCACCGAACATGATGAGTCCGGTGAGGGGAATGCGGATCACTTTGTTGGAACCGGATCCGTCGGACCAGGTTTCGGTGAGCGCAGGATAGGCATCCACCCCGGCTTCCTGTGCGGGCGTGCTGAACCAAGAAGAGAAAAGCGAATCCTCGGCCGGGGCAGGCAGGTAGCAGAGCCCTACGAACCCGGCCACAAGCAGGATGAAGAAGAACAGGCAGCCCATGCGGCGGCGGGGTTGGTTATATGTGGCAGTCATGATGTCTCCGTTAACGGCTTCTGTATTGCTCGTTCAAAGTGCCATGAACCGAGCATTCAGGGGCATCCCCTACAGGGTTGATGGTGTAGTCGCCACCCTTGCGACAATTCAGCGTTGCGAAATCGCATCCAAGGAAGGGTTCGATATCGGCCTCCGATATCGCGTTGCCTTGCTGGTACGAGAATTTTGAAGCGCAGCTTTCCTTGGCCTCATTAATCATTTCCATGGTGTTGAGACATGCCGCCCGCTGGCCATTATCCCGAGCCTTTACAAACGAAGGAATCGCGATGGCAGAAAGCATTCCGATCATGGCTATCGTGATCATCATATTGGCTCCGCCGGATGCCGCACCACCCAGCGAGAACAGTGCGAATGGATACGCAAGGAGGTTGCGATCGGCGCGGGACAACGAGCGCCCTTCGCGTATGGCGACGAGGGCGGCGACACGCTGTGAAAGCGTCGGATACCCCGATATCAGTTCATACCACGACACAAAAAAGCCGCGATGATCAGTGTATTGCCGGGCAAACGCGGAGGGATTCATTGCCACATCCGCCGGCCTGCCACCGGCAATCACCATCATGGCGTTGATTGATCCCTCGATATCGGATGACGCGAAGGCACCATGGCGATCGCAGGACGACTCGCAGGCGCGGGAATAGGCATTGCCCAGCAACGGGAAGAGAAGTCCCGGCCAAAGCAGGAAGCGCTTGCGCAAATGGCTGCGCTTGATGTGGCCGAGTTCATGCCCCAGCAGGAACTCCATCTCCGCACTATCCGGGCCGTAAGTCTCCAGCATTTCCGAATAGACCACGACAAAATGGCGTCCTGAGTGACGTGTTGCAAAGGCATTCAGCATGCCTCCCGATTGCAGGATGTAAAGCTCAGGGATCTCGCGGAGCCCGAGTTTTTCACACACCCTTGCTAATGTATTCGCCAGCTCCGGCAATTGATCTGCATCTGCCTTCACGGCATCGGCCTTGATTTGCGCGACCAGCAGACCATTACCAAGCCATGCAAGCAGGGCCAATATGCCGATAATAAGAATCGGCGAGATGGTGACCACGCAGATCAGCCATCCGATAATCGAGATGCACAGGGCCAGCCTATAATACGTTTTCTCCCTTGGTTCCGTTAGATTCGACAGGTTCAGTGAGTCGTGCATATTTTTCCTCGTTGTGACTATCTATCAACACTGATGCGGGTGGTCATGGCGTGCGTCTGGCCCGCGGCTAGGTCAATCGTGTTCGGTCCGCAGTTGGCGGTCTCGACACAGACCATCTCGGGATACTCGTTGTCGCCGAAATCGGACATGCGGGCGGCCTTGGCAATCCACGGGTTCCACACAACGGTTGAAAGGCTGCCCTTCTTGCTGATCCGGATGCGGCGGTGCATTCCGGGATCTTCGACCACGCATTCGCATGTGGAGTTGATGTAGATGCGGTCGGTCTCGGCCGAGAACGCGACCGGGCCTGCCTGCGTCAGGATCGGCCGCCCCACCTGCAGCGTGTCGATATACTGTTCCTTGTCGAGGCCGGTGACCGAGGCATGACGGATATCGCTGACGGCGAAGTAGGAATGCAAGGCTTCCCCGAGCGGCAGGGGGCATGCGCCGGTGTTTGTCGTTGCCAGCGTGACCTCCAGTGCCGTGTCCAGGACGACCTTTAGTTCGGCGATGGCGCTGATGTCCTGTGCGGCGGGACAACGCAACGTAACGGTGGTGGCGGTGGACGATGCGCTGGATGCGGTGGGCTCCCAGACCGCCAGTCGCGCAACCCCATGTGCAGGGCGGGCGGTGTCGGACGGATGAGGCCCGAACCAGGGCCAGCATACGGGGATACCGCCGCGGATCGGCTTGTTCGCCTCAAACATGCTTTCCTTGCTATGCCAGAGCACGGGGGCCTGCCCGGCGGGTTGATAGTGGAGCACATGGGCACCATGCAGGTACACGTGGGCTTCGGCTCCGTCGCCGCGCAGCTCAAGGTAGCGGAGTCCGCCCTTGCCGGTCTTAAGTGTTATCCGTCCCGGGATGGCGATCTTTTTATCCATGATTTCCCTTTCGTGACCGTTCGTGTTAAGGATTGGCGACCAAGATAGGCATTTCCACCTGTATTTGCCAGACTAAAATGGCCTTGGGCGCAAATCGTTAACGGAACAGGCCCATAATATGTATAAGAAAATTCTGACGCATTCGTCAGGCACTGGGGCTCCGCCAAATCATAGATCGTGCACTTTCGCAGCACATGTCTTCAGGCCCCGCCCCCTTCCATATAGGGCTATGTTGCCGAACTGCCAGCGTTCCCGCGTTTGGCATTGCCTGGGGATTGAAGCATCACCATTTTGGAATAAATCCCGCCAAGCGCCATTAACTCATCATGGGGTCCTACTTCCGCGATTTGACCCTGGCTCATCACAACAATCCGCGAGGCATCACGAATCGTCGTGAGACGATGGGCCACCACAAAGGTTGTGCGGCCTTGAATGATCCGGTTGAGGGCATTCTGTTTCAGCACTTCGGTACGTTCTCAGATCGATTGCGTTCATATCGTGACCATCGACATGGATCGTGCCCTGCTGCGGACGGATAAACCCGATAAGAAGCTGCATCAGGGTTGATTTGCCCGACCCGGAGGCCCCCACCAAGGCAATCGTTTCCCCGGCACTGACCTTGAGCGAAAAATCCTTCACGGCATTATAACTTTTGTTCTCATGACGATAACAAACCTGGTTAAAAATTAAATCGCCCTTGACGCTCTCGATTCCGGGTTTTCCCGCATTTTGCTCCAAGTCAGGACATTCTAGGATCTCGCCAATCGACTTGACCGATTCCATCCCCTTGGTAATCCCCGGAATAACTCATGGAATATTCTGCTGTACAAGCAAAAAAACCAATGGAAAACGGCACCAGCACGGCAGCAACAAGATTGGGGGAACCCTCCGCTAGGATATTTATGATATTGGCAAGTGACCACCGGAACAACCTAGGCCGGGCTATGTTTCAAGAGAAACAGCACCACACAAAGCAACAACCCTTTGGTATGCGGTTGATAAAACCGCAGATAGGATTGCATCGCCCGTTTGTTGTGGAATTCCTGGTGAATCAGCTCGGGAACTTGCAGCCCTTGATTGTACATTTTACTGCCTTTTTTCATGCCCTGCCTCGGGATGGTACAGCACCGATAACGCAGAAACGCGGCTTTCTCCCGCTACGCCTTCCTTTCCCGCTGTTTGTCTAATATGGCCCCCTCACTGTGCATTCCCCTCGCGTCCAGAAATAAACTGAAGGACGTTAAGCGGTAACCGCGTGTAAATGATGACAGAGAAGCCCCCGTGCTCCTCGCTGAACAGAAACAGGCGCAAATTAGACAACAGAAAGGGAGAATTTGCAAGGCGATTGAAAAGTGGAGCGGGCGATGGGAATCGAACCCACGTGGCCAGCTTGGAAGGCTGTCTAAAAAACCCATTATTTGCTTGATATTTTGCGTTGTTTATGAGAAAAACAGCCTTGTGTGTCAGGATGTGTGTTTTCTATTTGTGATCGAGCTTGCAGTTGATTGCAGGTTACAGCCAAGTATTAAAGCGGGTGATAGTCATGAGAATTATTTTGAAAAAGCAGCGCGATGGCGCTCTCCGTCCCTACTTTTACGGACAATACACGATGGACGGAAAGTGCCATGTCATCAACACGAATATCAAATGGTCGGGTATCCCGCCAAGTTCATTACGCGCCTTGGGCGATACCGCTTTCGAGAAGTCCAGAGCCAGGGCCGAGTCAGAGCTTCAGCGAATTGTCGACGAAACACAAAACAAAGGCAGGGCTGAACATTTGACGGAGCGATTGATACACAGCAAGACGGGCAGGCAGGTTCAGTATGTTCGGATTGACGAGTTACCCGATCGGTGGCGAAACCTGCCGCGGAAAAGTAAGCCGACGGAAGCTCACTTCAAGAATTGCGATGCCCACTTTAAAAGGTTCACCGCGTTCATGCAGACTCGCTCTGAAGTGATTTACCTGTACGAGGTCGGTGAACAAGATGCGCACGCGTTTTCAAGTCAACTACATCAGGATCTTGCTCCTGCGACGGCGCGTTATGGGGAAAAAATTCTCGGAAGTGCATTCTCTCGGTTCTTGCCAGTGGGCTCTGGAAATCCGTTTGCAGCCTATATAGGCAAGGGATTGAAAGCAGCTCCTGTAGATCGGATCCATCGCGTTCCATTTACACCGGCTCAGCTCGGTGATGTCTACGAGGCAGCCCGCATGCATGACCCGGAGCTATATCCTGTTATCGTGGCTGCTGCTTGTACAGGCCTCAGGCGAGGCGATGTGTGCAGGCTACGCTGGGAGTATGTTGATCTTAAAAAGGGGCTTATCTGCATTATGACATCCAAAACCGGGAAAAAGGTTTGGATTCCGATCTTTGCCCCGCTTAGGGCTGTGCTTGACAGCATCCCTAGATCCAACACAGGGTATGTGTTCCCGTTTGCTGCAAATCTCATAGAAGTTGCCGACTATAAGTTATCAACACGATTGAAAAAGGTTATCGCTCTCGCGCTGTCACCTGACACAGTTGATGCGCTTGAACAATGCAAACGTCTTCCGTCCGTGGATATAAGGGCTATCGCTGCCGAGGGGCGGAATGCCATTATGAAGTCCCTTGGCCCAGGCAAGCGCAGAGATGCAATTCTGGATACGTTTGAGCGTTACGCATCAGGCCAAAGCCTGTGTGCTATAGCACGCAATACTGGCAAGGGCAAAAGTACTGTGTCAGAACGCCTGCATGCTGCTGAGAACCTTATAGGAAAGAAATTCGTACCCGAACGGCCTGGCACGAGCAACACAGGAAACATGAAAGACGCCATTACACGGCTGACACGGGCTCCTCGAGCCGCAGGAATGAATAAGGCCAGCCTTTATGACTGGCATGCCTTCAGAACGACGTGGATAACGCTTGCATTGGCAGCGGGCATCCCGATCGAAACCGTCAGGAAGGTTACAGGCCACGCGACAGTGGATGTTGTGCAGGAGTACTATTTCCAGCCAGATCAAAAACATTTTATTGCTGCCTTTGCAAACACCGGGCTACCCTTGGCGCTAACTGGAGGAACGCAGTCGATCAAACTGGCGAATGAAGAACCGCTAGATGAGTTATCTGATCTTCTTGCCAAGATTAAGTCTGGTGCTGCGACAGAACCGGAAAAGAGCCGGTTCAAAGAACTGGCGACTGGTGTGTGAATGGGGAAGTGCTGTTTATAATCGGCACAACAGAAAAAGGGAGTCAGTCCCCTACCCCTTTGACAATATCCGTTGCGGCCATTGAATGTTTATCCATCCTGCCTGGCCCCGCTACAACTTTATACCGGTTACCCACGCACACCAGTCAGTAGCTTGTACCTAGCAATGCCACTCTGAATCAATCCACGAATCACGGCAGAGGCAGCCTCACTCACCTAGCGTAGCCCGGATACGCCGGATGGCAGCGCAGATCCCATCGGTCGAGCCGTAGGGCTGCGAGAGGTGCGGCAAACCGACCACGAGCACCTCGCCCCCGCCATCTACAGGCAGCGTACCGCAAAACCACTTCAGGCTGCGGCGGCAGTGAACGGGCTCGGACTGATAGGCGCCTATGCCGAAATGCTTCTTAATCTCTGAAAACGCCGAGAATAACTCGCCATTGCCGTTGCAGAGGATAAGCCGCGGGCGGATGATCGATAGAAATCTAAGGTGGAACGTCCAGCACTCCCCTACCATAGCCTGCCAATCCGGGTAGTCATACAGGTCAGTGGTTGCTAACGTGCGGTAGAAACACAGATTTGTGGCAAACGCGCCTCGCGTATCCTGCTCCTCGGACTCGCCACCCATAACCGCATGCAGGACCTCACGGACATTGGACTGGTGCGGCGTCCTGCCTGCGCCTGATCCACAGTCCTTGTCTATATAGGCGGAATATGGACGCCCGCTCTGCTGCGACTGACTCCGCCACCATGCCAGGGATTCGACGTTGCCTATATCCTGAATCAAGTCATGGACACCAACAACGGGATTTAGCCCGATCAGGTAGATATTACCGCGGCGCAAGGTATGGAGCGGGTCATTGCAGAAAACACCGTGCATCAGACGCTGCATCCGGTCGGCAAGCTCGGGATGGCCGTGCTCCCGCAGCCGACGGACATGCCGCTCAAGCTGCGTCCCGAACTCCTCGTAGACCTCGGCGATTACACCTTCTATATCGCTATGGATGTCACGTTCCATGCTTACGACTCCCCTACCCCAACTCTGAATAATCTTCCCGCCTACCGATCAGCAGCTTAAACCGCCTTCCTGAAGCCGGTCGGCCAACGCGGTGATGTCCTCACGCATACAGAGCTTGCCAAGCCACTCGCGCGGAATGCCGGAATGGCCGTAGTAGGCTCCGGCGATCTGGCCGCATACGGCGGCCGTGGTGTCGGAATCGTCACCGAGGTTGACGGACTTTAGGATGGCGTCACGGAAGGTACTGGTATTCAGGAAACACCAGAGCGCGGCCTCGAGGCTTTCGACCACGTACCCGCTACCCCGGATCTGGTTTTCAGCCTTGTCACTGTACTCGCACCTTGCGATCGCCCGTACTCTCGGTACCAGCTCAGGAATCTCAGTATTAGACACGCATAAGATCTGATGCTTGGACTTGCCGCCCAGTGCACCAACCAGCATAAAACCGTACAGACGGCAGGCATCCACGCATTCTGAAGAGCCGTGTGTCGTCCTGGAGCTTTCGCCAGCATAGTGGACCGCCTGCGCAGGATCCGGATAATAGAACATGGGAACCGGGGCCAGACGCATGATTGAACCATTACCGGCGCTGCGGGCATCTGTTGATCCTGAGAACGGCTCGTGCGTACGCTCATATTGGCGCAAGGCGGTGGATGTCGCGTTTCCGATGTCGAAACACTGCCCGGTACTGCTCAGATGCCCATGCCTGAACCAGCGGACGTAGCGCTCCATCTGGTCGCCGGGATCGAACCCGCGCTTTTGCATCAGGCTTTCCGCCAGACACAGGGCCATGCTCGTGTCATCTGTCCACTGGCCGGGCTTGAGGTTGAACGGCCCACCGCCTAGCATATCGCAGACTGGGGCAAAGCTGCCCCGAGACCTGAACTCCACGGCGGTACCGACGGCATCACCGACGGCCAGCCCCAGCAGGCAGCCCCTGAATCTGTCTTGTGTTGTCATTACGTCCTTTTATTCCAGACCAACACGTTATCCATGTCCACATACAATGTTTTTTTCAGAGCGCGTTCCTTCTGTAAGTGCCGTTGTGCTAAACTGTATCAATATTTCGTAAAGCGGCGAATCTTTCGGCCATGGTGGGATTCTTCCGGGTGAGCTTTTTAACCGTCAAAGCATCCGCCTTATCGTTTGCCAGACGAAGATTGTTTTCTGAGCCAAGCAGTGCCTCTTTCGTTTTCTGTAAATGGACGATCGTTTTATCGATCTCCTCAATCGCAGTTTTGAATCTCTCCGATGCCAAATTATAGTTTCGTGAAAAACCCTCCTTAAACGCAGCAAGGTCGTTTTCAAAATTGGTAATGTCGATATTCTGAGATTTCACGAGTGCCAGCTCGTTTTTGAACGTCAGGGCGTTCATCGCCGCATTCCGTAGCAGCGTGATCATGGGGATGAAGAACTGCGGGCGGACAACATACATCTTCGGGAACCGGTAAGACACATCCACAATCCCGCTGTTGTAAAGCTCGCTCTCAGGTTCCAGCATGGAAACGAGGATCGCGTATTCGCATGTCTTTTCGTTTCGATCCTTGTCGAGTTCCTTGAAAAAGTCCTCATTCTTTTTCTTTGTGGCGGTTCCATCGCTTTCATTTTTCATTTCGAACATGATCGAGACGATTTCCGTTCCATGTTCATCCTTGTCGCGAAAGATGTAGTCACCCTTGCTGCCGGTCCGGGCATCGTTATCCTTCTCGAAATAGGCATGCGGAAATGCCGTGGCACGAATGCGGTTGAACTCGGTCTCGCAATGTTGCTCCAGTGTTTCACCCACCATCTTGGTTGATAAACGTGCTTTCATGTCCTTGAGCCGCTCGATCTGATCTTCGCGCTCCTTAAGCTGCATCTCATACCGTTCCTTGAGCGACTTCGTGGCGAGGTCTTGCTCGAGCCGGGTACGCTCCAGGTTTTGCTTTAGGTTATTACGTTCCTGCTCCACGGGACTTAGGGCATCGTTGATGGCAATGCGTTGCTTGTCTTCGACGGCGTCGAGCTTGCTCTTCAGTGCCTGAATCTCGGCATCCTTGGCGGCGGCCGTCCGCTGAAGCTCATTTTCAAGCCGGGCTTCAGCGAGGCGGACTGACGACTCTTTATCGCGTTCGACTTGCTTCAGTTGGCTGACCAGGTTATCGCGTTCTTTATGGATCGACTGAAACGCCTCAGCCATAGCCAGCTTTTGCTGCAATTCATTGGCATTAAGCCGGGCCTTCAGGTCCTTGATTTCCGTATCCTTGGACGTGGCAGCCTTCTCCAACTCGCTGGTGAGCTTGGTTGTCGCCAGTTCAACGGCGTTCTGCTTATCTTGCGCTGCCAGTGCGAGGCGCTCCTGTATCTGCTGTTCAAATACAGCATCACGGACCTGTCTGGTTATATCGGCATATAGGGATTCATCGATCTTGAATGCTGTCTTGCAGTTCGGACAAATAACGTCATTCATAAATATCCTCTCGTTTAACTTTCCGGATTATGATTAATCATTTTCTACCATACGA
>DIZZ01000065.1 GCA_002428045.1 Verrucomicrobia bacterium UBA6015
ACCCCCGCCCGTGGCCGCACCGCCTGTGGTCGCGCCCCAGCCAACAGCCGCTCCCCAACCTGCCGCCCCCCGCGCAACCGCTGAAATGGCAACCATAGGGGATCGCGAGCTAGCCAGCGATTTCGTGACCGAGGCCCAGGAACATTTCGAGACGGCCGATGAGAACCTGCTTGTGCTGGAGAAGGAACCGACCAATACCGACTCGATCGGTGCCGTGTTCCGCGCCTTCCACACGATCAAGGGTGTCGCCGGTTTTCTCGGGCTCTCGGTACTTGGCGACACGGCACATGCCGCCGAAACGCTACTGGATGAGGTCCGCAAGGGACACCGCGCCTTCACCGGACATGCCGTCGAGGTTACCTTCGAAGCGCTGGATCAACTCAAACTCATGGTCAATGACCTGCGAGGGGCACTGAACACAGGCAGCGACCTGGTCATCCGCCCGGAAACCCGCGCCTGTATCGCGGCCATCCACGTCGTCCTGAAGGGAGGCTCGTCGGCACCAGAAAAGCAGCCCGCCCCGGCCGCCGCCGCCACGCATGCAGCGAAAGCCAACACCCCGATCCCATCCGCCACGTCGGCACCGGTCGCCCCGGTGCCCGTGCCGACACCGACAAAACCGCTGATGGAGCATCCCGCTGAAGCCATCGACACCGATGCGGCGGAGACAGATGCCGAGCACCCGAAACATCCGATGCCTCCTGCGAAAAAACCTGCCGAACCCATCGTGGCCACCAAGGAGTCCGGCCAGACCATGAAGGTGGAGGCGTCCCGGATCGATCTGCTGCTGGACACCATCGGGGAACTGGTGATTGCCGAGGCCATCGTCTCGGGCGATCCGGAAATCCGATCCATCAAATCCCTGCGCGTGGAGAAGAGCCTGGCACTGCTCGGCAAGATTACCCGTTCGCTGCAGGATATGGGCATGTCCATGCGCCTGGTGCCAATCGATCCGGTCTTCCGCAAGATGGCGCGCCTGGTTCGCGATCTTTCCCATAAATCCGGAAAAACCGTTGAACTGAAGATCGAAGGGGGCGAAACCGAGCTGGACAAGAGCATGGTCGACAAGCTTGGCGATCCGCTGGTCCACATGATCCGCAATTCGATGGATCATGGCATCGAATCCGCTGAGGATCGGCTCGCGGCTGGCAAACCGCGATCAGGAACGATCACCCTGCGTGCCTATCATAAGGGCGGCAACATCCATATCGATATCGAGGATGACGGACGCGGCCTGAACCGGGATGCCATTGTCGCCAAGGCGATTGAACGAGGGTTGATCCGCAGCGGGGAAGGCATGGCCGATTCGGACGTTTTTGCGATGATTTTCGAAGCCGGATTCTCGACGGCCGCCAAGGTCACGGAACTTTCCGGACGGGGTGTTGGCATGGACGTCGTGCTGCGCAACATCGAATCGTTGCGGGGGGCCGTCTTCACCCGCTCAACCCCCGGCGCGGGGACGATATTCACGCTGTCGCTTCCGCTGACCACAGCCATTATCGACGGTATGCTGGCGCGGGTGGGACAGGAAACCTTCATTCTCCCCACGCTGTCCGTCCTGGAGTCGTTCCGACCCACAGCCAGCCAGTTGCACCCCGTCTCGGGGCATGGCGAGATGGTTTCCTTCCGCGATTCGCTGTTGCCGTTGTTCCGACTCGGGCGCATCCTGCACGTCCCCAACGCCGGGGAGAACCCCTTGGATTGCATCATCATGGTCGTCGAGGAGATGGGTAAGCAGTGGGGACTGATGGTTGATGAGTTGCTTGGACAGCAACAGGTGGTGATCAAGAATCTGGGCGATGGCGTGGGAGCAGTTCCCGGGGTTGCCGGTGCCAGCATCCTGGCGGATGGACGTCCTGGCCTGATCCTTGATGTGGGAGCCATCGTTCGCCTGGCCACCACATAGGGGGCCCGCATTTACAAAAAAACAGGAGGATAACACCCGATGCGAATAGAGAAAGATCCGATTTTAGATGCCTGGGAACTCGCGGAGAGCGAGCAGACCAAGCGACCGACCCGCAAAGGCGTAATCAAGCCCTGCAACCGCCACCGCCTACTGATCGTGGACGATGAGGACAGCATACGCCGCGTTACCCTGCTTCTGTTGCAGAAGTCGCTTGACGAAACCGTCCAGTTTGATATGGCAACCAATGGCCGGGAAGCGATCAACCTGTTCTCTTTGCACCATCACAAGGTGATCATGATGGATCTTTCCATGCCCGAGCTCGACGGGGAGGAAGCGGCCATGCAGATTCTGGACATCTGCGAGGAATCGCAGTGGGAATCGCCCGCGATCATCTTCCGCACTGGCTATGCTCCACCCGGGAATATCCGTAACTTGGTATCTGGAGATCCGGCGCACTGCCTGCTGCGCAAACCGGTGCGTAACCAGACGCTGGTCACCGCCGTCAGAAAGCGGATGGCTTGATCGATTCGTTTATTAATCCAAAGGGTCACTCTCTTGCCACCACGGTGTCGTACAGCCCGTAGTGGGTCAATCCCGGGTGACTTTCGATCCCGGTATAGCGCAACGATGCATCCTCGTACCGCCGGAACGCGAAGACCGCCTGGTTCATCTGCTCGGTGTTGAAAACCTTGAGTCGCACGAGCAGGTGAAAATCCTTTACCGTCAGGCCGGTGACTGTCTCGAACAGGTCGGGCTCGATCCTGGTGATCACGTCCTGTAGCGTGTTCTCCCGGAAGTCGGTCAGATACATGAAGGCCGGGATGCGCGTGGCGAACTTGATGAGCTTTTCCTGCACGAGCTTGCGCTTGGACTTGAACTCTTTTTCCTCCTCGGAGAGCTGCTTCTTTTCCTTCGCCGACAGGTCCTTGTCCTTGGCCTTGTTCTTGAGCGCTTTCAACGTCTCGCTCTTGTTGATGATCGTCTCGATGATGTTGTCGCCCAGTGAACGCCAGCCCTCGATACGCTCCACGGCGGCCATCGCCTCGGGATTGTCCAGGATGCGCCGCAGGGTGTCGTTGTCCACGTTCACGAGCAGCGCGCTCTCCCACTTGCGCGCGAGCAACGTGGCCGAAGTTCCCGCCATCGCGATGTCGAGGATCCCGCCCGCGTCAATCTGCGTCATGTTCGCGCCGTCATAGGCCAGCACGGGCAGGAACGACACGAGGTCCCTGACCGCATTCTCCGGGTTCGGCTCGTTCGGGGAAAGCCCGATCCCGTATTCGGAAAGTTGCCGCAGCGCGCGCGTGGGCGCGAAGTCGAACACGAAGCAGATGGGCTTGAGGATTTCCTCCTCGTTCGGGTCGTTGCCGTTGGGGTTCTTGATGGACCACGGCGATTGCACGCGAAACGCCGACTGGAAATACGTCTCCGGCGACGTCAGGTTCCGCAACATCAGGATGGATGACCACGGCGGCACGGTGACACCGGTAGTGAGCTTTCCGCACGACAGCGTGATGGTCTTGGTGTCGAATCCGCTACCGATCGCCTGCCGCACAGGTGGCAGTGCGTCCAGGCCTATGCCGGCCGTTGCACCAGCGGCGACAACCGTTTTGTAGTCGTGCCAGAAGACGTTCTGCTTCTCGGCCAGCAGGTTCGCCATCGCGTGACAGGCCGCGACGTCGGGCAGGAACCAGAACGCGTGCTGGAGATACGGCAGCAGGCGCACATCCGAATACGGAAACGGCGGGCGCGTGCCGGTCTTGAGAAATTCGGCCGCCTTGGGCGCATACCCGCCACGGATGATGTCCAGCCACTTCTGCACGTCGCTCTTGTGCGTGAACTGCGCCAGCACTCCCGTGCCCATGGCCTCGAAAAAGGCGTTGAGATCAAACTCGTCAAACTCCCCGGCGCGAGCGATCGCCACCAGCTCGTCGGGCATCTGGTAGGTGAGCAAACGCATCTGCGGCAGTGCGCCGTAGGGATTCCACTGGCCGGGATGCTCCTGCGCGAAAGCCTCCTTGGCGCGTTGTTCATCCGTGTAGGTCCAGTTGAAGATCGCCTCCTCGATGAACTCGCCCGTCGCCAGTGCCTTGAACGGCGTGCCGGAGAGATACAGGTACGCCTTGGTGGTGATGGGCAGGAACTCGCTTTCCCTGGCCGAGAGTTCCGTCAAGTCCGCGTTCACATCTTCCAGGCCGGCAGCATATTCGAGCCTGGTCTCCTTCCTGGCGACCGCCGCATCCTCGCCCTCGAACAGTTCCTTGGCCGTCTCGCGCCACGCGCCGAAGTGATATTCGTCGAACACGACCAGATCCCAGTTCACCGTATGCAGCCAT
Source organism: Verrucomicrobia bacterium UBA6015 (assembly GCA_002428045.1). Lineage (GTDB taxonomy): Bacteria > Verrucomicrobiota > Kiritimatiellia > UBA8416 > UBA8416 > UBA8416. The sequence goes on from DIZZ01000065.1 coordinate 4,243, forward strand.
TCGTTCCTGGCCTTGATATTGCCCGCGTTGTCCCGGCCCAGCAGATCCTGGAACGAACCGAAATAGACCAGCGGCTTTTTCGCGGAAACGCTCGTCGGATCGCTGCCGGAATGGCGCGAGAGGTATTGCCAACCGTCGAAGTCCGCATGGGATTCGAGGTCCGTCTGCCACGCATCCTCCACAGCGGGCTTGAAGGTGAGCACGAGCACGCGCTTCGCCCCGAGTTTCCTGGCGAGCTGATATGTGGCGAACGTCTTGCCGAAACGCATCTTCGCGTTCCACAGGAAACGCGGGACGACGCCCCTCTTCTCGGCCCAGATGGAACGGAAGTAGTCGCAGGTCTTGTTCACGGCCTCGACCTGCTCCCGGCGCATCGCGAACGTCTCGGTGTGTGTGCCAGAGAACCGCTGCCCGGTGCGTAGCTCGGTCAGGACGGTCTTCACGTCCTTGACCGTGCAGCGCATCCATTCCAGTTCGGAATTCGCGAACCCTTTCCGGACGAGCGCGGCGCGCACCTCATGGTCGGTAAACGTCGTCCCGTCGTCGCGTCCGGCCACCTCATCCAGCACGATGGTGTAATTCTTGATGCTGGCGGTCTTGAGCTGCTCGGCCACGCGCTGCTTCACGTCGCGGGTGGTCTGCCCCACCTTGAGCAGTCCCGCATGCGCCTTGTCGTCAATCGAATAGGCGTAGATGCGCGGACGCGCTTCCGGCTTCGGTGCCAGGATTTCCTCGATGGACTTACTCATTGCGTTTGTCCTCGTCACCTTTCTGTAGCGCCGCGAAGGTGTCGAAATCGCTTTGGAAGAGCCGGTCCTGGATCACGCGGTATTTCTCGAACTCGCCCTCGGCATGATCCCGTGCTATTTCCGCGCTGATCCGCCCTGCGTCTTGCAGCACGTTCCTTTCATCCGCCGAGAGGAAAATGTCCAGCCGTTTCGCCCAATCCTCCATCGTCATGGGCACACGACGTTTGGCACGGCCTTCCGCCAGGTCGAGGTAGGCGTTCACGATGCGCCCCAGATCCTCGAGTTCCGTCTCCGTCAGGTAGTTTTTTGCCACCACGACATCGCTCTTGAGAATCTTGCCACCGGGGGCTTTGGCCCAGGTCGTCAACCCCATACGTTCCTTGGTATGATCCGCGCGCCGGACGATCAGCTCGGCGGCGGTATGCCCGTGGACGGCGTAATGCATCTTGTTCTGCACTTTGGCGAAGAACGCCTGGGTGATTGGCGCATCCCGGTCGTAATCCAGCGCCGTGGAATAGATGTCGGCGATTTTCTGATAAAATCGCCGTTCGGATAGGCGGATCTCCCGGATCTCCTCCAGCAGGCGCTCGAAGTAATCATCGTCAAGGAACGCGCCGTTCTCCATGCGCTTCCGGTCCATCACATAGCCCCGCAGCGTGTAATCCCGCAGGACGCCCGTGGCCCATTGCCGGAAGGCCGTGGCGCGGTTGGAATTCACGCGGTAGCCGACGGCGATGATGACATCCAGTTGGTAGTGCTTGATCCGGTAGTTTTTGCCGTCGGCGGCAGTTGCTAAGAAAACCTTAGCAACTGAATCTTCCGCCAATTCCTTCTCGGCGAAGATGTTCTTGAGGTGCATCAGCACGTTTTCGGGTGTCGTTTCAAAAAGTAACCCCATGTTCCTCTGCGACAGCCAGATCGTGCCGTCCTGCACCCGCACCTCCACGCCGTCGCCGCCCGTCTGGTAGGCGAAGGTGAGGAACTCCGCCGTGCTGTTGCGGATTCGCACACTGTTTGGTGATTTCTTCTTAGGCATGGGTCTCTCCCTGTCTATGGCTCCGGCGAAAGGTTTTCGTCAATGGTCTTACTCATTGTCGTCAGGTATCGCCTCTTCTTGGGCTTCGTTTGT
>DIZZ01000183.1 GCA_002428045.1 Verrucomicrobia bacterium UBA6015
CCGCCCCGCCCCCGCCTGCCGCCCCGCATACGGCGGATCGGCAAAGATCACCTCGAACGGCCGCTCGCCCCGCCATGCCCGGCAAAACGCAAAGGCATCCTGTTGACGGCACTCCACCCCAGAACTCTCGCCACAAAGCATCTTCACATTATCCTGAAGCGTATTGAACACCCGACGATGCTCCTCCACCCAGCAGACATGCGAGGCCCCACGGCTCCAGGCTTCCAGCCCGACCGCCCCCGATCCGGCAAACAGATCCAGAAAGGACGCGCCGTCAGGCAATGGTTGCAACGACGAAAAGAGCGCCTCCCGAACCCGGTCCTGCGTGGGCCGTACCGTATCTCCAGACGGCACCCGCAGGAGCCGTCCTCGCAGACTGCCACCGGTGATTCTCAATCCGGCCTATGCCTTGACCCAGCGTTGGCGCGACATCAGGAAATCGAGATACTGGGCACGTTCGAACATGACCGAATCGCCCTCGAAACCCTGCTGGCTCAATTTACCACGGAAATCCTCGATGGATGCATAGCTCTTGCTGTCCATCCATGCATTCAGCCCATCCCTGAGACTGGTCAGATGCCCGATGCCATTGCGGAACAGCGTGGAGGCCACCTGCACCACGGTCGCCCCGGCCAGCAGCGCCTTGACGACATCGCGAGCCTCCATGATCCCGGTGTTGGCCGCCATGTCCAGACTGTGCTTGCCGTACAGCAGGCCGATCCAGCGCAAGGGAACGCGCATTTCAGCACTGGTGCTATAGGTCATCTCGTGCAGGACGGTCTCCTTGTCCGGATCAATCTCGGGCTGCAGGAACCGGTTAAACATCACGGCACCGTTGACCCCGATCTCATCGAGTTTCTGGATCACATTTCCCACGGAGGTGTAGAAGGGGCTGAGCTTGACGGCAATCGGCAGCTTGACCGACGCGCGGACGGAAGCCACGATATCCAGCATCTGCAGCTCGGCCGAGAGGCCGTCGCGGGTCATATCGGCCTCGACGCGGTAGTAGTTCAGTTCCAGCCCATCGACGCCGGTATCGGCAAGCTGCTTTGCGTAAGCGACCCAGTTGCCTGGAGAGACCGCATTCAGACTGGCAATCAGCGGCATCTTTGTCGCTTCCCGCGTCCGCCCCACCCAGAACAGGTGCTCCTTGGCTTCGCCATGACTGATCGCCGGAAAATACGAGAGCGCTTCGGCGTACGACTCCGACCCCTTTGCCAAGGCCGCATCCAATTCGCCGGTTTCATGCCGTATCTGCTCCTCGAACAGCGACCGGATCACCAAGGCACCCGCGCCCGCCTCTTCTGCCCTCAGGATGTTCTCCACCTTGCAGGACAGCGAGCAAGCTGCCACTGTAACCGGATTCTTCAACGCAATGCCCATATAAGTTGTTGACAAGTCAGCCATGATCCACTTCTCCCGGCTGCAACCGCCCCTGGCGATCGCTAATTTAAACACACCGCGCCCCGTGCGCCGATGCACACCTTGCATCATCGCCGCATGATTACCACAAACCACCCCTGCAAGCATAGCAAAAAATAAGGTTACAAGAAAACGGGGGCGCAAGTCAGCTCCGTGGGGGGGTATTTGATTACCAGACTCCTTATTTTTTTGTTCTTAATCGTAATCCTAATCGTAGTCTTGCCATCTGAATTGCCATTCGGACCATTTCGCTTATGAAAACAGCAATGCTCACGAAAGGCTGGACTGATTCGGCGACCATCAGCGCATCGCGTTGATAAGCAACTCGCCGGGTACAACGCAAGGTCGCCTGAACACAACCGGTTAGGATACGATTAGGATTAGGAGAGAAAACCCAGCGGAAACGAAATGCGCCCGGGATAAGCACGGTAGTGTTGTCGTATCATTCAACATGTTGCACCCTGTGAACCCACCTATGCGCGGCAGGATAGGTTGATCCACAGGGTGCTTACTTTACAACCGCAGTGGCGGCGGATCAGATGATGAAAACTTTGGCTTCCAAAATGAGAAGAATGGCTGGATGGCTTTGCGGGAAGGATTGACGTTGCCGGTTCTACGGTGTAATGTGCGGGCGTTGTTTCGATTGGGTTGATGGCCTGGCGGCGCAGCGTGAAGGGGCAGGTATGTTAGCGACGGTATTTTTGCGAGAAAGAGAAATTCCGCAAGCTGATGCGGGCGGTGGAGGCGTTTTCCGGCGTGAATGTGCTGACGTATGCCATCCTCGATAACCACTTCCACCTGCTGCTCGACGTACCTGATCCACAGCCGTTAAGCGACGAGGAGCTAATCCGCCGCCTAGGCTTCCTCTATACCCCCGATCAGGTCGGACGCATTGCCCTGTGGATCAAGCAGGCTCGTGAGGATAGCGGCGACGAGGCGGCGGAGCTGATCAAGGCGCGCTATACCTGCCGGATGTATGAACTGAGCGAGTTCGTCAAAACCCTCAAGCAGAAGTACACCCAGTGGCACAACAAACGCCACAACCGCGAAGGCACGCTCTGGTCGCAGCGCTTTAAGAGTATCATGATCGAGCCTAAACGGGCAAAGAATGGTCAATGGAACAATGCGCTTCTCACCATGGCAGCCTATATTGATCTTAATGCTGTCCGTGCGGGTATTGTGGAGGATCCCAAGGACTACCGTTTCTGCGGTTACGCCGAAGCCTGCGGCGGTGGCGGCAAGGCCCGTGAAGGGATTGCCGCCATATTCGAGAATTACGGGCAACACCTGCAGGGCTGGTCAAAAGTGGGCGGCATGTACCGCGAGCAGCTCTATGTGCGCGGCGAGCAAACAGAGCGTAAAGCGGGCTTTGCGCATGAGACGGTAAAGGCGGTACTTGAGGGCGGTGGCAAGCTTTCTGCCGCCCAGGCGTTACACTGCCGCGTGCGGTACTTTACCGACGGTGTTGTGCTTGGCGGCAAGGCGTTTGTCGAAGAGGTTTTCGACCGCAACCGTCAACAGTTCGGTGTAAAGCGTCGAAAGGGGGCGCGCCCGCTGCGAAATGCCGATTTCGGCGGGCTGTGTACCATGCGAGATCTGCGCCGGGCGGCTATCACGCCATCAAAAGCGGCCTGATGTCCGCTTGAAAACAGGATGCCCCGGAGTAAGCCGACCGCTGGTGCTCGGCAAGTGTTCTACCAGATTTGTTCGATATCATAGGCGGCGAATTGACTGTCGCTCGTGCATACAGGCATACGCTCAGCCTTGGCCTGGCAGATAATCAGCCGGTCAAAAGGGTCGCGATGGTGGAAGGGTAGTGAAACCAAGGCAGGCAGATGCCGCATTTCGACAGAAAGCACCCGGAATCCCTCTTCGACGCGATCAGCCATAAACGGTTCAATCGGTTTGACAAGTTCGAGTTTGTTGAGACTGCATTTTATCGCCATTTCCCACCATGACGCGATGCTGATATAGATTGCCGTGCCCGGAGCCTCGATAGCCTGCCTGGCCTTCGGGCTAAGCCGTTCGTCGCCAGCTACAAACCAAAGCATGGCGTGGGTATCGACCAGCAGATTCATAACGTGTACTCAGCCATGTCGGCGAGCGGATCGTCAAAATCCTCACGGATGCGTACCTGCCCCCTTGCACTCCCGAAAACCGGACGGCAGGCGTACTGCTCACTCGGGCCGAGTTGGGCAACGGGCGTTCCCCGGCGCGTCACGATAAACACCGTGCCCTGTTGTGCTCGCTCCAGAAGCTGCGAAAAATGCGTCTTGGCCTCAAAAGCCCCTATCGTTTCCGTTTTCATAAGACTAGACTAACAGACTAGTTAGCAAAGTCAACCCCGATTTGGAAATTTGCTCCCATGTCACGGACGGCGACACCATCAAGGTCATTTTCAGGGTGCAGACGGAGAAGCTTGGGATTGCACAGCGAATGAGGTACGCAACGAATGGGGGAGCGGGGGGCTTCTGCTCTGGACCCACACGCTGGCGAGCGAGGCTACGGCACT
>DIZZ01000106.1:0-14565 GCA_002428045.1 Verrucomicrobia bacterium UBA6015
ATATCAAGGATGTCATTGATCACAACCATCATCCGTTTGCCACTTTGCTTCAGCATCTCCACATAGGTGCGCTGGATATCGCTCAGGTCCGTCCCTGTCAGCAACTGGGCCATGCCCAATATCCCGTTCATCGGTGTCCGTATCTCGTGGCTCATGTTNNGTGGCCGCCTGTGCCTGCCGCAGCGAGGTACGCAATACCTCTTCCATGCGCTTGCGCTCGGTGATATCGCTGAAGACACAGGCACATTGGCCTGGTACTGGCTGGAATGCCCTGACCTCCAAGGTTTTCCTGATGGCGGCAGAGGCATGTTCAAAATGGATTGGCTGGCCCGTCAGCGCCACCTTGCCGTAAGTCTCTATCCAGAAGGATTCCGTCTCCGGCAGGACTTCAAGCACGGTTTTCCCGATGATATCGGCAGCGTTCAATCCGGTCAGTTCCTCGAATGCTGGATTTACGGCTAGGAATCGATAATCCACCGGGCGTCCGTCGGCATTACAGATGATCTCATGCGAGGCAAAGGCCTCAAGCATCTGCTGGAACAGCAGCCGGTAACTCTGCTCGCTACGCGATAAGGCCTTCGTCCGATCCTCCAGCAGGGCCTTGGCCTGAAGAAGGCTGCGCTCCCGGCGGGCGCGGTTGCACACGTCGATCAGATAGGCGAAGTCAAACGGCTTGCGGATATAGGCAGCCGCCCCGCGTTTCATCCAGGTCACCGCCAATTCCGGATTGGCATTGGCGGTCATCATGATGCAGATGCATTGGGGACGACGCTGGCGGAAGTGATTCAGAAGTGAATCCCCGGTGCCATCCGGAAGCTGGTAGTCAATCAGGGCGACATCAATATCACCCTCATCAAAGGGCTGGATGGCCGCCTTTACCCCCGAGGCGACAAAGGCTTGCCAGCCCGCCCGCTCGTACGCCCGCTTCAGCGTCGCGGCCAAGGCTGCCGAATCTTCGACAATCAGCACGCGCAGGGGGTGTTCGAGCAGATGTCCGGCTACCACATCGTTGACGATGGAGATGAAGTGATCCCCGCTGATTGGCAGCGGGACAAAGGTGGTCGCCCCTAGGTCGGTCGCGATCTGGGCGGGTTCCAACCCTCCGAAATTAGCCGATACGACGATAATCGGTACGCTGTTGAAAGCGCAGAAATCCGCAGATCGCAGCAGGCGGCAGAAATGCCAACCATCCAGGCCAGGCATGTGCAAGTCGGTAACGATCAAGTCTGGAGGGGCGGAAGGATTCATCCCTGAAAGCGCGGCCTCGGCACTGGCGAAGGTCTGCACATCAAACCCGGTCTCACCCAGAAAGGCGGCCAGGGTCAGCGTTTGACCAGGATCGTCATCAACAAGGACAGCGAGCTTTACGGAGGGAGACTTGACTGCCATGGAGGTTCCCGTCAGTGAATCAGTTTTAGATTGAGCAATTCCTGCCGCAAAGCGCTGGCATCAACAGGCTTGACCAGATATCCGTCGCATAGCCGGTTATAGGCGGTGCAGACATTCTTGACATCACCCAGCGCCGTGACCATGATCACCTTGGCCCCTTGGCCCAGCCCCACCCCGGCCTCGTCCTCATAGTCACGGATATCCTGCAGCGCCTGCTGGCCATCCATCTCGGGCATCATTATATCCATGCAGATCAAATCATAAGGATCGTCATCCGCCAGGGCTTGTTTAACGGACTCCACCGCTTCAATCCCGTTGACCACCGCATGGACGAGCCCGTAAGCCCCCAGGATGTCCTGTAGGATCATCCTTCCCGTTATCTCATCTTCCACAATTAGTGTTTTCATGCGAAGTCCTCCACGTTGATCGTCGTTATGCATCCTAAAGCATGGTCCTGTCAAGAAAACAAACGGGTTGTTCAGGGCATTGGCCAGGTGCCCGACGCGGTGTTTCCCTGGGCATCCTTGACATCCACCCGGATCTTGCCGGTTTCCGCTGTGAACGTCGTGGTGAGCGCTCCGGACATCCCCGGCACGGCCTCGGCAAGCGTTTGCGCGTCCGGTGCCGCCTGATTCACCATCGTCATCTGCATGTAGTTGGACGTGAGCTGGTTATATCCAGCATTCAGCGCCTCTTCCAGGGCGCACTTACCGCCCCTATCGCCTGCTGAAAAATACGCTATCGCGACCAGCACCGCCGCCAGTAGTCCTAGGAGGATAGGAACACGTGCCCCCCCCGTCTTGCCGTATGTCCAAGATTTTGTTTTCATGATTCGTAAGCATAAGCACCAACCACTGCAAAAGCAAAGCGAAAACCGAACGATTTTAATTGTGGTTTGCCGTGCTTCTAACTTGACTTATGAGGGGTGATCGTGATTTATTCAGAACCAAGTGGCACGGGACTCTGAAGATGATTTCGAGGCCTTCTCCCACCCCAAGTTTTCCGCCCTGCGAGTCAGGGGTGTTTTATTATTCAATCAACGGCGTAAAGGAGCAACGATGAAAAAAGTAAATGAGCAGGTCTGGTTTGATGAATCCATCAAGGGTGTTGATCCGGCGTCGGTGCATCAGGTGCGCCTTTCGAGTGGCGTGATGATGCCGGTCGCGGCCTATGGTACGTTCCATTCGGATTGGGCGCAGGCATACATGAAGGATGCCACCGTCGAGGCGATTCGCCTGGGGTGGCGTCACTTGGACACAGCCCGTGCGTATGAGAACGAGGATGTCGTGGGCGAAGCGATCCGCGAGGCGATCCGCAAAGGCTACATTGCCTCGGCCGACGAGCTGTTCATTACCGGCAAGCTGTGGAACGGCCACATGAGCCCGAAGGATGTCGCGCCAGCCTGCGACTCCACACTCAAGGCGCTGGGTGTTGATAAGATCGATATGTACCTGAACCATTGGCCCTGGCCGAATGTGCATACCCCCGGTTGCACGGGCGATCACCGTAACCCGGATGCGGTGCCTTACATCCACGAGGCGTTCATGGACACCTGGGCGGAAATCGTCAAGCTGAAGAAGGCGGGCAAGGTGGCCGATATCGGCACCTCGAACCATACCCAGGCGACGATGCGCCTGCTGCTGAGGGATGTGGCGACCAATGAGCGTCCGGTGTTGAACCAGATGGAGATGCACCCGTTGATGCAGCAGACCGATCTGCGGCGGTATTTCGAGTCGGAAGGCGTTGTCTGTACTGGTTATATGGCGCTGGGATCGCCGAATCGACCGGCGCGCGATACGTTCAAGGAACATCGGGCGGATATGATGGATCCTGTAATCAAGGCGCTTTCGGCTGAATTGGGCGTGGTCCCGCCGCGGGTGTGTCTAAATTGGGCGGTGCAGCGCGAGAAGAAGAGTGGCGGTTTCGTGGCCATGGCCACCCGTACGGATTGGATCCTGGAGAACCTGATGGCGGCGGTAGATGATATCCTGTCGCCTGAACAACTCCTGCGCATTTCGGGCGACGGGTCGCCGCAGCATCCGGGGATCGATGCCAATAACCGCCTGATCTGGGGCCAGGTGTTCCTGTGGCCGGAAGCGGATAGCGACTGGCGTGTGCTGTGGAACGATTGCCAGGTCTTCGAGACGCGTGCGAGTTATGCCCGTTTCAAGGCCGCCTACAATGCCTTTGACGCGGTGCGCCAGCAAACCACGGTGGCAAGGCCTGCGGCCCACCACTAGGCGCGTTCGCTCGCCGTCAGGTAGCACGCCGGATCGACACCCCAGAAGTCGCCGGTGGCTGCCTCGGCGCGTGCCCGGAAGTTACCGCCGCAGAGATCCAGGAAATGGCAGGTCACGCATTGCCCTGTCACCTGTTCCCGCTTGTTGCGCAGTGCCTTGAGCAAGGGATTGTCGCCGTCGCTCCAGATCTGACTGAAGGGGCGGTGGCGAACATTCCCGAGCGCATGCTGGCGCAGGAATTGGTCGGGATAGACCTCACCATCCCAACTGACGCAAGCAATCCCGGATCCGCTGCTGTTGGCCCCGCTCCGGCGCAGTAGCGCCAGGGCCTGTTCCGCATCGGCCGTCCGCCCCTCGCGCAGCAGCCGCATGAAGAGGTAGGGTCCGTCGCAGTGGTTGTCCACGGTCAAGACCTCGGTCAAGATGCCGCGTGCGTGCAGGTCTGCCGTCCGGTCGATGATAAGATCCAATGCCTGGCGGGTCTCATCGGCGGACAGGTCATCCGCTGCCATGGCTTCGCCCCGTCCGGCATAGACCAGGTGGTAAAAGCAGATTCGTGGTACACCCTCCCGTTCCAGTAAATCAAAAACGGCACCGAGATCCGCCACATTGTGACGGGTCATGGTATAACGCAGACCGACACGCAAACCGGCTTCCCGGCAGGTGCGGATGCCATCGAGGGCACGGTCGAAGGCCCCCGGCTGGCCGCGGAAGTGATCGTTGGTCTCGCGCATGCCGTCGAGGCTTATCCCTGCATAGGCCAGCCCGGCCGCTTTCAGGCGGGCGGCCATCGGGGTCGTAAGGAGGGTCCCATTGGTGGAGATCACGGTGCGCAGCCCCTTGGCGGCGGCATAGGCCACCAGTTCGGGTAGTTCGGGGCGGCAGAGCGGCTCGCCGCCCGAGAAAAGGAGGACCGGCACGCCGAACGCGGCCAGGTCATCAATCAGGGCGAGCCCTTCCTGGAACGACATCTCATCGGTTTTGCAGCCCGCCGTGGCATGCGCATAGCAATGCACGCACCGCAAGTTGCAGGCACGCGTGCAGTTCCAGACGACGACCGGTTTGCGGTCGCCTGTATGTCCGTAACGCAGGCGATCCGCGGGCTCGACCGATCCGCAATATAACTTCGATATGCCGATCATGGTTAATCTCAGGCGCGGGCACTGTTGGCGAGCAGGCGATCCATCAGCCCGTCCGAGGCGAACCGGCGCAGGAAGGCCCCTAAATAGGCCGGTACGGTCACACAATACCGAGTATGCGGGTGTCGGGATTCCAGGGCATGCGCAATCTTTGCTGCCACCGCCTCGGGGGGCTTGGTGAAAAAGGTCTTTGCCTGCGGTGCCTTGGCCTTTTCCATGCGCCGGGAATACCGGTTGCCAAAACGGCCGGCACGCATATCCAGGCCAGTCACCGAATGATCGGCTGATTTTGTGCGGAATTTGGAAAGGATCGGTCCCGGTTCGATCAGCGACACGGCGATTCCCTCTGCCTTCAGTTCCATGCGCCAGGCATCGCTCAAGGCTTCCATGGCATATTTCGAGGCGCAGTAGCAGCCTACCATCGGCGCGGTGACTCGTCCGTAGACGGAACTGACATTGACAATCCGTCCGCCGCCCTGTTTGCGGAAATGAGGAACGAGCCGGTTGGTCAGATCGAGCGGGCCGAATGTATTGACCTCGAACTGACGGCTGATGGCCTCCCTCGTCAAATCCTCGATTGCCCCGAATTGCGCCACCCCCGCATTGTTCACCACGGCACCCAGGCCCCCTTCGCAAAGGGTCAGGACATCGTCAACCGCCTCGGCGACAGATGCCGGATCGGCAATGTCCAGCTTCACGGGTTGGAATCCGGATTCCCTCAACATTTCCAGGTCATCCAGCCGTCGGGCGGTTGGAAACACCCTCCAGCCTCTGGCCCGCAGCACCTCGGCGGTTGCCAGGCCAATGCCGGACGAACACCCGGTAACCAGCACGGTGCGTGTAACCGGTGCGAAAGATGAACGGCTCATGCTGATTCTCCCGTTAACGGAGCGGCCACATGCGGTTGTCGCACCGGGGCCAGGATCCAATTCTTGTTGTACCAGAACCACTGTTCCGGCTGTTCACGAATGGCGTGGTCAAAGATATCAAATACGGTTTGTGTCATGCGCTGGACGTCGTTCTCGTTGGACAGCGTCTCGTCCGCCATCATCCGGGGAAACACCTGCAGGCGGTGCCGGGTCCAGCCGACGCGGGTGATGATGGCTGTCCCTACCGGTACCCCGCTCTTCTTGGCAAAGAGCCCCATGCCGGGCACCACGCTGGCGCGGCCACCGAGGAAGTCCACATTCACGCCCCCGGTGGGAAGTCGCAGATCTGCCAGCATCACCAGCGAGCCGCCGTTCCGCAGTCGCTGGAAAACCTGCTTGAAAAGGCTGATGCCGGCATCCTTGGGAATGCAGGCAATGCCGGTTTTCCCTCGCGTCGCGTTCAGGCGGTCGTCCACCAGGTGGTTCTTCTGGCGACCGGTGATGATAAACACGTTCAATCCCATGCGCTGTAGGAACACGGCAATCACCTCTGCGCAGCCCATGTGCAGCGAGACACCCACCATGCCCCGGTGCTCCCCGAGGCACTCCCGCACGCGCTGGATGCTTTCCTCATAATTCAGCACATGCTTCTGTAGCCAGGCGTCGTCCACCTGCGCCAGTCGGAAGGTGTCCACGATATTGAAGATGAAATTGCGCCAGCTCTGCCATGCCACCCGCCGCACGCGGGCTGGGGACAGGTCAGGAAAAACCTCACGAATCCGCGCGTAGACCAGCCGGACGCGGTAACGCATCACATAGTGCCCAAGCCAGGCAATACCCCAGCCGACGCCAAGCGCCAGACGGTAGGGGGCCTTGGCAAAAATCCAACCCCAGAAACAAAAGAAGCCGTATTCCATACGGTGTTTTAAACTGTGCTTATCATGATCGTCCGCCATAACTCCTCCTGATGACAACCTACATACCACGAACCCGTGCGGTGGCAAAGCACAAACCTCACGACAGTGAATAATCGGCGAAAAATCCTGAAACAAAATATCGATTAACACGGGATCTTGGGGAGGGTGCGGAGTGGGAAACAAGCGCAGGAATTGTGTCATCGTGACTCTCTTTGCTGTGGCTCATCGCGTGTCGAGACACTATGGCTCAATTAATGGTGCTAGCATATTTCCAGTGTTAATTGTTTAACCCGTTCATTGTTAATATATTACGAAATATATAAAAAGCACATTGAGACTTGGCACGCCGATTGCTTCTATTGAAAGCACTGATTTTAGTGGGACAATCCTGAAAGGACGTGTAATATGGCAAAGGTATTGGGCATCGATTTGGGCACGACGAATTCGTGCATGTCGGTCATGGAGGGTGGCGAGCCGGTTGTGATTCCAAACGCCGAAGGGGCGCGTACGACGCCGTCTGTGGTGGCCTTTGCCAAGAATGGCGAGCGACTGGTAGGGCAGGCAGCCAAGCGCCAGGCGGTGACCAATCCGAAGCACACGATTTTCTCGATCAAGCGTTTCATGGGCCGGAAGTACGATGAAGTGGCGCATGAGATTGCGCTGGTTCCGTACCAGGTCGTCAAGGCTTCCAATGGCGATGCGCATGTGAAGATCGGCGACAAGACCTACTCGCCACCCGAGATTTCGTCCATGATCCTTCAGAAGCTCAAGACGGATGCGGAGCAATTCCTCGGAGACAAGATCACGCAGGCGGTCATCACCGTGCCGGCCTATTTCAACGATAGCCAGCGTCAGGCCACCAAGGATGCGGGCAAGATTGCCGGCCTCGAAGTGCTCCGTATTATTAATGAGCCGACCGCTGCGTCGCTGGCCTATGGTCTTGATAAGAAGAAGGAAGAGAATATCGCGGTTTATGACTTCGGTGGTGGCACGTTCGATATCTCGATCCTGGACATTGGCGATGGCGTGTTCGAGGTCAAGGCCACCAATGGCGATACGCATCTGGGTGGCGATGATCTGGACCAGGCGGTGATCGACTGGCTGGTCAATGAGTTCCGTCGTGAGCACGGGATCGACCTGTCCAAGGATAGCATGGCGTTGCAGCGGTTGAAAGAGGCGGCGGAGAAAGCCAAGTGCGAACTGTCCAGCGCGCAGCAGACCGATGTAAACCTGCCCTTCATCACCGCCGATTCCAGTGGCCCGAAGCATTTGAACGTGAATCTGTCCCGGTCGAAGCTCGAGCAACTGACGGAGTCGCTGATTGCGAGGTCGCAGGATCCTTGTCGTGCCGCGCTGCGCGATTCGGGCATCAAGGACGTGGATGAAGTCATCTTGGTGGGGGGCATGACGCGTATGCCGAAGATCCAGGAAACGGCCAAGGCGCTGTTTGGCAAGGAACCTCACAAGGGGGTCAATCCCGATGAGGTTGTGGCCATTGGTGCTGGCATTCAGGGCGGCATTCTGGCGGGCGACGTCAAGGACGTACTGCTACTCGATGTAACGCCGCTTTCGCTGGGCATCGAGACGCTAGGCGGGGTGATGACCCCGTTGATCGAGCGCAATACAACAATTCCGACCAAGAAAAGCGAGATTTTCAGTACGGCAGCCGATAACCAGCCGGGTGTGGAAATCCATGTCCTGCAGGGCGAGCGCAAGATGGCTGGCGATAACAAGTCCATTGGCCGCTTCAAGCTCGATGGCATCCCGCCAGCCGCTCGCGGTGTTCCGCAGATCGAAGTCACCTTTGATATTGATGCCAACGGTATCCTGAATGTGTCTGCCAAGGATCTTGGCACGGGCAAGGTGCAGAAGATCACGATCACCGCGTCCAGCGGCTTGAGCGAGACGGAGGTCAAGCGCATGGTTGAAGAGGCCGAGCGGCACGCTGGCGAGGACAAGGAGCGTCGCGAGGCGGTCGAAACCAAGAATATGGCCGAGAATCTGGCCTACCAGACCGAGAAGATGCTCAAGGAGCACGGCGACAAGCTGGATGCCACCAAGAAGTCAAGTGTGGAGGGTGCAATCCAGGCGCTCAAGACCTCGCTGGACAGCGGTTCGATATCGCAGATTAAGGAGAAGATGGAGGCCCTGAACACGCTGATGCAATCGCTCTCCCAGGAGATGTATGCCCATGCCCAGCCGTCCGGCAGCGAAGGGGCTGGCCATGCTGGCGGGAGCGCATCGTCAGAGCAGAAGGCCTCGTCATCGGCTGGCGAGAGTGGAAGCAAGGCGGACGGCGATGTGATTGATGCCGACTTTGAAATGGTAGACGACGATAAGAAATGACGCAGGTACGGGCGGCATGAGTAGGGCGTCCTGCTAATGCCACCCGTTTATGTTTAACAAATGCCCGGGAATCGGGCGAAAACAAGGGAGAAAAAGCAGGATGAACATTAAGCCATTGGGAGATCGGGTACTGGTTAAGCCAGCCACGGAGGTCGAGGTCAAGAAGGGTGGGATTATTATCCCTGATAGCGCCAAGGAAAAGCCGCAGGAAGGCACTGTTGTTGCGATTGGAACGGGAAAGCTGGACGAACACGGCAAGCTCATCCCCTTCAACGTCAAGAAGGGTGATCGCGTGCTGATGCCCAAGTACGGCGGAACGGAAGTAAAGATTGATGATGTGGAGCACCAGATCATCCGCGAGGAAGATATCCTTGGCGTGATCAGCTAATCGGTATCGTAGGACTATAAAACGAAACAAAGGAGAGATATATAATGGCAGCTAAGCAATTGAAGTATGATGTGGACGCCCGTCAGGCGATCCTGGTGGGTATTGAGAAACTCAGCCGCGCCGTCACGGTGACCCTCGGGCCATGCGGACGTAACGTGGTGTTGGACAAGAAGTTCGGATCCCCGACGGTGACCAAGGACGGCGTTACCGTGGCCAAGGAAATCGAATTGTCGGACCCGTTCGAGAACATGGGTGCCCAGATGGTGCGCGAAGTGTCAAGCAAGACCAGCGACGTGGCTGGCGACGGCACCACGACCGCGACACTGCTGACCGAGGCGATCTTCCGCGAAGGGCTGAAGAACGTCACTGCAGGGGCGAACCCGATGAGCCTCAAGCGCGGCATTGACCGTGCCACCGCCGCCGTGGTGGCCAGCATCGCCAAGATGAGCAAGAAGGTCAAGGAGCACACGGAAATCGCCCAGGTGGCCACGATTTCGGCCAATGGTGATACCGAGATCGGCAACATCATTGCCGAGGCGATGGATAAGGTCGGCAAGGACGGCACCATCACGGTTGAAGAGGCCAAGACCATGGAGACGACGCTCGATGTGGTTGAAGGAATGCAGTTCGACAAGGGCTACCTCTCGCCGTACTTTGTGACGAATGCGGACAGCATGGAAGTCGTGCTCGAGGATGCCTACATCCTGATCCATGAGAAGAAGATCTCCAACCTGCAGGATCTGCTGCCGCTGCTGCAGAACGTAGCCAAGGCTGGCAAGCCGCTGATGATCATCGCCGAGGATGTCGAAGGCGAAGCGCTGGCGACCCTGGTCGTCAACCGTCTGCGTGGCACGTTCCAGTGCTGTGCGGTCAAGGCGCCTGGCTTCGGCGATCGCCGCAAGGCCATGATGGAGGATATCGCCGTGCTGACCGGTGGCAAGATGCTGTCCGAGGAATTGGGCATCAAGCTTGAGAAGGTCACGCTGGAAGACCTTGGTCGTGCAAAACGCATCACCGTGGACAAGGAAAACACAACGATCGTGGAAGGCGCTGGCAAGACGGCGGATATCCAGGGGCGCGTGGGGCAGATTAAGCGTCAGATCGAGGATACCACCTCGGATTACGACCGCGAGAAGCTGCAGGAACGTCTGGCAAAGCTGGCTGGCGGCGTGGCCGTCATCAACGTCGGCGCGGCCACCGAGTCGGAAATGAAGGAGAAGAAGGCCCGCGTCGAGGATGCGCTGCATGCGACCCGTGCGG
The DNA here is from genome assembly GCA_002428045.1 of Verrucomicrobia bacterium UBA6015. Taxonomy (GTDB): domain Bacteria; phylum Verrucomicrobiota; class Kiritimatiellia; order UBA8416; family UBA8416; genus UBA8416. The sequence goes on from DIZZ01000106.1 coordinate 10,549, forward strand.
CCGTTGAGGAAGGCGTGGTGCCTGGTGGTGGTGTGGCCCTGCTCAACGCCCAGAAGGCGCTGGACAACGTGCCGGGCGAAGGCGATGAGGCGGTCGGTGTCGATATCATCCGTCGCGCACTCGAAGCCCCGCTGCGTAAGCTGGTCTCGAATGCCGGTGTCGAAGGTGCGCTGATCGTGGATCAGGTCAAGAAGAGCAAGAGCAGCTCATACGGCTATAACGTGGCCACGGGCGAGTTCATGGACCTGATCAAGGCCGGTGTGCTTGATCCGGCCAAGGTGACCCGCACGGCACTGCAGAACGCGGCGAGCATCGCCGGGTTGCTGCTGACGACCGAATGCATGATCACCGATATTCCGGAAGAGAAGAAGGCTCCGGCAGGTGGCGGCGACATGGGCGGCATGGGTGGCATGGGCGGCATGGGCGGCATGATGTAAGCCTTTAATAAAGGTTGACTAACCGAGACGGGGCGCATATACTGCGCCCCGTTTCATTTACTTCTGGAGGCGACTTGAATATAAATCTGATTAATGCGGCAAAGCTTGCGGTACCGAGCATTCCTGTGCTTATCAACATGGTGTCAAAACGTGTGCGTCAGCTCAATGCTGGCGAGCGTCCGCTGGTCAAGCCGGCTGTCGGTGAAGAAAAGGTAGACGTTGCCCTGCGAGAAATCGCCGAGGGTAAACTCGGGTACGAGGCGGCAGCGATCGCTGAGCCTGATCCGATGTCGTTCTAGTCGTTACCATGGCGGAATCTGCCAATATTGCGACGAATCGCAAGGCTTACCACGATTACGAAGTTCTTGAGCATTGCGAGGCTGGGCTTGAACTTCGAGGGACGGAAGTCAAGTCGCTCCGTCTTGGTCAAGTCAGCATGGTGGGTGCCTATGTCCAGGTGACCGGTGGTGATGCCGTCGTTGTGGGCATGACCATCCAGCCCTATCTGTTCGGGAATCGCTTCAATCATGAAAGCAATCGACCTCGTCGGCTGCTGCTGCACAAGCGCGAGATCCTGAAACTCAAAGCCGATGTGGAGCAGCACGGACATACGCTGATCCCGTTAAGGCTCTATTTTCGTCGGCGCAGCGTGAAACTTGAACTGGGTGTTTGCCGGGGCAAGAAGCTTGTCGATAAACGCGAAACCATGAAGCAGAAAACCTCGGATCGTGAGTCGGCCAGGGCCATTCGCGCGGCGTCAAGGCGTTAGGTCCGTGGAGTGTGCGGTGAGTTTGTGTAGTTGGGAGTCAGAAAAATGAAACATGCGTCGTTGAAGTTCCGTGCGGGGATTCCGGAGGCACGTCGGGTGGTCATCAAGATTGGCAGTCGGGTGCTGGTTCAGAAGACCGGTAGGCCGGATCGACGCCGTATGCTGCGTCTGATCGCGGATATTTCGGCGATTCGCAAGGCTGGGCATGAGGTTGTGGTGATTACCTCCGGTGCCGTTGGCACAGGCATGGAGGCGCTGGGGATGAAAACTCGACCAGTCCTGCTGCCCGAAGTTCAGATGGCTGCGGCGGTCGGGCAGACGCGTTTGATGTCGCGGTATGATGAGATGTTCGGAGCCAAGGGCTTCAAGGTGGGGCAGGTTCTGCTAACTCACTCCGATTTCGAGCACAAGGTCCGCCAGACCAACATCACTCGGACCATGGAAGCCCTGCTGCGCCATGGCGTGATTCCGATCATCAACGAAAATGACGTCGTCGCTGATGAAGAACTCAAGGCCGATATGGCGTTCGGCGATAACGATTTCATGGCCGCCCTCGTGGTCAAGTTGATCCGCGCGGACCTGCTGATTATCCTGACCACGGTGGATGGCCTGCGCGAACCGGCAGCGGGGGAGGGACGGACACGGCGTGTGCCTTTCCTTGATGACATTACGCCGCGCACGTTTGCGCTGGTCGGTGCGTCGGACTCCACGCTGTCGAAGGGTGGCATGGGATCCAAGCTGCGGGCGGCGCAGACCGCTGCCAAGGCGGGCTGCAGCGTGGTCATTGCCAACGGGTTGCTGTCCGGGACACTCGGCAAGGTGATGGCTGGCGACGACACCGGCACGATGGTGGTCGCCAGCGCACTCTGAGGCGTTGCGGTAGGAATCTGGAGATAGGTTATGGATGTGCATGAAATGATGCTTGGGATGGGGCGGCAAGCGCTGGACGCCTCGCGTGATTTGGTGTTGTGCAATGCGCGCAAGAAAAATGTGATGCTTGAGGAAATGGCGGAAGCGCTGGAGGCCCGCCGCCGCGAGATTACCGACGCCAACAATATTGACATTGAGGCTGCCAAGGCCGCCGGTCTGGCGTCCTCCCTGGTGGACCGGCTGACGCTTAACTCGGCACGGCTGGATAGCATGATTGCCGGGGTGCGCGATGTGGCTGCACTGAAAGATCCGGTTGGCGATGTCATCAGCCGCTGGATCCGTCCGAATGGTTTGGAGATCGTGAAGCAGCGGGTGCCGATCGGCGTTCTCGGGATTATCTACGAGTCGCGTCCGAATGTTACCGTGGATGCCGCCGTGCTTTGTCTGAAGACGTCCAATGCCGTCATCTTGCGGGGCGGCAAGGAATCGGCCCATACCAATGCGATACTCGCCGATATCCTTATCGAAAGCGGCAAACGCAAGGGGATGCCTGAGCATGCCATCCAGTTGATCCGGACGCCTGATCACGAGGCGGTGCGGGAATTGGTGCAGCTTGAGGGACTCGTTGATCTGGTTATTCCTCGTGGAGGGGAAGCCCTCATCCGGGCGGTGACCGAGCATGCCCGAGTTCCCGTGATCAAGCATTACAAGGGCGTGTGCCATACGTATGTCGATGAATCCGCTAATTTGGCCATGGCCTTGGCGATAGCAGAGAATGCCAAGTGTCAGCGTCCGGGCGTCTGCAATGCCATGGAAACGCTCTTGATTCATGAGGCGATTGCGCCGGCCTTCCTCCCCGCATTTGCTGCTCGTGTGGAACCGAGGGGTGTTCTTCTGCGAGGCGATACTGCGGCCCGGGCGATACTCCCGGCCATGCAGGTGGCGACCGAGCAGGACTGGTACGAGGAGTATTTGGATTTGCGGTTGGCGGTGCGGATTGTCTCCTCCGTTCGAGAGGCCGTGGCACACATCAATACCTACGGTTCACATCACTCGGATGCCATCGTAACCGAGTCGGAGGCAGCCCAGAAGATCTTCATGCAGGAAGTGGATTCGGCGACAGTCTATGTCAATGCGTCGACCCGGTTCACGGATGGCTGCGAGTTCGGCATGGGTGCCGAGATCGGGATCAGCACCGATAAATTGCACGCCCGCGGGCCGATGGGGTTGGAGGAGCTGACCACCTATAAGTATCTGGTGCAAGGCAAAGGCCAGATCCGCGGGTAATCGAAGCGCTGCTCCTCATGAACGATGCACGATCCATCATCTTATGTGTGGGCCTGTTTCCCGCCTTGCAACGAACACTCGAACTGGCGGCGTTGAATGTCGGCGGGGTGAGCCGGATCCGAAGCGTGACGGTGTCGACGGGCGGCAAGGCGGTCAACAGCGCCCGTGTGCTTCAAACGCTTGGCAACTTGCCGATGCTCTTCGGCTTTTCCGGCGGCGATTCGGGGCGCACCCTGGAACGGCTTATGGCGGAGGAGGGGCTGGCGCAATGCCTGGTGAAAGCCAGTGCGCCGGTCCGCCTGTGCCAGACCCTGCTGGCGGACAATGTGCATGACTTTACCGAACTGGTGGAGGAGGGGCCAGCCTTGCCGGCCGCTGACTGGCAGAGTCTTCAATGTTCGTTTGATGAGATGCTCGCTTGCAAACCCGTCTCCATGATCATCCTTGCTGGCTCGGTGCCTGCCTCTGCGCCAACGGCTATTTATGCGAATCTCTTGGCCAGTGCCTCCTCGCATGGGGTCCCGTGCCTTCTGGATACCAGTGGTCCCGCCCTTTTGAAGGCGCTTCCGCAGCGGCCTGCCTGGGTCAAGATCAATATGGCCGAATTGTTTGCTTCCGTGGGGCGTCCATGTCCACAGGATCATCTGGATACTT
>DIZZ01000106.1:14618-18162 GCA_002428045.1 Verrucomicrobia bacterium UBA6015
AGGCGGCCTGGCTGGTGACGCCGACCGCCCTGCGGCGCTTTACCATTCCGACGGTTCCGGTGGCCAGTACGCTAGGGTGCGGCGATGCCGTCAATGCGGGGATTGCCCATGCGCGCCAACAGGGGCAGTTGCTGGAGGATGCCTTTGTCTTCGGCCTCGCCTGCGGCATGTCCAATGCCACCCATCGGATGCCGGGGCACATCAACCCATCGCAAATCCCGGATCTGGTCGGTAAGTCATTGTCAATAAATGAACCTTTCGTGCATGGCACGCGAGAACAACGAGAAATTCAAAGATCGCCTGAAAGCTGCCTGAAGCAGCAAAAAAACTAAAATCACTGAGCCCGACAGTCGGGGTATGCCAAAATGCGGCATTCCAGAACAGCATCGGATAATTTAATCGTGGTTATTGATCAAAACGCCCCCGGCTCGACAGATTCGGCAGTTGCAAAACGCCCCGGCTGCGGTCTCGTCAAAAACGCTAAAATTGGGACAGGCTCAGGCCTACGATATCGTCTCGGCGATCCGCGCTGCGGTTACTGACGATGACCTGAGGACCGCACAGATCAAGCGCCTGCGCCTCTACCTGCTTAACATGTCGGGACGGATCGTCCGGGATCAAGAAAAATCCGTCTGCGCCTAGCCGCTACCACTGAACGTATCGCCCTGCTCGTCGCTTTGTTTGAAAAGTTCACGCTCCGAACCGTTGCCACCGGATGAAAAGAGCGCATAACAATAACAGCGTCGCATTCTGGCTGGTCGGCATGCGGCCGCAGAAGTCTGTCTATATGCATAAATGGATATTCAGTGAGGTTCAGTGTGACTCAATATAAATGATGTTTCGCATGGCAGGCCGTCTCAATCTGGCTTACTGCCAGCCTAAATATACGAAAACCGTAAATTTCCCCCAAGGAGAAGCCCTGCGGATTCATGTCAATTTTTCAGTCCGCAATTTTGGGGGGCATTTTGCAGCTTTTAATTTAATATGCTGTATGTTACCATCTCAGCGACTCTGTGCAAACAACAAAAGGGGGAATGGATGTTCATCAAGTCAAGGTTGTCGGTGGTTTTTTCGGTGCTTATGCTTGGTATGGTCAGTGCCGAGGCCGTTGTTTATGTCGATGCGTCAAGGGCGGGCGGAAATGGAAACGCTTGGTCGTCAGCCTATCGGACACTGGAGAGTGCGATAGCTGGGCGTGGCACAGGCCAGGAGTTCTGGGTGGCGAAGGGGACGTACACGCCAGCGACCACCCTGCGCCCAACGTCCGGTTCGTCCATTTATGGCGGGTTCTCTGGCACGGAAACCGACCGCAGCCAGCGTAATGTCAGCGTAAACCCGACGATCCTGGATGGTCAGAACAGTCTTTCGCAGGTGATGTTGATTCCGAATACCTCGCCGAATGTGATCCTCGATGGACTTGTCATTCGGCGGGGGGCTGCAGCAGGGGCGATTTCAAACGGAGGAGGCTTGTATGTGCATCAGATCGTCGCCACGATTCAGAATTGCCGTTTCGAAAACAACTCGGCGGCGGGCTGGGGCGGCGGGGTTTTTCTGGACCGCAGCAACAGTTCCGTGTTGAATTGTGTTTTCCAGGGGAATATCGGGACGACGGGAGGCGGCGGACTGGGGGGGTATGACTCCAGCCCGACGTTGTCGCAAACCTCATTTATTGCGAATCAGGCGACCGGCTCCGGCGACCGGACGGGTGGGGGGATCTGGTTTGTCTATGGCCAGCCGACGATTTCGTCCTGCACGTTCTCGAACAATGTCGCCCGCGAGGGCGGTGGTGTCCGGTTCAATGAGTGTCCGGCCGCTACCGTGTCCGGCAGTGTATTTACGGGCAACCGTTATCTGATCACGGGGGGCGGCATCAGTTCGTCTCATGCAACGTTGACCGCTAATGTGAGTCTGGTTGTCAGCAACTGCCAATTCATTGGGAATGTCAATGATGCGGGCGGTCCGGCTGAGGTGCTTGGGGGCGGGATCTACGTCCGGTACACACCCCTCAAGGTGACTGGCAGTTCGTTTGTCGGTAATCGGGCAATGTCTGCACTCGGTGCGGGGGGCGGTATCTGTTATGATTACGATACACTAACGACCAACCTGGTGCAGAACTCCAACTTTACGGCTAACCGCAGCGGGTTTGGTGGCGGCGCGATTGCTAATTTTGCCCGCGATTTACACATCCGCAGTGTTGTGTTCAATGCGAATCAGGCGACGAATGCGGGGGCTCTCTGGGTTAATAAGGGCGATGACCGCAGTCGTGCGATATCGCCCCGCATTGACAATTCCACATTCCATAGGAACGTGGCCGTCGTTTACGGCGGGGCGATCCTGAACACGAGTGTCGATATGATGTCGCTGAACAACTGCATTCTGTGGAACAGTCAATCCGGGGATCAGGGGCAGGATATCTTCAATGCCGGCTCCAGTTCGATGACGACACGGCATTGCAATATCCAGACGGCGGCCGACTCGCATGCCTCCGTCAGCGAGAGCAACATCCAGCGCTTTTCGCAGGATCCGCTCTTTACGGATGCGAATGGCGCAGACAATATCCTAGGGACGATTGACGATAATTTTGCGCTGCAGGTGACGTCTCCCTGTCTGGATCGTGGACATGGCGGATATGCCCCCCCGCAGGATATTGCGGGCAGGAGCCGAAGTGATCTCGACACGGTTCCGAATACGGGGGATGGCACCCCGAATTACTCGGATATCGGGGCCTACGAGCGACCGTTCTATGCCGCCAACCCTGTGTTTACACCCGGGAGCGGGACCTTTAACACCTCGATCTGGGTTCAGATCAGTTGTTCAACCACCGGGGCGACAATTCGCTATACGAGCAACGGCCAGTCGCCAACAACATCCAGTACGGCGGGGACGAATGTGCAGGTGTTCTCAACCACGACGGTCAAGGCACGTGCCTGGAAGTCAGGGGCGGAACCGAGCGAGGTAGTGACGGCGGTTTATACGATCACGGATACGGACGGCGATGGCTTACCCGACTGGATGGAGCGTGACACGGGGGTATTTGTCTCGGCGCACGATACGGGAACCGATCCGAACCTTGCCGATTCCGACGATGATGGATTTGATGATGGACTGGAAGTGCAGCGTGGCACAGACCCGAATGATCCTGCTGATTTTCCGAGCGCCAAGGCCGATTTCGATGGTGATGGGATCAGCGACTATGGGTGCTATGATGCGGCGGGGATTCCCGGGGTTGTCCCTCAGGGGCAGTGGTATTTCATGAAGAGCACACTTGGGTTTGATAATTCCGTCAAATTCGGTTATCCCGGCACGGTGCCGGTGGTGGGTGATTTCGATGGCGACGGGATTGCGGATTATGGTTGCTATGATGCGAGGGGCATTCCCGGTGTGGTGGAGCCCGGTCAGTGGTATTTCATGATGAGCAAGAATGGTTTTGTGAAGACCCGCTTCGGTTATCCGGGCACGGTGCCAGTGGTGGGTGATTTCGATGGCGACGGGATCGATGATTACGGCTGCTATGATGCGGCGGGCATTCCCGGTGTGGTGGAGC
>DIZZ01000272.1 GCA_002428045.1 Verrucomicrobia bacterium UBA6015
TTCAGCCTCGCCTGGTATGGGGCGGCCTTGACCAACCAGCAGCTCTGGCTTAGCATCCGCAACTCGCTTTTTATTGCCCTTTGCAGCGCGACAGTGTCCACGATCCTAGGCACCCTGGCGGCGCTGGTACTCACGAAATACCGCTTTCGCGGACGGACCCTGTTCCAGAACCTGCTCTATATCCCCGTGGTTCTGCCCGAAATCATCTTCGGACTGTCCCTGATGATCCTGTTCATCATGATCCGGTTGCCGCTGGGATTCGTCTCGATCATCTGCGCACACGTCACCTTCCAGCTCGCCTTTGTGGCCCTCATCGTGCTGGCGCGCCTCTACCGTTTCAACCAGCACCTGGAGGATGCCAGCCTCGACCTCGGAGCCAACCGCCTGCAAACCTTCTACTACGTCATTTTTCCGATTATCGCCCCTGCCCTTTTCTCCGCTGGCATGTTCGCGTTCATGCTCAGCATGGACGACTTCGTCATTACGCTATTCACCTCTGGCGCCCACTCGGCTACCCTGCCGCTGTTTATCTACTCCAAGGTCAAATATGGCGTCACGCCCGAACTGAATGCCGTCTCGACGCTGCTGATCGTCTTCACGATCCTGGGCCTGGCCGGTGCGGCGTTGCTGCAGAAGGCCATGGTCATCTCGCCGTTATTGAAGCGGGTGATGGCCTGCATCGGCGGGGCAATTCTACTGCTGCTGGTCACGACCAGCCTGATGTCCCGCGACCAGGAGGTGCTAAACCTGTATAACTACGCGGGCTATATATGCCCCGGCATCATCGCGGACTTCGAGAAGGAAACCGGCATAAAGGTCAATCAGAGCTATTACAACAGCAACGAGGAACTGTTCGCCCGCATGACCATGGGAGCCAGCGATTATGATCTGATCGTGCCCTCCGGTTTCATGGTTCAAAACCTGATCAAACTCAACATGCTTGCCCCGATCCGGTTTGAGAACATCCCGAATGCGCGCTTCCTGGATCCGGCGTTCTGCCAGGTTTCGTTTGACCCCGAAGGGCAATACCACATCCCCTACACCTATGGGTCCAGCGGCATCCTCTACAACAGCAACGTCATCAAGGAGCCGGTCGTTTCCTGGTCGATCCTCTGGGATCCGCAGTACAAGGGGCGCATCACCATGCTCGATGATATGCGCGAAACCTTGTTCGCCGGCTGCAAACGGGCGGGCGTACGCCTGCAGGACTGGAACGTCGCCGACCTGGAGCGAGCTTATCTGGCCTTGGCGGAGCAGAAACCGCTGCTGTTACGCTATGATTCCGGAATGATCGAATCCCTGCTGCTATCAGGGGCCTCCGTCCTGTCGCACTACTGGTCCGGCGGGGCCATGCGCCTGCAGATGCAGCACCCCCACATACGTTTCGCCATCCCGCGCGAGGGGGTCGCCATGTTTATCGATTCGCTGTGCATCCCGGCGAACGCCCGCCACCGCGACAATGCTGAACGCTTCATCAACTTCCTGATCAGCCCGGAACAATCGGCACGAAATATGGAGGACATATGCTACGTCATGCCCAACAAGACAGCCATCGGCCTGGTGAAAGCGGAAATCCGGACCATGATGGAGAATCTTGTCAATGCCGACCCCACCAGCCTCGAACTGATCGAGGATCCCGGCGAATACAACAAGACCATGGACAGCGTCTGGACGCGACTGCGCAGCCAGTAACTTGTGCCTCCTGATGGGAATCTGGACGGTGTGGAATATGATTGTCTGCATGCCGTTTTTTTGTTTGAATGAACTCATTATTCGCCTCACCGTCTTGATGCAAACCCGCCTTACAGGAGCCTTTTATATGAAGCCGAAATACGACCTGACCTTTGTCGGACACATGTGCTATGACGAAATCACCACCCCGGACCGCCCGCAGCCGGTCGTCTCCCCGGGCAGCGCCGTGCTGTGCGGTGCCATGGCCGCCGTACGGACGGGCAAGAAGATCGCCGCCGTGGTGCGCATGGCCAAGGCCGACGAAGCGATTGTCCAGCCCATGCGCGACGCCGGGATTGATGTCTTCGTGGTTCCTACCGCCGAGACAACCTACAGCCGGGTCATTCACGAGACCCACGATGTCGACAATCGCCGATTGATCCTCAGTCGCGATGCCGGACTGTTCACCATGGCCGATGTGGCCGGACTTCAATCCCGGCATGTACACCTAGCGGGCATTTCGGATCATGAGTTCAGCGTTGATTTTGTCCAGCAGATGGCCAAGGGCGACTGGACGCTGTCGACCGATATGCAAAGTTTTGTGCGTCAGGTCAATCCGATAACACGGGAGATCGCCTTCGGGGATGTCGCCGCCAAGCGCGAGATCTGCCGTCCTTTGAGCAAGCTGAAGCTGGATATCGTCGAGGCCCGGCTGGTGACGGGTCTCGATGACCTGGCCGCGGCGGCCGCCGACGTCTCCTCGTGGGGAGTCGAGGAGGTCCTGATCACCGAGGCAAAGGGCGTGCTGGCCAATATCGGTGGCAAAACGATATATGAACCCTTCTCCAACAAGAGCGTTATCGGACGCACGGGGCGCGGCGATACCACTTTCGCTGCCTACTTGTCATGGCGACTGGATCACTCTGCGGAGGAAGCGCTCAAGTTCGCAGCCGCACTCGTTTCGATCAAGATGGAGACTCCCGGCCCCTTCATGGGCTCGCTGGACGACGTCTTCCAGCGCATAAAGGAAACCGCTGGCAGCCGCTAAAGCAGATGCCGGACCTTCTCGGGGGAGCGGTTATCGATTCGCCGCCCGATCGCGGCATAACGGGCGACACGCTCCTGAAGGGTGGCAAACGGCATGGGATTGGCCGGATGAAACATGCCGAGGGGGGGTGACTCCGCCGCCAGTTTCTCATGGGCGATCAGCGCCCAGGCAGCATCGGTAAGATGCCGGAACGCCGACTCCAGCAGGATCGGACAGTTGAAGGTCTGGCGTGAACTGTTGATATCCACCCCGCTGATCTCCATTAGTTCGCAATCCTGGCAGAGCATCTGCAAGCGCAGGAGCTGCGCCTTGGTATTGCGCGGCGGCATATAGGTAATCGCCTTGAACCCGATCCGCTTGAGTTCCGGAACCAACGCGTCCAGGTAGTCATCCTCGAATTTCTCGGCCTTCTTGTCGCCTGTCGGGGATTCCCCGACGTCCCCCAGGTAAGCATACGCCGGTATGGCACCAACGGCATTGGCGAAATCAACCGCCGTCTGGACATTGATGCATTCGGTATCGCCCGATTCGATGAAGAACAAGGGAACCAGCGCCGACTTGAAGATCCCCAGTAAATCATAGGCATAATGCGGATTGGCCAGATCCATCAGCATGTCCCGGATCTTGCCTTGGACCGGGATCCGCATCTGCGCTTCCACAAACCGGATCAGCGCCGCCCCCTTGCCATGCAGGGCGATCAGCTTGAGAGACAGCGCATAGAGGATATGCCGCTCGGTCAGCGAACCGCCCGCCAGCGCCTCGGAGATCGCCACCACATCGGCGTCGAAGTCCAACCGTGGCGCACCGAGGTCAGCAAGGATGGTATTGAGTTTGGCGACTTCCTGCCGATCCCGCGCGAGGCGCGCCTGCTGCATGGGCTTGAGAAAGGCGGCCACATCGGCAAACTGCGTGCGGGGAATGCCATGGAAGGCAATATAGCTGATGTTCGGCTCGTCCGGATTGTTGGTCTTGCGTCCCTCAACCAGCGTCCCGGTCATGTTCACCCGGATCTCGCAACCCGCTGTACAGGCGATATTCACCGCCTTTGCTGCCTCCAGCATCTCCTCGCAGCCGGCGACGGAGTCATGATCCATGATGCCGACCGTCTGCAGTCCCGCCTCGGCCGCCTTGACGGCCACTTGCGAAGGATTGTAGGGGCTGAAGGAGTAAATGGTATGAACGTGGTTATTGACCTCCTCGGTCACACGCACACCGGCTTTGACAGATTCGCCCAGGGCGCGCACAGTCGCCAGACGCTCGCTGACGGTTTTCGATTCTAAATGCATTGCAGGAGTCCTCCATAAATGAATGTTACCGTATCATAACGGCTCACCCCGCAATAAGCAATCGCGAGATTTCGGGCGAACGATTAAGAATTGTCAGCACAATGATATCAGCACGATCTTGCCAGCAAACCTTTCTGTCGGTATATTTCTACTGTGCGATTACGATTTTGCGGGATCAAGGGAAAGGAGCATTTCATGGGACGACATGGCAGACGTGAACGAGACAGGCGTCTCGGGATGGTGGTTGTGGTTCTGATGATCGCGCTGGGGTCCATGGCACGGGGCGTTTCCCTGGAGGATTGGTTGCATCCCGATCTCGTCCTCGGCCTGGATGTCGCCAGCGCCTATGTATACAAGGGCAGAACCTACAACGACGGGCTGGTCCTGCAGCCTTGGGTAACGGCGTCTCGCGATGCGTTTTCCTTGCAGACGTGGGCCAACGTCGATGTGGATGACTACCAGGGAAGGGTTAACAAGCACGACCTATCGCGCATCGAGCAGGGGCTTTGCTATGTATTCAACCTGGGAAAGGTGCGCATCAAACCCGCCTACAACGTCAGGCTGTATTCCTCCACGATGGCGTTGCAGGATGAACAATACATCTCGGTGGGGACACGCTATCAACTGAATGATTTCACCCGCATCGGCATCTATGCCGACTACCTGACCGCCGGGCAGTTCCAGGAGACCTGGTATATGGCACCGTACCTCACCTTCGGGCTGGATCTGGGAGGCGACGCCTCACTCGAGCTGCATTCCACGGCGGGGTATATCGACACCCGGGACCGGACACAGGAGAGCGGATGGATGCATGCCGACCTGAAGGCGTCCTTGATCAGGGGGCGGTTCAGCCTGAGCGCAACCTACATCAGCAAGCTGGAGTCCGCCGTACTCCCCTCCGGCACCTTCGGGTATGACAGCGAACTGCTCTTCATGGCAGGGGTAAGGCTGGACATCTAAGACGCGCTATGCCGTGGGCCGCTTGCGGTGGATGCTGCACTGAAACCGGCACCATGCGCCCGTACGAGTAGCCAATCCACACGCTCCTTGATCCGGGGAATAATCCAGATCTTGACCTTTCCGCCGGATTTACGCATAGTTACCCGATTGAAAACAATATTTCAGGTCGGTCTCAACGGGCGAGTGCCCGTGACGGCAGAAAAGCGGTTTCTTACCATATTGAAGATCACAAGGAGTCCGGTTCTATGAAAATAATGGTTGCGTTGACGGGGGTGGTATTGTGTGCGGGGTTCATGGGGTTGACAGGGTGCGGCAAGTCCCGAGAGAATGTTACCATCGCTGGTTCGACGGCCTTCCAGCCCTTTGCCGAGAAACTGGCGGACCAGTATATGTCCACTCATCCCGGGGTGATGATCACGGTACAGGGCGGTGGGTCGTCCATGGGAATCCAGTCGGCCTTGTCCGGTGCCGCAGAGATCGGGATGGCGGATCTGGTCGAGTTGCCGCCCGAGGCGGCCTCACTCAAGTCGCTGATCGTGGCGCGGGACGGGATTGCCGTGGTGGTGAATCCCGCCAACAAGGTGTCCAGCCTGACCTATGACCAGGTCCGGGATGTGTTCAGTGGAAAGATCAAGAATTGGAAGGACGTTGGCGGGAGCGATTACGCGATCGCTGTCATTTCCCGCGAGGCTGGCTCCGGAACCCGGTCCTCTTTCGAAAAGATCCTCGGGGGGATCAAACTGGCGGAGGATGCCCTGGTCCAGGATTCTAACGGCACCATCCGGGAAACGGTGGCCAACGACCAGAATGCGATCGGCTATGTCTCCCACGGCCTGATCAATGAAAAGATAAAAGCGGTCAGCGTGGACGGCATAGAGTGCATGGAAGCGACGATCATGAAGGGGGAGTACCGGCTCGTGCGGCCCGTCTTCCTGATGGCGAAGGAGGGTGCCAGTCCCGCCTGCCAGGCCTTTCTGGAATATGTGATGTCCAACGAAGCCCAGGAGCTGCTCCACCAGAGCGGTCTCATCCGGGCGAAGTAATACAAGATGAAGTTTAACGGCGAAAATATTGCAAAGTACGCACTGATGACGGTGGCGTTTTCCGCCGTCGCCAGCCTGCTGCTGATTGCTGTATTTATCTTCAAGGAAGGCCTGCCCTTCATGATGAAGGTGGGGCTAAAAGATTTCCTGTTCGCCTCGGACTGGGATCCGCTGGCGGGGAAATTCGGGATTTATCCGATGATCGTGGCCTCCCTCTGGGTGACATTCGGAGCCATGCTGATCGGGGCACCGCTGGGAATCGCCGGGGCGATTTTCCTCAATGAGTTCGCGCCGCCAATGATGATGAAAATCATCAAGCCGACCATCGAGCTGCTGGCCGGGATTCCCTCCGTGGTGTTCGGTTTCCTCGGGGTCATGGTGTTGGCTCCCTGGATCCGTGCGACGTTGGGCGGGCCCGGGCTGTCGGTTCTCGCCGCCTCGATCATTCTGGGCATCATGGTGCTTCCGACCGTCCTCAGCATTTCGATCGATGCGATTGCGTCGGTTCCGAATTCCTACCGGGAAGGTGCCTTGGCGCTTGGCGCGACCCGGTGGCAGAGCGTATACATGGTGACGATCAAGGCGGCACGGTCCGGGATCATAGCCAGCATCATTCTGGCCATGGGGCGCGCCCTCGGCGAAACCATGGCGGTGATCATGGTGGCGGGCAATACGGTCAAAGTTCCCCATGCGGTCACCGATCCGGTTCGGACCCTGACAGCCAATATCGCGCTCGAGATGGCGAATGCCACCGGGATGGCACGTGAGGCCCTCTTCGCGACCGGCATCGTGCTGTTCATGGTGATCATGGTGCTCAATGGCATCGCATTGTCGGCGATCAAGGGGAAGGCAAGGAAGAAATGAGGATTTCCCCGAAAATCACCCAGGCTCTGGCGGTCTTGCTCCTCGGAAGCGCCACGTTCTTCACCGTCATGGTCCTCGTTTTCGTGATCGTCTTCGTCCTCGGCAAAGGCCTACCGGGAGTCACATGGGAGTTCTTATCCACCAACCCCAGGGACATGGGGCGCGCCGGTGGGATCCTGCCAACCTTGGTGGGGACGATCCTGCTGCCGCTTCTGGCCATTGCCATCGCCCTGCCGCTGGGGGTCGGGACGTCGGTCTACCTCACGGAATACACACGGGAAACACGGATGACCCGCGCGCTCCGGTTCGGGACGGATTGCCTGGCGGGCATCCCCTCCATCATCTTCGGTCTTTTCGGGTTTATTTTCTTCGTGGTGGGTCTGAATATGGGATGGTGCCTGTTGTCAGGCGGGTTGACGCTGGCAATCATGATACTGCCGACGATTATCCGGACGTCGGAGGAAGCGATCCGGGCGGTTCCAAACTCCTGGCGCGAAGTCAGTTTCTCGCTCGGCGCCACACGCTGGGAAACGGTGCTGAAGGTGGTTCTGCCCAATGCGCTTCCGGGGATCGTGACGGGCGTCATGCTCGGGATCGGTCGCTCCATCGGGGAGACGGCGGCAGTGATTTTCACGGCGGGGTCCGCTCTGCGGATGCCGATTTCGGCCTTTGATTCCGTGCGGACCATGTCTGTGCATTTCTACATCCTGGCCCGCGAGGGCATTTCAACCGAGAAGGCGTATGCCACGGCGGCCGTGCTGATTATCTCCGTGTTAATGGTCAATCTGATCGCCTACGGGATGATGCACCGGTTTATTGCCAGGAGGGCCCGATGATCCAAGCCTCTCCAGCCAAGATCACCATCCGCGCCTTGCGGGTATTCCACGGGCAGGAGGAATCCCTCCGCGGGATCTCGCTCGATATTCCCGCCAACCAGGTGCTTGGGATTATCGGGCCGTCAGGGGCGGGGAAGACGACGTTCCTGCGTGCCCTGAACCGGTTGAACGACCTCGTGCCAGATATGCATGCGGAGGGACAGATCCTTCTGGACGGGAAGGACATCTATCATCCTGCGTGCGATGTGGTGGCGCTCCGCAAGCGGGTCGGCATGCTATTCGCCTTACCGGTAGCCCTGCCGATGAGCATCTACGAGAATGTGGTCTACGGTCCGCGGCTGTCGGGGGTGCGGAAAAAGACGCACCTAGACGAGGTGGTGGAGCGCAGCCTTAAGGCAGCCTTCCTTTGGGACGAGGTCAAGGATCGGCTCCGGATGTCTGGACTTCGCCTTTCCGGCGGCCAGCAGCAGCGGCTTTGCCTTGCTCGCGTCCTAGCCATGGAGGAACTCGAGGTGATTCTCTTGGATGAACCGTGCTCTGGGCTGGATCCTATCTCCACGTCCAAGATCGAGGACGCCCTCACGATCCTTAAGGAGAGATACACCATCATCCTGGTCACCAACAATACAAAGCAGGCGGCCCGTGTCGCCGACGAGACGGCATTCTTCCTGATGGGCGACATGGTGGAGTATGGACTCACCGAGAAGATTTTCACCGTGCCCGATGATAAACGGACAAACGATTATGTGACAGGCAGGTTCGGATGAGTGCAGACCCCGTCATCAGTGTGCGTAACCTGGATTTGTTTTACGGCGAGTTCCAGGCCCTCAAACAGGTACCAATGGACGTCAAGGACCGTCATATCACGGCGCTGATCGGACCTTCCGGTTGCGGGAAATCTACCCTGCTCCGGACCTTGAACCGGATGAATGATCTCATCCCGAGCGTCCGTGTATCGGGAACCATTCTCCTGGAAGGCAAGGATATCTATCTGCCCGATACCGATGTGTGTCTGTTGCGCAAGCGGGTGGGAATGGTTTTTCAGCGCCCAAATCCGTTCCCGCTATCGATCTACGACAATGTGGCCTTCGGGTTACGTGTGGCGGGGATGCGCGACAGGAGCCGTATCGCGGAGGTTGTCCAGCGCAGCCTCACGTCCGCCGCGCTATGGGATGCGCTCAAGGATAAGCTTCATCATTCCGCCGTGGAGCTGCCGCTGGACCAGCAGCAGCGGTTGTGTGTGGCAAGACTCCTGGCCGTGGAGCCCGAGGTGATCCTGATGGATGAACCCTGCTCAGCGCTGGATCCGATCGCTACGTCCCGAATCGAGGAGCTAATGCTGGACCTCAAGGCCAAGTACACGATCGTGATCGTGACGCACAACATGCAGCAAGCGGCCCGCATCTCGGACTATTCAGGGTACATGCTGCTTGGCGAGATGATAGAATTCGGGAAGACGTCCGGGTTATTCATCAGTCCGAAGGATAAACGGACGCAGGATTATGTCAGCGGAAGATACGGGTAAGCGTCAGGGAGAAATCAATGATGGAACGTCATTTTGATGAAAATCTACAGGCACTGAAATATCAACTGATGAAGATGAGTGCGCTCGCTGAGGTCATGATTTCCGATGCGATCAAGGCGGTGGTCGACCGCAATGAAGAGGTGATCCCGGCAGTTTATGAGCGCGAGGAGCTGGTGAATCAAATGCAGGTGGAGATTGACGAGACCTGCCTGACGCAGATTGCGTTGCATCAGCCAGCGGCCGGTGACCTCCGTTTCATCATGGGAGCGGCCAAGGCAAACGCCGATCTGGAGCGCTTGGCGGATGAAGCCATCAATATCGTCAAGCGCGCCAAGACGCTACTCACGGAGCCGCCTCTGAAGCCGTTTATAATTATCCCCGAGATGGCTATGATTGCCAGGGGAATGGTGCGCGACAGCCTGCATGCCTTCGTGAATCGGAATGCGAACCTGGCTCGTGAAGTCATGTTCCGTGATGACCGGCTGGACGCCTTGAAAACCGCGATCGCAGCGGAATTGACGGATTGCATGACGATGGAGTCGTCCGCCGTATCTCGGGCACTGAACCTCCTGTTGGTCTCGCGCTACTTGGAGCGTATCGGCGATCACGCCACGAATATTGCCGAGATCAGCATCTTCGTGGTCGAAGGCCGTGATGTGAGACATCACGCCGATAGAAAGCCATAATCCGAACGACATTGGCAAGTTGGTGGTTCCGCTTCGGGGAGAAGATCGCCCCTGCCATTTCCACGCCCAACGGATATAGCAGAACCCGCCGCGACGGCGAAAAGAAGGAAAGCAAAAAGCTTGTAAGGGGGTTGGCTGGCGGATAGAATCAGTGATTTTATAGGTGTTTGTGTTCAGCGTTGGTAATCATGGGGTAGTGCGAATGAAAGAAATCGGAGTAGGACTGCTGGGGTTCGGAACCGTCGGTGCCGGTGTGGTGGAAGGCTTGCAGCGCAACGGGGATATACTAGCCAAGCGGCTGGGGGTGCGCCTGGTGCTGCGGCGGATCGCCGATCTGGACATCACCAGTGACCGGGGGGTCAAGGTGGATCCCGCCTTGCTGACGACGGATGCCGCCGCCCTGATTGATTCGCCGGATGTGGATGTGGTGGTGGAGCTGATCGGCGGTACCGGCATCGCGAAGACGCTGGTGATGCGGGCACTGGCCGCTGGCAAACCGGTGGTCACCGCCAACAAGAAGCTGCTGGCCGAATATGGTGCGGAACTTTATGCATTGGCGGCCAAACAGGGGGCCGACCTTTATTTCGGAGCGAGCGTGGGCGGTGCCATCCCGATCATCCGGGCCTTGCGCGAGGCGCTTTGCGCCAATGCCATCCTCGGGATCCAGGGCATCTTGAATGGCACCTGCAACTATATCCTGACCCGGATGGAGAACGAAGGGCTTGATTTCAATACCGTGCTGGGGGATGCGCAGCGCCTCGGGTTTGCCGAAGCCGATCCCGGACTGGACATCGACGGGTTTGATACGGCGCACAAGGCGGTGATCCTGGCGTCGCTGGCGTACGGGGCTCCCGTTGATCTGAAAAAGGTGTATATCGAGGGTATCCGCGGACTGGAAAAGGTCGATAACGATTATGCGGCCGGCTTCGGATACCGCATCAAGCTGCTGGCGACCATCTGCCGCGAGGGCGATGCGCTGGACGTACGGGTGCATCCGACGCTGGTCCCGATCGATGATGTGCTGGCTTCGGTCAGCGGGGTGTTCAATGCGGTCATGGTGGAATCCGACCTGGCAGGCAAGACCCTCTATTATGGCCGCGGGGCCGGACGGCTGCCGACGGCCAGCACCGTGCTTGGTGATGTGGCCGACGTGGCCCGCAACCTGGCCAAGGACGCCTCGCTACGGGTGCCGGCCCTGCCACCCACAGGCGAGACCCTGCCGATCAAGCCGATCGCCGAGATCCACTCGCGCTACTATCTGCGCCTGTGCGTCCTCGACCAACCCGGTGTGCTTGCACAGGTCACGGGCATCCTGGGGAATCGCGGGATCAGCATCGAGTCCGTGCTGCAGAAGGGCACGACCAACGAGGGACGGTCCGCCGTGGTGATCATGACGCATAAGGCGCTCGAGGCCGATATGAATGCAGCCTTGACCGGCATTAACGCCTTGCCAGCGATTTGTGCGCCAACCGTAAGACTGCGGGTAGCAGGCTGATTTAATGGTGAAGAGGGAGATTACCGATGAAAGTATGTAAATTTGGCGGAAGTTCAGTGGCGGATGCAAAGCAGATCGGGAAAGTGTGCGATATTGTGGCGTCCGACCCGCAGCGCCGGATCGTCGTGGTGTCGGCACCGGGGAAACGATCCAAGGATGACATCAAGGTCACCGACCTGCTGATCCGTTGCGCCGAGACCCGGCTTAACGGCGGCGACGTGGAGGAACCGCTCAAGAAAGTGATCGACCGGTTTGCCCTGATCTGCAATGAACTGGGCGTGACCGACAACACGATGGCGTCCATCGAACGCTCGCTTTGCCAGACCGTCCTGGGCTCGACGACCCATGCAGGCCGGTACATGGATGCCGTCAAGGCGGCGGGCGAGGACAATTGTGCCCGGCTGATGGCCGGGGAATTGCGGCGGCGCGGCCACGACGCGCAGTATGTCAACCCGGGGGACGCCGGCCTGCTGCTCAGCGATGAGTATGGCCATGCCCGCCTGCTACCCGATGCCTACGAGAAGCTTTCGGTGTCGCTTGCCGCGATTAAGGGACTGATTGTCTTCCCCGGCTTTTTCGGCTACACGCCCGAAGGCGATGTCGTGACGTTTTCGCGCGGCGGATCCGACGTGACCGGCTCGATCCTGGCAGCGGCCGTCGGGGCGGAAGTCTATGAGAACTTCACGGATGTGGACGCGGTCTTCTCGGCCGATCCCCGACTCGTGGAGAATGCGAAGCCCGTCAAGGAGATCACCTACCGCGAGATGCGCGAGCTCTCGTATGCCGGTTTCGGCGTGCTGCATGATGAGGCGATCATCCCGGCCGTGCGGGCAGGCATCCCGATCTGCATCAAGAACACCAATGCGCCGCAGGCCCCCGGAACGCTGATCGTCCCCGAGCATCGCCAGGACAGCAGCCGCGTCGTGGGCATTGCCGCCAGTGGTGGATTCTGCACGGTGTATGTCAGCAAGTACCTGATGAACCGCGAGATCGGGTTCGGTCGACGCTTGCTGCAGATTTTCGAGGACGAGGGCGTGTCCTACGAACATACCCCCTCGGGGATCGACAACATGTCCGTCATCCTGCGCGAGGATCGTTTCTCCCCCGACACGGAACAGGTGGTCTGCAAGCGGATCCTCGATGAGCTGGAGGCCGATGAT
This sequence comes from Verrucomicrobia bacterium UBA6015, assembly GCA_002428045.1. GTDB lineage: Bacteria > Verrucomicrobiota > Kiritimatiellia > UBA8416 > UBA8416 > UBA8416. Next base: position 12,575 of record DIZZ01000272.1, read on the forward strand.
GTGTCGGTCGAGCGCGGCCTGGCCCTGATCATGATCGTTGGCGAAGGCATGCGCAGAACCGTCGGTTTTGCGCGCAAGGCCACCAAGGCATTCGCCGAGGCGGAGGTCAATATCGAGATGATGAACCAGGGATCGTCGGAAATCAGCATCATGTTCGGCGTCAAGGCGGAGGATTCATCCCGTGCCCTCCAGTACTTGCACAAGGAATTCTTTGATTAAGAGGTGTTGATGAAGAAGATGAAGGTGGCGATCTACGATACCACGCTGCGCGATGGGTCCCAGGCCGAGGGGGTTTCCTTCTCCTCGGTGGGCAAACTTCTGCTCGCCCGCCGGCTTGATCAGTTCGGTGTTGATTATATCGAGGGCGGTTTCCCCGGATCCAATCCGAAGGATATGGCCTTCTTCGAGGCGGTGCAGAAGGAGTCGTTCAAGCATGCCAAGATTGCCGCCTTCGGCAGCACCCGGCGGGTGAAGACCTCCGTCAAGGAGGATCCGATCGTGCAGGGGCTCATCCAGGCCAATACACCGGTCGTGACGATCTATGGCAAGTCGTGGAAATTGCATGTCAAGGATGTGCTGCGGACGACACCCGCCGAGAACCTGGCGATGGTCGCTGACACGGTGGAATTCCTGAAGGCGGCGGGCAAGGAAGTGATCTTTGATGCCGAGCATTTCTTTGACGGATTCAAGAACGATCCGGACTATGCCATGCAGGTACTGGCAGCGGCGGCAACGGCAGGCGCCGATGCACTGGTGCTGTGCGACACCAACGGCGGCTGCCTGCCGCATGAGATCGCGGCGATCACCGGCACGGTGACCGCCGCCGTGAAGACCGCCGTGGGGATCCATCCGCATAACGATGCCGGCACGGCGGTGGCCAATGCCCTGGAGGCGGTACGGTCTGGCGCGGTGCATGTGCAGGGCACTATGAACGGCTACGGCGAACGCTGCGGCAATGCCAACCTGATCACGATCATCGCGGGCTTGCAGCTCAAGATGGGGATCCATTGCATCGATCCCCGCCACCTGAAACACTTGCGGGACCTGTCGCTCTTTGTCGATGACCTGATCAACCTGCGCAGCGATATCCGCGCCCCGTATGTGGGCCAGAGCGCCTTCGGCCATAAGGGCGGGGCGCATGTAAATGCCGTCCAGAAGAATCCCGAAACCTTCGAGCATATCCATCCGGAAACGGTCGGCAACGAGCGCCACATCCTGGTGTCGGAACTCTCCGGCGGCAGCAGCGTCCTGATCAAGGCGCAAGAGGTCTGCGGCGAAGCGGCAACCAAGGAGGAAACCGCAGCCATCCTCAAGGAGCTAAAAGCGCTGGAACATAAGGGTTACGCCTTTGAATCGGCCGATGCCTCGTTCCGTATCCTGGTGCAGAAGGTGCTCAAGAAACACAAGCCATTCTTTGAACTGGATGGATTCCGCGTGATTATCGAGAAGAACGGCAAGGATGCACCCTGCGTATCCGAAGCCACGGTCAAGCTGCGGACCAACGGTCAGGTGACGCATACGGTGGCGGAAGGCGACGGCCCGGTTAACGCACTGGATCGGGCGCTGCGCAAGGCCCTGAGCCCGCTCTATCCCGCGATTGCCAATGTGCAGCTCGTCGACTTCCGTGTACGCATCCTCGACCCGCAGGAGGCGACGGCCGCCATCACCCGCGTGCAGATCGAATCCGGCGACGGCAAGAGCACCTGGGGCACCGTAGGCGTCTCGGGGAACATCATCGAGGCCTCCTGGGAGGCGCTGGTGGATAGTGTGGAATATAAATTGTTCGAGGATGAGGCCAGGAAAACCGCCAGGCGAAAAACCGCCGGAAGGAAATAACCATGCGAACCGTGACTGTTGCATTTCCCGGTGGGAAGAAGGTGGATGCCCAAGTCGAAGGGTTCACCGTCAAGACCGATCAGCGCCTGGCGCATGGCGGCGAGCAGACCGCGCCCAATCCGTTCGATTATTTCTTTGTCTCGCTGGCGACCTGTGCTGGCATATCGGCACTGGACTACTGTCAGCAAAATAACCTTTCCACTGACGGTCTGGCGGTTACACTCAAGGCGCATCGGCATCCGAGCCAGCCCCGTTATGACCGGATCGTAACGGAAGTCACCCTGCCGCGCGGCCTGACCGAGACGCAACAGAAGGCCCTACTGGCGGAGGTAGAGGACTGTACCGTGAAGCGGCATATCCTGACGCCCCCTCGGTTCGATCTGGTCTGCATCCCCTCCGATTCCTGATCTTATGTATGTTCACTTCCTCATGCTGGTCGCTGGCGCACTGCTTGTTTATGCGGCCGTCCTGTCGGCTCATGCAATGCGGCACCGGTTCGGCCCGGTTCATTTTTACGCGCTGATGGGCGGCTTGGCGGCCATCGTTTCGTGGGTCAGTGATGCCGGGGTGCAATTGAACATGGGCTGGGTCACGTTCAATATCGGCTCCACCATCTTTTACACCGCCTTGATGCTGGGCGTCTTCGTCATTTACGCTTTCGAGGGACCTCGCATTACCCAGGCGTTGATTTTCGCAGTCTCCAGTGTCCTGGTGGTTATGCCGGTCACGGCCCTGCTGCTACATGGTCAAAACAACCTGCTGGGCCATGCCCCGCTGGCGTTCATCCCCATGCCGGATTGGCGGATCAACCTAGCCTCGGTAACCACCACGTTGCTTGATCTGGTCTTCCTGTGTGTGGTCTGGGAGTTCCTCGGCACCCCGGCCTTGAGAATCAAACTACACGTGCGCACCTTCCTGACGCTACTGGGGGTCATGTGGATTGACGTGGTCCTCTTCACCACCGGTGCCTTCTGGGGAAGCCCGGCCTTCTCCGGTATCATGGCTGGCTCCCTGCTGAGCCGGTTCATGATCACCCTGCTGGCGTTCCCGATGCTATATGCCTACATCCACCAGCAGAGCCGCCGTCCTGACGTCAATATGGCCAACCGTCCGATCCTTGCCATTCTACGGCAGATGGCCGATATCAGCGAGGAGCTGAGCCAGGCACAGCAGGAAATCGCCCGCCGGAAGACGGCAGAGGAGGCGTTGCAGCAGGCGCTGTCCGATGTCAAGACGCTGCGTGGGTTCATTCCCATCTGTGCAGGCTGCAAGAAAGTGCGCGATGACAAGGGCTACTGGGAGCAGATCGAGAGTTATGTCCGGCGGCATTCGGAAGCACAGTTCAGTCACGGCCTCTGCCCGGATTGCATCAAAACCTATTATCCGCTGCTGCATCCGCACCACCCAGCCCCTACCCCACCCGCCACCCCCAGCCCCGACGAGATCAACCGGGAAAGTGCGATGTAGGTGCGCTGCCCCCTCATGACGCGACTCAATCAGTGGGATTTCCAAGGGAAAGGCATTTGGTCAATCCAGACCTTCTAGGGTTCCTTTTCCTCGGTCAGGCGGCCAAAACGCCGCAGACCGGGGAACATCCGTGCCCATGCCGCCACGACGAGGATCGCCCCGATCCCACCGCTCAGGACCGAGGCGACGGGGCCGAACGCATGCGCAACCAGCCCTGACTCGAATCCGCCCAGTTCATTGGATGCCCCGATGAAGATCGAATTGACAGCCGATACCCGTCCGCGCAACTCGTTAGGGGTACGTAGTTGCACCAGCGTATGGCGCACCACCATGCTGACGTTGTCGAAGAAGCCCACCAGGAACAGCATGACGAACGAAAGCCAGAACGACCGGGAAAGGCCGAACACGATCGTGGCGACACCAAAGGCGGCAACGGCCAGCAGCAGGCTGCGACCTGCGCGCTGCAGCGGTGGGCGATGTGCCAGCAGCACGGCCATGCTCACCGACCCCAGGGCTGGCGCGGACCTCAGGATGCCGAGCGCCTGCTCGGAGGCCAGCCCCCAGGGAGCCTCCAGGTAATCGCGTACAAAGATCGGCAGAAGGTATTCCGAGCCGCCCAGCAGCACGGCGAACATATCCATGGAAATCGTACCCAGGATCAGCTTCTGCCGCCACACGAATTGCAAGCCTTCGATCACCTGACGCACCATGCGCCCCGGCTGGCTCCGACGGTATGCGGGGATATGGATACTGAACAACACAACCGCGAAGGCTGCGGTTGTCAAGGCGCTGAAACCATAGGCTGCCGGTACGCGCCAAGCCACCAACAGGCCACCGATCGCCGGACCGATCACCGAGGCCACATGATGCAGGGACGTCCGCCATTTGATGGCATTTTCAAGTGCCGCCGTTGGCACCAGTTGAGGAATCAGCGCCGACGCGGAGGGACCGCCCAGGCGATGAAAGGCCGCATCAAAGAAAAGCAGCAGGAACATCAGCGGGATCGAGCCCTCCACAGCACTGAACGCCATCAGGCCGATGGATGTCAAGGTGGTTCCTATCAAACCGATCAACATGATGCGCCGCCGGTCATAGACATCCGCCAGATAACCGGCGGGCAGGGTCAGCAACATCATCGGCAGTGCCTGGGTCAGCCCCACCAGCCCTAGCATCAAGGCCGAGTTCGTGCGGACATACATTTCCCAGCCAATCGCCACGCTTTGCGCCGCCGCACCGATCTGGATCAACAGGCCGCCGCAAAACAGGCGGCCAAATCCGGGGACGCGAAAGGCGGCATAGGGATCGTGGCGCACTGGACGGTCAGTCCCGTTCACGCCTTGTCTCCACGCCTGGGGCTATGGGATGCATCGGGAAAACGCCCCGCCGCCACATCCTCCCGGTACGCCCGGAACGACTCGGTCATCAGCGTCCCGACATCGGCATAGCGCTTGACAAAGGACGGCGACACGGCAGAATCGAAGCCAAGGATGTCGTGCGTCACCAGCACCTGGCCATCGCAATCGGCTCCGGCACCAATGCCGATCGTGGGAACCCCCACGGCAGCGGTCACTCGGGCGGCTACGTCGGCAGGCACACATTCGAGCACGATACCGAATACACCCGCCGCCTCCAACGCCTGCGCATCCGCCAGCAAGGCCTCCGCCGCCTCCGCCGACCGCCCCTGCATCTTATACCCGCCCATCGTGCGCACGCTCTGCGGCATCAGGCCGATATGCCCAAGCACGGGAATGCCATTCTGGACCAGCCGTTGCACACAACTTGAACGGATGCGCCCCCCTTCGATCTTGACGGCATCCGCCCCCGCCTCCTGCAGGAAACGCCCCGCATTGGAAAGCGCCTGATCATCGGACACCTGGTAGGAGAGGAATGGCATGTCGGCCACCACCAGCGCGGTCTTCACCCCGCGAACCACGGCCGCCGTGTGATGCAGCATCACGTCCATCGTGGCAGGCAGCGTCGTCGTATGCCCCAGCAGGGTCATCGCCAGCGAATCGCCCACCAGCACCATATGGATGCCAGCGGCATCCAGCAGGCGAGCCATGGCAACATCGCCCGCCGTCAGGCAGGATATCTTCTCGCCCCCCTTACAGCCCTGTATCCGAGGTGCCGTCCATTTCATAGCTGCCGCAATCCCAGTACATCCTGCATGTCGTAGCAGCGCGGACGCTGCCGACATACCCAGCGGGCAGCATGCAGCGCCCCCAGCGCAAGGGAGTCCCGGCTCTTGATATGGTGCTTCAATTCGATACGTTCCCCGATGCCGTCAAACGCCACCGTGTGGTCTCCCAGCACTTCCCCTTCGCGGTGCGACCGGATCACAATCCGCCCTTCCGGGTAGGACTCCATCCGTCCCCCCTCGTCATGAAGATAAACCTTATCAAAGGCAACGCCAGCCCCCTCCGCCACCCGTTCACCAAGGCGCAGTGCCGTCCCGCTGGGGGCATCTGCCTTGTGGATATGGTGCGTTTCATCGATCACCACACGGTAGGACGAGCCAAGGGCTTGCGAGGCCTTCTGCGACATGGCAAAAAGCAGATTGACACCTAGGCTCATATTGGGCGCCCACATCACCGGGATCTTGTCGGCCGCCTTATGCACCGACATCGCTTCCTCATCGGTCAACCCCGTCGTCCCCAGGACCACGGCACGCCCCAGGCTTGCCGCCAGGGCCATGTTGCCGGGAACGACGCTATGATACGTGAAATCAATCAGCACATCGGCCTGTTCAAGCACGGCGGCCAGATTCGATGTTATGAGGACGCCTACCGGATCGACGCCTGCCACCGTGCCTGCATCCTGACCGAGCTGTGCATGCGCCGCCTGCTCGGTTGCACCCACCAGTTCAAGGTCCTTGAATTGACGCAGGCAGCGCACCAGCGCATGCCCCATCCTGCCAGCCGCGCCGGCAATCACCACGTTAATCATAATCTTTTCCTTAACAAATGCCTGACCCCTCAAGGGTCGCCTTCAAGGTTGCTGCGTTTGCCGCATCCATCTCGCACAACGGCAAGCGGGTGACCTCCCGGCAAAGGCCCATCATCGCCATGGCGGCCTTGACCGGAACCGGATTGGTATCTAGGAACAAGTGTGTGAACAGCCGGTAATACAGCCGATGGATCTTGCGGGCCTCTTCCCAACGTCCGGCCAGCGCCGACTGCACCATCTCCGCCATGACTTTGGGAATGATGTTCGAGGCCACGCTGATCACGCCCACCGCCCCCACCGACATCATGGGCAGCGTCAACCCGTCATCACCGGAAAGCACGGCGATCTCACAGACGTCCAGGATCTGGCTGACGCGGTCCACACTGCCGCCCGCCTCCTTGACAGCCACCACCGAGGGATGCGCAGCGAGGCGGCGGATGGTATCAATCGATATTTCACGCGAGGTCCTGCCCGGTACATTGTAAAGCACCACAGGCAACCCGAGGTCGGCTACGGTTGCGAAATGCCGGTAAAGCCCCTCCTGGCTCGGCTTATTGTAATAGGGCGTCACTTGCAGCGTGCCATCCGCACCGGCTTCCCTGGCACGACGGGTCAACTCAAGCGCCTCGGCGGTTGAATTGGCACCGGTCCCGGCAATGACCTTCATGCGCTCGCAGCAGCATCCGCGACCACAGGCCTCGATCACGCAGTCGATCACCCGGCTATGCTCCTCAACCGTCAGTGTGGGGCTCTCGCCCGTGGTTCCCACCGGGACAATCCCGTCCACACCCGCCGCTGCCTGCCGGGCAACCAGTGCCTTCAGGCATCCGTAATCCACCGACCCATCCGCATTAAGGGGCGTCACAATCGCCGTATATACACCTGTGAACATAAAACAGCCTCCGTTCGTTTGCGGGATAGGCTACACAGAACCGACTCGAAACTCAAGCCTGAATCCCGGACTTCAGCGTCAGCGGTAAGCCGCAGACCACCAGCACGACCTCATCGGCGGCGGCGGCCACCCGTTGATTCACCAGGCCTGCAAGGTCGCGGTATTCACGCGACATCGCATCGCCGGGAATGATCCCCAGGCCGACCTCGTTGGTCACCAGGATGATGTCCAGCGGCGGATCGGCCAGCAAGGCCAGCAGGTCATCCAGCTCGCCGGACTGTCCGTTGTGAACCCGTCCCTTGTACATGAGATTCCCCAGCCAGACGGTCAGGCAATCCACAATCACCACATCCGCCCGGCCCGCCAGCGAACGGATGCCATCCGCCAGCGCGACGGGCGCTTCGACCGTCTCGAATTGATTCCCTCGCTCGGCCTGGTGTTTTTCAATCCGGCGGCGCATCTCGTCGTCAAACGCCTCGGCGGTGGCCACAAAACCGCGCCGCGGATAGCCGGAAGCCCGCTGCAGTGCATAGCTGCTCTTGCCGCTGCGCCCTCCCCCAGTGACCAGCAATACCTTGGGCGAGGTCACTGAACCGGGGCTCCGGCTTCCCAGTTGCCGCTGCAAACATTCGTTGTGTTAAGATAGCTGACGCTTTCCACATGCCCATCGCAGAAGATCACGTTCGCCATGCCGTTATTTCCATGCAACTCGCCGATATACTCAACACCGGAATCTATGCTACCATCAATCGCACGCCCCCAGCGCTGAAAATATGTCGCCGCATTCGTGCCTGCACCCCCCGGCGGAGAGGCATCGTCTCGTCCCCCGCCGATAAGGCTCATGCACTCTGTAAGCCCCACGTTTGCAAACCCTTGATCAGCAAAAAGAATGATTCGTGAAAGTCCATCGATGTCCTGATAGCTCGCCCCGCTGAGTTGCGAATTCATGCCATAGCTACGAACCATGTTGGCCTGATCTCCGTTCATGGTTTCGCGGGCCACTTTCTGCATCGTCGGGCAGGCATAGACCGACTCATCGCCATTTTCCCCAAGATATTGAAACAGCGATCCATTCTGGATGCAACCGATGCCATTGGTTCCCCACCAGTAGGCCTTCATGTTATCGTTGGTCATCGGATGCGCAGCGACCCAGCCGGTGACCCATCCCGCACCCACCCAGGTGCCAGCCTCATTTTTTGACCATTTCTTCGCACTGGAAGCTTGAGGCAACGTTCCCCCGCTCCCGTTGATGTACGACATGGCCGCCGTATGCAATTGCCGCAGGTTGCTGACGCATTTGGCGGAGCGCCCGCGTTCCTGGACCCGCCCCACCACGGGAAAGAGCATGGCCGAGAGCACCATGATCACGGCAATGACCACCAGTAGCTCGATCAATGTGAAACCGACGTGTCTAAGTTGATTTTTCATGGACTAGAATCTACGCGGTTCAGCATGGGTTGTACAGTAAAAGATGCTGTAAATCATTGTAATCTAATCCTTCCCCGTCGTCTGTCAACGGGGGTGGGGTGCATTGCGCTTTCTCAAACGCCTGGATCAGTTCGTCCACAGGTTCCAATCCCACCGAAATACGCAACAGTCCGGGATCGATGCCCTCGGCCTGCAGCCGCGCACGTCCTGACGCCGTCGTCACCAGATCGTAATGCGCCATGTAGACGTACGCCATGCACAGGGTGAACTCAGTCCCGAAGCTCGGCCCCTTGCACAATGCCAGTCCATCGTAAACCTGCTCCAGCGGCTTGTCGAAAACCACCGAGACCACGCCGCCATAACCGCCTGCCGGACGCCGCACCGCCTCATACGCCGACGACGACCCGGGTTGCCCCGCCCAATGCACCTGCCGGACGCCTGTCGCGGATCGAAAGTAATCGACTAATGCTGCCGTATTGGCATTGATTCGTGCCATCCGTTCAGGATAGCCCTGGATGTGAAGCGCCAGTCGGCGCAGATCGCGTTCATACGGACGACCCCCGCACACCGCCTCGCTTAATCGGGATCCCCATTCGGTCTGCGTATTGAAGACCACCGCCCCACCCATGACGTCGGCATGGCCGCTCGCGAACTTGGTTAAACTCTCGATCACGACATCCGCATACGGAAGCACGTCGACATTGACCGGCGTCGGCATCGAGATATCCACGATCAGCGGCAGACCATGGCGATGCGCCACCGCCCGCAATCGAACCAGGTCAGGCGTCTCCAGTAGCGGATTGGTCATGACTTCCGTAGTGATCCCCGCCACCTGTCCGCGATGTACAACAAGATAAGCGTCAAGGGCATCCACGCCAGAGACAGGGACGTGGACATGCCCGGCGGAAAACCGGTCGAGGATCGCCGTCGTATCGAGATAAAGCCAGCCCACCTGGAGCCATACGCGGCGTCCGGCCGCCTGCTGGAACCGGTTGATCTCATCAAACACGGCAAAATAGGCATTCATGCCCGAGGGATACAATCGCACCTGAGGCAGCGCAACCCCGTAAAGCCCGGCCAGCACGGTCCGGATCACCCGTGCCGGATCCTGCCCCTCAAACAAGGGTTCGTCCTGAAGATTACTAATAACCCCCTGCTGACCCAGGAAATCCTCGGCCTGGCGCGACGAGAGCATGCAACCGGTATGTTGCAGGAACCGTTGCGCCGAAAGAACCAGATCGGGATCCGAGGAGGGAAGAACGACAGCCCCGAACGGCAGCCCACCCAGCACCTCCAGCGATCGACCGACAAAACGCATCAGCCGTTCGGCGGCGGTCTGGTCATGCAGCGTAACCACGAGGCCATCGACCGCGTAGCGTTCCCGCAGCAGGGCTTGTACCCGCTCCACGGTCCAGTGCTTCACGAAGCGCGGATATCCTGAACAGATATGGGCAAAGACATCCGCCGACTTCTCCTCATACCCGATCACATCGCGCAGGGTCGGCAGACTCAGCGATACCGCATGCTCGCTGTCCGGAATCCGCTTTCCACAGGCCAGCGTCACGCCCGCTCCCCCCGGCCCTCTCGCCTCGGCCCGCGGCCCTCGACCCGCGACCCCCGACCCTCGTAGCCTGGACGCCCGACACCCGACGTCCGACGCCCATCATTGTCCTTTGACCAGCGACCTGTCGGCGGCGGCCTGCGGTCTGCGGTCTGCAGTCTGTAGCCTGCAATCTTCCCCCGACCCTCGACCCTCGACCCTCTGCCCTCAACCCGCTCCCCTCTCTCCCCGCCCCTCCGCACCATTTCCTTCACCGCCAGCGTGGCAGTGGCGAACGCAGCCGTCAGGTTATAGCCTCCGGTCGGGCCGTCGATGTCGAGAACTTCCCCCGCAAAGAAGAGCCCCGGGTGCAGCGTGGACTCCATCGTCTCGGCCCGGACTGACCCCAGATCCACGCCCCCGACCGTGACCATGGCCTCCTTCAGCGGACGAGCCATCGCGGGATCAATGCGGAAGGGACGGGCATCGGGCGACGGCTGAATCTCCAGGATGGGCGCCTTGGCCTGCCGACGCGAAAGCAACCGGGTAGCATTCGAGATACAGCCACCGCCAAGCCCCCATCGCTCGCATTCCAGCAATCCCCGCGTCTCCCCCAACCGGATCGCTCCATCAAAGACCCGCACCACGGCTTGCTTGAACTGTTCCCCGGCATGTCGCTGGAGCCATTCCCCAGCCCAGTCAATACCGACAAGTCCGGGACGGAATGGTTGCACCTTATGCCCCAACTCGACGGCCATACGCTGGCCATCGCCCACACTGCCGGTTTTCGGATAGCTGACTCCGCCCGTGGTGATCAGCACCTGCTGCGCAGCCACACTGAAGGCTGGCATCCGCACCATGAACCCGCCGCCCTCCAGCGGCTCGACCCGATCCACCGGCGATTGTGTGCAAAGGGCAACATTCTGCTCCCGCAACTGGTCCTGGAAACAGTGCACCACATCGGGCGCCCGTTCAGAGCGGGGAAACACCTTGCCATCGGAGGTCTGCATCAGCGGCAGTCCACGACGCTCGAACCAGCGCATCTGCAGCGTGGGCGGGAACAATTCCAAGGCCGGACGCAGAAAGACATCCAGCGGGGCACCGAAGTCGACCAGCATCTGGGTGGCCTCCATCCGCGAGGTCAGATTGCAACGCCCGTTGCCGCACATCAGCAGCTTGCTGCCCACCCGATGCTTGCGCTCGACCAGCAGCACCCGCATCCCCTGCTCCCCCGCCTGACAGGCAGCCATCAGCCCGGCCGCCCCGCCGCCGATAATCACCAGTGGCGCATAGTCCTTTGAATCATTCATAATGTCCATTCTTCATGTTAGCACAGGGTGACCAGTGCCTTTGAGACACGACTGCCAACAGGTTCGGCACTGACCTCAAAGGGCTTGCCGGTGATCAGTTCATACGCCTGCATATAGCGCTTGGCAGCTTCCACGCGGACATCATCGGGTAGCACGGGCGGCGTACCGTCGCCGGTGAAGCCCTGCTTGGCCAGCCATTGCCGCACGTATTCCTTGTCGATCTGCCGCTGGGCCTCGCCCGCCGCAAACCGCTCGGCATAGGTATCCGCATACCAGTAGCGCGAGGAGTCCGGGGTATTGACCTCGTCGGAGACAACCAACTTGCCATCGAGCAGACCCAGCTCATACTTGGTATCCACCAGGATCAGCCCGCGCGAGGCGGCCAGTTTCACGCCGAAATCGTACAGCTTCAGGCAGATCTCCGACGCCTGATCGAAAGTCTTCGCATCAATCAGTCCTTCCGCAATGGCCTCTTCGCGGGATACATTGCGGTCATGCGCCTCGTGCTTGGTGGTCGGCGTAAGAATCGGACGCTCCAGTTTCTGGTCCTTGCGCAGCCCCTCCGGAAGCACATGCCCGCAGAAACAGCGTACGCCCTTGGCGTAATTCGTCCAGGCCGAGGTGTTCGTGACGCCCGTGATATAGCCCCGCACGATGAACTCGAGCGATAACTGCTCGCACTCACGGGCAACCACGATATTGGGATCGGGGACGGACACAATGTGATTCGGGACGATGTGCCGGGTCTGCTCGAACCAGTAAGCCGCCAGTTGGTTCAGCACCTGCCCCTTGAACGGGATCGTTCCAAGCACACGATCAAAGGCCGAGATGCGATCCGAGGTCACCAGGATCCGGCGATCCCCCTTGCAGAACCAGTCGCGAACCTTACCCCGTTCGAACGTACAGCCCTCTGGGAACCGGGCATACTCCAGGGTGTTGCCAAGCGCTGCATACAGTTGTTTATCCGATATCATGTTGCCTCTCCTTCCTTCGCGACGCCTACCGCATCGGTCGCGATAGGTACCGTGCGTCGCATTTTCAATATTTTCTCATGTAGATTCTTGCCGGGGCATTCGCTGGCCCCCAGATCGCAGTGCCCGAACAAGGCCTTGCCGTCGATGGCGTAATGCGCCTGCAATGCGCCCATCAGTTCACGGACGGCGTCCAGCGATTTCCTGGACGGGGTCTGGCGATTGAAATTACCCAGCATCAGGATCCCGAGGTTCTTTTCATTGGCGCCGGCGACATGTGCCCCCTCATAGGCCAGTGAGCGGGCCTCCCAGATGCGTCCGTCATAATCGACCACAAAGTGGTAGCCGATATCCGCAAACCCAAGGCGACAGTGTCCACCATGCACGGCATCAACCGCCGCCGCCGAGGTATTCTCGTGACCGGATGTCACGATCCCGGCACCCTGGTGGTGGACCGTGATCCGGGAAAATCCTCCGGCCTCGCGCAACAGCCAAGGGCGTGGCAGCGTATCCGTCCAGCAGGTGCGGCGCTTGAGGGTGACCTTACTGTCCAGGAAGTCAAGATCCACGGTTGGCAACGGACGCTTCGCGGCGGCCGCCAGCACACCGGATGAGGTGCCCAGCACCCATCCGCCGGTTAATAGAAAGGACCGCAGAATGTCGCGACGAGAACGCATAAAATCGCAACCTCACACACCCAGCCACTCACTCACTTACAAGCCGACTCGATCGCCAGAAGCTCTGGCACATGTCCCCAGGCCCGTGCTTTACCGATCTGCCGCAACTTGGCCCGGCACGCCGCCATGACTTCTTCCACAAATTCAGCCTGCCGCCGTTTCCGGGACGCCAGCAACGTGGTCGCCACGGTGTTGAGGTGACGCAAGCCCAACGTTCCACGCCCATCCGTGGGATCCCATACCTCGGCAACAGAGTCGAGGACTATATTCAAACTACTAAAAAAGACAAGCTCAATCGAAACCTCCTTACGCAACACCAGTCGTCCGAGATCAAGCGTCCAGACGCTGCCTCCCCCACGGATTTCCCATTCCGAGGGCCGGACCAGCCCGGTGCCGAAGACCATCATCCGATGCGCCGCCCGTTTCGACCCGATCGACTGTAAGGCCCGGGTGGCCAACATCACCAGGTAACCGGAGTCGACATACACACCGGAATCGGCCGATTGCCTGGCGTAGGTGGCGACAGACGCCGCCAATTCGCGAATCTGCGTATCGTCGAGCTCATCAATCCCCGCGCAGCATTCGGCAATCACACGGCGGATATGCGTATTCAGCGGTGACTCCGCCGTGGTTTCCGCCGCCGCGCCATTCGCAATCCAGATCACGGTTTGCCTATCATATCCTTGATCGCGTTCACGAACTGGTTCACATCCCGGAACCGGCGGTATACCGAAGCGAACCGGACAAAGGCCACTTCGTCGAGCGTTTCGAGGCGATCCATCACCTTCTGGCCGAGGACTTCGCTGGACACCTCGCGCTCGAATTCGCTCTCGATCTCATCGATCAGGGTATCGACCAGGATTTCGATGCTGCCGATGCTGATCGGACGCTTCTCGCAGGCCCGCTCAATGCCGTTGAGCAGCTTGTTGCGATCAAACGCCTCATGGCGGCCATCGTTCTTGACGACCTTCAGCTTCGGGCGCAGGATCTCCTCATAGGTGGTGAACCGGTACCCGCAGCGGATGCAGCTACGGCGCCGGCGGGTGGCATCGCCATTACGCGCAATCCGGCTATCAAGCACCTTATCTTCCATGTGCGAACACTTTGGACAACGCATGAACGCCCGTCCTTCCGCTACTCGAACACCGCATTTACAATCTTACCGACAACATCGGCCGCCGTGGTTTCCACTGTGGCGACAATCCCACCCACCCCGGACTTGACCGGCGAGTTTTTCAGGATGATCTCGTCATCGGCATAGAGCACCACGGGGATGAGCTTGGTATTCGGCATCACCACCAGCATATCGGCAACGGCGGACCCGTTCAGTCCTTCCAGCACCTGGTTCATGACGATGACATCCGGGCGGTTCACAATCGCCGATTCAAGCACTTCCGGCCCCTTTCCGCAAACCTCGACGAGATAACTGCACTGCGAGAACCAGGCCACCATCGGTTCGGCAATGGACGGATCCGATTCACCCAGAATCATCCGCCGCTTGCGACCGGCGGTACTGGTGGTCTCACCGTAGTCGCCGCGCCGCAGGAAGATGATGCGACCGACTTCCATCAGCAGATCCTGCGGATCGCAGGGCTTGGCAATAAAGCCGTCGATTTCAACATCGGAAAAGAATTCGGCCATGTTAGCGCGAGCCGTCAGCACCAGCACGGGATAGAGGGGCTTTCCCTTCTCGTCGAGAATGTGCTTAAGAAAGCCGATTCCGCCCATGCCTGGCATGCTCATATCCAGGATGATGAGTTCCGGCTCCACCGTCTCCAGCACCTCAAGCCCCTTTTCGCCACTCTTGGCGGTGACCACATCATACCCCTCAAAGCGCAGAAAATCGCTCAGCGTGACCAGTAAACTGGTATCGTCATCGATCAATAATAGTTTCCGTTTTTGTTCCTCGGACATCCCAATCCTCCTCAAAGACATGCTCGCTCGGCGTATTCACTTATTTAAAAGCAGTGATTTTCGGCATAAACCGCGCCAAAGTCAAATGAATTGAATCCTAGAGGCAAGCCCATCGTGAATCCGTGCGTCCTGACTCGACAAGGGCACGTCGGTTTTGTATAGATGTGGTCATGAAAGAGACAGCCATATCAACCGAGCGGGTATTTGAGGGGCGGCTACTTAAGATCGATGTGGTCAGCGTGGCGCTTGACGACGGGACGCGGGCGTCGCGCGAGATTGTGCGGCACCCCGGCGCGGCGGTGATCCTGTGTCGCAAGCCGGACGGCATGTTCATCTTCGTGCGCCAGTACCGCCTTGCCGCGCGCAGCGCCTTGCTGGAGGCGGTGGCGGGTACCCTGGAGCCGGGAGAGGATCCATCCGATTGTGCTCGCCGCGAAGTCGAGGAGGAGACCGGCTACCGGCCGCTGCGGATGGTGCCGCTGGGCCAGGCGTTTCCGGCTCCGGGCTATACCGAGGAATTGTTTCATTTCTTCTATGCCGAGTTGTCGGCCACGGCTGGCAAGCAGGCGACCGACGACGATGAACGCGTCGACGTGGTCGAACTCTCCCGCGACGGATTCGAGGCGATGATCGCGCACGGCGACATCCGCGATGCCAAGACCCTCGCCGTCTGGCTGCTATTCTCGCATTGTTTTCCTAACCCTGTTATTGCATAATAGACCCCATGAA
Source organism: Verrucomicrobia bacterium UBA6015 (assembly GCA_002428045.1). GTDB lineage: Bacteria > Verrucomicrobiota > Kiritimatiellia > UBA8416 > UBA8416 > UBA8416. The sequence goes on from DIZZ01000272.1 coordinate 28,285, forward strand.
CAAGACAAATACAAAACCGGTAAAGCACTCACGGCGCAAAACCGACGTCCAGCGGGAGCGAATTTGCCAGGTGGTGCTGCATAACGATGATGTCAACAGCGCCGAGTATGTGGTAAAATGCCTACAGACGGTGTTCGTGCTCAACATGGAGCTGGCGGCCAAGATCATGATGGAGGCGCACCAGGCAGGGCGTTCAATCGCCGAGGTTGAACCGGAACCCCTGGCGATTGAACATCGCGACCAGCTTCGGTCCTACGGGCTTTCCGCCACGGTCGAACCGATCTGATCCATGCCTCTTCTCTAGTTGCGGTTCTTGTCGGCGAATTGCTGTGCCAGCATCGACAGTTCAGCCGCCTTGAAGGCGTGCGCCTGTGTCATCGCGTTCTCGGTGCGGTTGAGGCAATCCAGGATCAGCTTGCCGAAGTACGGGAAGCCCACCTTCCCCTGGCATTCGATCTCGACCGAATCCTTGTCGTTGACCAGTAGAATCCGGTTGCCGACCGGGCTGCGCTGCAGATCGATGTACTTGCGGATCTCGATATAGCCCTTGGTCCCGAGCACGAACGTGCGCCCATCGCCCCAGACCTTGGATCCCTTTGGATTGAACCAGTCGAGACGGCAGTAGGCCGAGGCTCCGGTATCGAGCGTCAGCGAGGCCTCGCCGAAATCCTCGAGTCCGGGCGTGCCGGGGTTCTCGAAGTTGTCAACCCTCGCGAAATTGACCGTTCCATCGGTAGCGCTGGCATACGTCAAAAACTGCTCGAACTGGTGCGATCCGATATCGGTCAGGATCCCCCCGTAGCATGCTTTCTTGAAAAACCATTCCGGACGCCGCGCGGGAGTCAGATTATGCGGGGCCAGATTGAGCACCTGCAGCACACGCCCGATAACCCCCTCGCGCAGCAGCTCGCCCGCATGCCAGCCCGCCTCGTTGCCCAGCCGCTCCGAATAACACACCGCGTATTTACGTTCCGTCGCCGCCACTTTCGCACGGGCGGAGGCCAGTTGCTCAAGCGTGGTGAACGGGGACTTGTCGGTGAGGTAATCCTTGCCAGCATCCAGGACCTGCAGGCCGATTCCGCAGCGCAGGTTCGGAATCGCGGCAGAGGTGACGAGCTGGATTTGCGGATCGTCCAGGATCTCGCGGAAATCGCGGACAACCTTGGCATGGGGATGCGCCTTGAGCACACCCTCGAGCCGTTTTGCATCCGGCTCGTAGATCGCCTTGAGCACACCGCCCGCACTGGCCAGCCCCTCGATCTGGCCATAGATATGGCCATGATCGAAATGCGAGGCGGCAAACACGAATTCCCCTGGCTTTACAACCTGCGGGTTGGCCGACATATCGGGCGCATAATTCATTCCATCTTTGGACATCGTCAGGTCTCCTGTTAGAACGACTGGCTCATATCGGCCACAACGCCGGCCTTTACCGTTTTTGCCTTCTTGACCTTCGAATTGCGGATCAGCGATTTCAGGTTCTTCTCGTAGGCGGCGGCATCGAGCGGCAACGTGATGGTCTTCTGCTGCTGTCCGGAAAGGATCATGGCGTTGGCCAGTTCCACCGAGTTAATGCCCTCGACGGCTGGCGCAATCAGCTCGGCCTCGCCCTTGATGGCTGCAACAAAGTTCTTAAAGATGCCGGTGTGCTGTTCGCCATGGTTCTTGAAGGTTACGGTTTCCGTGATGTTTTCGGGACCGGCAAACGGCTTATCCGAGGTCTTGCAGAATGCCGACGTAGGAACCATGTTCCGGATGATGCTGATGGTATTTCCCTCGACAATAATCCGACCGTTCTCAGCCGCGACTTCAAGCCGGTTGGTGCCAGGCGCCTCGCCCGTGGTGGTGATGAACACCCCATTGGCTCCGTTGGCATACTCCAGGTAGGCGGTCACATCATCTTCTACCTCGATCTCGTGGAACCGGCCACGCTGGCAGAAGGCGCGCACGGCGACGGGCATACCGAAGAGCCACTGCATAAGGTCGAGCTGGTGCGGACACTGGTTGAGCAACACACCGCCGCCTTCGCCTTCCCAGGTTGCCCGCCAGGCACCATGGTCGTAATAGCTTTGGCTGCGGAACCAGTCGGTGATGATCCAGTTGACACGGTTGATGCGACCGAAATCACCGCTTTCAATGTGCTGCTTCAGCCAGCGGTAGCGCGGATCCGTGCGTTGGTTGAACATGGCGGAGAACACCTGCTTCTTCGTGCGCTTGGTATCGATCAGTCGCTGGGCATCGGCCTTGTGTACGGAAATCGGCTTTTCCACCAGGACGTGGAACCCTGCCGTGAGCGCGGCAATCCCGATGGTCGTGTGATCGTAGTGCGGCGTCGCGATCACCACGGCATCGATCTTGGCCTCGCGCAGCATCGTGTTGGAATCGGTCCAGTGCGGAATCCCGGGAAATGCCTCGAAACGCTTCGGGTTTGTATCGCAGATGGCGGCCAGCGTCGCCCCCGGTATTTTGTTGTCCAGCATCAATTTCGCATGGGATGACCCCATATTACCAATACCCACGATACCAATTCGAACATCGGCTGCCTTCGCACTCATCTATATTTCCTTTTGAATGAGGTTTATGTAAAACGTAAGTTGAAGCCTTACATACATCCCGCCCTGATTTCAAATAAAAACGTATTCGGTGGACGGATAGGTCGCACGTCAACGGTGCGGGGTAGCCACTCGCAGATTACATATTTTTCTTGATCATAAGGCTAAGCCTAAGCCGACATAGCCGGGTTAGGATATAAAGAGATTGGCTGCTGAGCGACTGAGGCTGTCGATGTACATGGCCACGCCACCTTCTTCGACGCCGTCAATAAGCTCTTCCTTGCGGATGCCCATCAAGTCCATGGTCATGGTGCAGGCCACCAGGCGTACCCCGCTGCGTTGTGCCTGCGCGATCAGGGCAGGCAGCGGCATGACGTTTTTCTTTTGCATGATCCCCTTGATCATGCCCAATCCCATCCCCCCCATGTTCATCTGCGAAAGCTTCAGCTTGCCAGGCCCCTTGGGCATCATCCAGCCGAACATTTTCTCGATCAGGTTCTTCTGCACCGCGACCGGCCCGGATTTGCGCAGGATGTTGAGTCCCCAGAAGGTGAAGAAGAGGGTGACCTCGTACCCGGCGGCGACAGCCCCGTTGGCGATGATGAACGCCGCCATGGCCTTGTCGAAGTCGTTGCTGAAGACGACGTTGGTCATGGCCTTGCGGGCCGGCCCCGTGGACGTGGCGGTGGTGTTGGCGGCACGCTTGACGACGACCGCGCGGTATGATCCGCGCTCGGCGGGTTCGATCGAGATCAGCCCGTGCCCTGTCGTGTTGCACCACGCGGGGGCATCGGCGACAAACCCCGGATCGGTGGCGGTAATGCTGATGGCCTCGCCGACCGCCAGGTCGTCGATCGCCTGTTTGAGCTGCAGAATCGGTCCCGGGCACTGGAGGCCGCAGGCATTGATGGATTTGGTGATGTTCACGGGTTGCTCCCTGGGTTGGATGTCTTCGGCATCGGTATCGGTTTGCGGGTGGTGGTCTTCCGGCATTTCAATAGCCGTCTTTGCAATGGTGCGGTTGTAGGTCGCCAGTCCGCCGGAGAGATTACGGCAGGCAAAACCATGATGCTGCAGCACGCGGCAGGCCACGTAGCCGCGCAGGCCGACCTTGCAGAAGACAACGTATTCACGGTCTTTCGACAGTTCCCCGAGGCGTTCGCGCAGTTGCCCGAGCGGGATATTGATGGCCCCGGGGATGGTCCCTGCGGCAACCTCCTCGGGCGTGCCGACATCCAGCAGCTGAAGGTCCGCCCCCGGTTGCAGGATCTCTTCAGCATGGCACAGGCGTACATCGCCACGCAGGACATTTGCCGCCACGAAACCGGCATAGTTAACCGGATCCTTGGCCGACCCGTAAGGCGGTGCATACGATAGCTCCATCTCCTCAAGGTCATAGACGGTCAACCCCGCGCGAATCGCCACCGCAAACACGTCGATGCGTTTATCGACGCCGTCGGAACCCACCGCCTGGGCTCCCAGGACTTTGCCGCTGCCGGGATCGAACAGCATCTTGATGCTGAGCGCCGCCGCCCCCGGATAGTACGAGGCGTGGCTGGCCGGATGAATATAGATTTTCTCGTAGTTCACACCTGCCCTTTTGGCCGCCTTTTCGCTGAGTCCCGTCATCCCGATCGCCAGGTTGAACACCTTGCAGATGGCGGTTCCCTGCGTGGCCTTATAGCGTGAATCACGTCCGAATAGGTTATCGGCGGCAATGCGCCCCTGCCGGTTGGCCGGACCGGCCAGCGGGACGAGGGCGGGGGTACCGGTAGCGAAGTCGATGACTTCCACGGCATCGCCAACGGCAAAGATCTTCGGGTCGGAGGTCTGCATGCGGTCATCCACACGGATGCCACCGCGCGGGCCGATCGCCAACCCGGCCTCGACGGCGAGTGCCGTTTCCGGCTTCACGCCAATGGCCAGTATCGCCAGGCCGGTATCAAGGGTTTCGCCACTACTGAGGGCGATGCGAAGTCCTTTCTCCGTTTCCTCAAAGACGGTCACGGACGTTTTCAACCGCAGATCCACCCCATGGAGCTGGAGTTCCTGGTGCAGGATCGAAACCATTTCGGGATCGGCCGGGCCCATCACCTGCGGGGCCAGTTCCACCAGCGTCACGCCGCACTTACGCCGCCGCAGGGCTTCCGCCATTTCAAGTCCGATATAGCCGCCACCGATCACCGTGGTGTGCGTTGCCGCCCCCAGTGCCGCGATGATCCGGTCCATATCCTCCATACTCCGCAAGGTCAGCACTTTCGCACTTCTAATCCC
>DIZZ01000174.1 GCA_002428045.1 Verrucomicrobia bacterium UBA6015
TTTTGGTCCGGCGTTGACACTCGAAGGGGTGAAATACTCGTCCGTTCCCCCGTTGGTTCCCCGTACTGCGCATTTATCCGCGCCAAAACTGACCCCCCCCTGCTGAACGACCACGTTTCGACTCGCTATGCCGCTATGCCGACAGCCGCGGCAGCCGGGTTGCGGATCCAAGCAGGGTAACCAACCTGCCCGACCCGATGAACACGACCCCGAAGCACGAACTCATGCGCCGGTGCCGCTTCCTGGACTACGGCGGACTGCGGATCGCGCTCAGGGAGTACGTCGACCACTTCAACAACGAGAGACCGCATCAGTCCCTGGGGAATCGCCCTCTGACGGGAAATACTGGTCCGCAAGCCGCTACGCAGAAAGTCGTCGCCGGCTTCAAGCCCAGCGATATTCGCTGCGTCACCCGCTGCGGCGGGGTCATCAAGCACGACTACCGCGTCGCGGCCTGAATCGCATTTGGGATCCACGGTGGGAGCCACTGACGCAGCGTCAGGTGGCAGGCGCGACTTTGTCTTGAGACAGAAAACGCCAGGAAACACCAGCAACTTGGGCTGGCTCCGCCGTGCGTTCGTCTCATCAGGTTGCGTCACGACGATGGATTCTGGCTGAGTTCCAGGCTGTCGAGGCTCAGGTGACCAGGGAAAAGAAAGAATAGAGCGGCGATGGATTACTGCGCAGTACGCATAGGCGACGAGTTGTGCGACTAGCTCCAGGTGAGACGGAGAGTGCTCTCTGTGGCCCCATGAAGAGAAGATGGGATTATCTATTTACTGTTTATGATTAACAGTATCATGTGACCAGAGGCAACCCTGTGACGCCATCCTACTTCAACGGTCAGCCGGTCTACAGCTATCGCGGCATCGGCGGCATGTTTGCCCAGATCGAACTACGGGAGAACCGGCCCGCTCTGCTGACGGTCTTGGATGGCATCGAGACCGTGGTGTTCGAGCAGGCTGTCCAGGTGCGGAACCCGAGCAACGTCCCCAGCACCGCAGAAGAGCCATCTCGGACGCCCGTGATCCTGTGGTACGAAGGGGCCGCCTCCCACCCCGCCGGGGATCAGGCACCCATGTCCTGGGTCAACGGCGAAGGGCGGGGCCTGCTCCGACTCGTGCAGCCCGGCAAGCGCGTGCTCCTGCTCCCGCTGATCGGGTCGAAGAAGTCCCCGCACGAACCCATCGCCCCTCGGGCCGGCAAGCGTGGCCCCAGCCGATCCTCGGACCTCTGGCTGATCGTCACGGCGTGGTGCCAGCCCGCCGGCTTCACCGCCAGCAGCATGTCCGACATCACCGGCATCTCGGCGGTGACGGTGTGGAAGTGGATTCACGACATGGAGGACAACGGGTACATCGCTGAGAACCCGCAGTCCAACCAGAAAGCCTATGTCCTGCGGAAGTCCCAGCGCGAGACCCTGGCGAACCTCGTCATGGAACGCTGGGCCGAGTGGCGGCGCGGGACCGGCATCCCATCGCTCCGCCCCACCTACTACTACTTCACCGCCAGCAACGACTGGAAGCGGCTGCAACCGCTCATCCAGAAGCACTCACGGCGCTGCTTCCCATCGGGGATCACGGTATTGGAAGGCGGACCCGAATGCGGGCCGAAGTCGTGGATTTCACCGGGCGGACTGCTGCCGGAACTGAACCTCTACGTTACGGCCTCAGATCAAAAGCCGTTGGTAAAGGCCGCGAACTTCGTGTTGCGCCAGGAGCGCGAGCGCGACGACGACTCCACCCTTTGCGTACTCCGCGACGACCATCCAGCCATGCGCCTCTACGAGAGCCGCAAGGGGTCGCTGCTCTACAGCTACGCATGGCCGTGGGGACTCGCCGCGCTGGACGCGATGGGCCATCACGATCCCCGCGTACCCCAGGCTGCCCGCGAGGCATGGCGGGAGTGGGTCGAGAACCAGGAGATCGAGTCGTTCAAGAACTCGAACGTCAACAACTCAATCATCACGTCGAACTCGATCACCAACAAGGACCCCTGTTCATGAGCCTCGATCCCGCCGTGGTCACGGCATTGCAGGCCTTCATCACCGATGCCCACCTGGAAGGGCAGGCCCTGCTCATCGGTGGGCAGGCGCTGCGCGATTGGGGCGCACGGATGCAGCATGTCCTGGCCGCCAGCAGGCCGCCGCTGACACCGCCAGCCCTACGCGCCACCAGCGACATCGACGTGCATCTCGCCGTCGAACCGGATGACGCAGTCCTCGAAGCCGCCCTGAGCACGGCGTGGGATCGTGATCTACACAAGACCTTCCGCTTCCACTGGAAACTGAACTCCGCCGTTACCTTGGATCTCGTCACCACCGAAGATCGGCAGGCAATCAAGCGCGTGAAGACGTTGGTGAAAATCGGCACCGGCGGACCCGACATCGGGGCGGCGCGGGTGTTCCCGCGCTGGGCCATGGACATCCCGCTCATGGAACCCTGCCATACACCCGCCTTCGCGCTACTCGGCATCAACCGGCTTTCCCACCTCGGCTTGCTGGCAACCAAAGTCGTGGCGATCAACAACGTGGTCGATGCCCATGTACAAGCCGGCCGCCCTGGCGGTTCGTTGCCGGAGTGGGTCACCGCCGAGAACAGGATCGACAAGGATCTCGGAGATGTGGACACGCTGCTCAATCGCACCTGGGTAGACCACATCTGGTCGCCGCTGAACAAACAGCAGCGCGTCATGGCCGAGAAGAACCTGGGCGAAGTGATCGCCACCTTCAGGTCGCTCAAGACCCGTCCTGCATTGCTCTCGGCTACGTCCTTCCAGATGATCGAGCGCATAGGCCCCGCGCTCGACCGCGTCCTAACGTTCTGATCACGGTGTCCCGGTCGTGTACTGGAAACTAACGGCACGCCTGCAGTTGCTGCAGCAGATGCAGCACTTGCGTCACCTCCTGTCCGCTCGTGTCGTCTCCTGTCCACCCCGGTATGCAGTTTCAGGTCGATGATTTGCGTTGTAAGCGCTAGTTGTTCAATGGTTTATATTTATAGGTCCACCAAAATTGACATGGTAGGGGTCACATGTTCGAGTCCTGTAAAGACCACCAAGATATAACCCGCGACCTAGTCGCGGGTTATGTTGTTTCATGGGACTGACCTCGAAGGGGTGAAATACTCGTCTGATCCCTCATTTGATCCCTCTGATCCAGTCATAGCTAAGGGCTTGCGTAAATATAACGCAGTCACTTGGACTGCCGTGGCCTGATGACGTACGCCCAGCCCTCGTGAGGTCCAATCGACTCGACGTTCACCTCGCGCATCTCCTTCTTGGTGATGGCGCGGCCAGTTGGGTATTGCCCGCAATCTAACCCGGCACTGACCTTGAGCCCGGTCTTGGTTGTGGTGCTGGCTATGAGGTTGACGATGGCCTCGTGACTGACGAGCGGCTTAGGGCTCGCGCAACAATAACTGACGCGATGGAACACGACGCACGCTCGCCCAGCTTGGAGCTTTGAGCTTCAAGCTTTGAGCCCGCAGGGCGCCTGAGGCGCCAG
>DIZZ01000040.1:0-6384 GCA_002428045.1 Verrucomicrobia bacterium UBA6015
CTTCATCACCAGCACGCCGGCGATCAGCGAACTGCCTGTAGCGATAACCAGGCTACCAACAGCAAACGCCCATAACGGCAGCGCCGCCAATCGCGGCCATATTCCGTCACCCAGATGGTGAACAGCCAGCATGAACGCCACGGCCGACAAACCGCCAGCAACCCCATAGATCGCCGTCAGCAGCGGCTGGCGAATTTGCTCCGGGAGTTTCTGTATAAATACTTTTATCAAAATAACCTCTTGCCCTTTTACACAAGGATAGATAACTTACTGCCCATGATAAAGCCTATTTTTCGTTATTCACTTTGCCTTGCCGGGATGCTGCTGATGTGTTCTGCAGCTATCGCTCAGCAATCGTATCGCCCCCAAACCACGGAATTCGATGATTCCGACACGAAGGACGAAGAACTGACCCGCAAGGGATCCAGCGTGTTTCACCGCCCGGCGCGGGAAACGTCCGCCGAGCAATTCGCGTATGCCAAGGCTCAGGAAACCGCCGGACACCACCGCCGGGCCATTCGCCAGTACAATGCCTTGGTGAACCGCTGGCATTATTCGGAAGAAGCCCCACAGGCGCAATTCAATCAGGCGCGCCTGCTCTATGAGCGCGGTCGTTATGAACGCGCCTTTCGTGAGTTCCAGTATATGGCAACCTTCTTTCCCGGATATTTCGAGTATAACGTCATGCTCGATTACCAGCTCAGGATTGCCAACCACATGTTGGGCAAACGCTGGGCAACCTTTGGTATTTTCCGCGGATTCGAATCGCCAGAACGCGCCCTACCGATGTTTGAAAGCATTGTCGGCAATGCCCCCAACTGGGAAAAGACGCCGGGGATCCGGCTGACGATCGCGATGATCAACGAGAACCTGAAGGAATTCGACGAAGCGGTCAAGGCCTATGAGTCCGTCATCCAGGCGCACCCGCGCAGCGACGAAGCCCGTTTGGCGGCCTTCCGCAAGGGGATCTGCCTGGCCGATCTTTCCGACAAGAGCCCGCGCGATGAGCGCCGCTGCCGCGAAGCCCTCTCCTCGCTTCACTCCTTTATCGCGAATTATCCGCAAAACGACCAACGGACGGATGCCGAAGCGCGCATCACGCGCATGCGCAAACGGCTTGAGGATATGTACTACCAGCGCGCACGGTACTATGATGTCATCGAGAAAAAGCCCGCCGCCGCCCTCGTCAGCTACCGCGAATTTATCCGTCAGTTCCCAGATTCCGAACAGGAACAGGCGATTATGCAGCGTATAGAAACTCTTGAACGCCTACCGGTTAAACCGTAGCAACGAAAGCGTAGACATGCAGAAGAACAAGCAACGTGGGGTTTTGGCAGTAACGGCAGCACTGGGGGTGGGTCTCGCCGTTTTCGTGGGTACAGGCTGCTCCATGCTGGGGTATAGCGTGGGTAACTCGCTCCCGCCGGGGATCAACGTGGTCCATGTTCCTTCGTTCGAGAATAAGACCACCGAGCCACAGCTTGAGCTCTACACCACGCAGGCGACCATCAGCGAATTGCAGCGCGAGGGATCCTTGATGGTTGGCGACCTCGGTAAATCCGATGTGGTCCTGCACGTGGATCTGATTGACCTTTCCCTGCAGCCGCTCCGCTATGAGGCGGATGCCTCCACCACGACAAGGGAATACCGGATGACCATTCGTGCTGAACTGCGGCTGGTTGAACGCAGCACGGACAAGGTACTGGCAAAGAACACCGTCAAAGGGGAGACGGATTTTGTCCCGTTCGGTGATCTCTCGACCGCCAAGCGGGATGCACTGCCGAAGGCTTCAGCCGACCTAGCTCACAAGATCGTCAAATCGATCGTTGAATTCTGGTAGGATGTAGGCACAAAAAAACGCCGGATGCTGGAATCCGGCGTTTCACACGGGACGGCGACCGTTAGGCTTTCAGCTTCGTCATCGCCTTGGCAGCGCGCGACTTCCTGCGATCCGCATTGTTCGCCTTGATCACGCCAGCTTTCGCTCCCTTATCCAATGTTGAGCAGAAGGTGCTGTAAGCGGTCTGCGCCTTGGTTGTATCACCATTCTGGATCGCATCTTCGAGATCACGTTTGGCCGTGGCGATGCGGGTCTTCTTGGACTTGTTCTGCAACGTTGAGGCAATCGCCTGGCGCTGCCGTTTCTCGGCACTTTTAATATTCGGCATCTAACTCGTCTCCTTGAACGTACTTGGAATCTGCTTACCCTAGGGGATCCTTAAAAAAGAACACATATTAAACAGTTCCTGCGTCTCGTCAACTTTTTTATGCATCAATTTTGTTTTTGTATTCCGCCGACGAAGGTTCTATATTCTGAACCGATGTAGCAACGGGGGGGTGGCGGTTCACTTCTCCGGTCGCCGCAAGACAAATCGGGGGGTGATATTATGGGAAAATCGAAGGATGTGAAGAAGGACGAGAAGAAACGCCCGAAGAAGACCATCGACGAAAAGAAGAAGGCCAAGCAGGAAAAGGTTGCCAAGAAAGCCAAAGACGCGATTTAAGCGCCATGGCCTAGCCACGGTGGGACAGGCACCCTTGCCTGTCCTGCCCTGTTTGCCGATAGAATAATGTTGTTGTTATCCGAAACCTTGCTATAGTGCTCCCCTTTTTGATTCCGGCACGATATCGTGTGGATCTTCATACAAGGGACGCAGATGAACATCATTCGGCCATTCATAGCGGCTATGCTGCTGCTGGCGACACGGTGCGCAGCACAAACCGTGATCTGGGAAGAACCCTTCACCAGCCAGCTCGGCAAGGGAATCAGCACAGGGCACGTCACCAACATGACAGACATCACCCAATGGTCGGTTGCCGTGCATGACGCCTTTCCGACGAATGCGTATTTGATAGTCAGCTCCAATACCGTCGTTAAGTCAGAGTTCCTTGAAGGCTACCGCCTTGCCGGGGAATGCGTCTGGCGTTCGGAAGCCATCGATATCTCGGCGGGGCCCGTAGATCTCAGCCTCCAGATCCAGGAAAGCAAGGAGATGGCCGGATTGGATTGGATCCGCGTCCACTATGCGCTTGACGGTACAAATGAAATCCAGTTTTCCGAGAACGGCTCCTTCTCCGGTGATTACGGCACAAACTGGATCACGGCCAGGCAACCTTTGCTACAGGGAACCAACGTCATGATCGTCGTGCGGATGTACACCACGGCCGCCGACAAGAACCACCGAATCGATAATGTGCGTGCGACCTCCAGCACCGCCATCTGGAACATGCCCCCTTCCCTAGCCTTGGTCGGCGGCGGAACCTCCCGATACGCCCGGCTCGGCGAGGCTATCGCGTTCACCGTCACCGCCACGAATGTGACCTTGGATGCGACAAATGACCTCATCACACTGACGGCACCCAACCTGCCCGCAGGGGCCCTATTCGCGGCAACCAACGGCTTCTCGCCTCTCTCGCAAACGTTTTCCTGGACACCCTCGACGGCCACGGTACAGACGGTGACCTTTTATGCCGCCGACAAGGACGGAACCAACCGGCTGGATGTCTCCGTCGGCAGCGTCGCCTTGCAGCCCCCACCGATATGGATCAACGAGCTGCATTGTGACAATACCGGCATCGATACCAACGAAGGAGTAGAGATCGCCGGGCCAGCAAGGTTCGATTTGTCCGGCGGCTCACTCGTCTTTTATAACGGTGCCAATGGTCTGAAATATGCCACGTTGCCGCTGAGTGGCTTGATTGATTCCGAGGACTCCGGATTCGGTGCCATCTGGTTCGCCCAGAATAACATCCAGAACGAAAAAGACGGGATCGCCTTAATACACGAGAATGGCGGTGCTCCGGTCGTCGTGCAGTTCATCAGCTATGAAGGCTCGTTCCGGGCGGTTGACGGACCGGCCGCAGGCTGGCTCAGTACCGATATCGGCGTGCAGCAATCGGACACCACCGCCATCGGGTTGTCGCTGCAACTGACAGGGACCGGCTCGGAATTCAGACATTTTTTCTGGATCGGCCCGACGAACGCCTCGCCAGGGCAACTCAATGCGGGTCAAACCTTCCGCCCAAAAGGAACCGTGTTGTTCATTCGCTAAATTAGCAATTCCCGCGTGACTTTGCGTTGCCTTTCAGCGATAGTCTGTAGCCGTCACAAGACATCACGAGGGGAGCATATAGACATGGGTAGGTATAGACCACAGGAACAGGACGCTTCACACAGCAAACCCATGCGGGGGCGCACCCCCGGAGCCCCGTCCGGGCGGGAACTGCTTTACGGGCGCCAGCCCATTCGCGAGCTGTTGCGGGCCGGGCGTCGCCATGTCGATACGCTTTACCTGCAGGTGGGACTGAAGGACTCTGCCGACCTGGAGGAAATCAGCACGCTGGCCACCGAAAAACGCATCCGCATACAACCCCTGGATGCCCAGCGCATGGATGCCATGACCGGCGATGTGAATCACCAGGGCGTCGCGGCGGAAGCCTCGCCGTTCCGGTATGTCTCCTACAAGAAACTGCTAAGCGATGCGGAACAACAAGCCGCCCCGCTGTTCCTGTTCCTGGACCATCTGGAAGATCCGCAGAACCTCGGTTCGCTCCTGCGCTCGGCCGAAGCCGCCGGAGTTAATGGCGTGGTGATCCCCGAGCACCGGGCGGTCGGGGTAACGCCCTCCGTGGTGCGGGCCTCGGCCGGTGCCGCCGAACACCTGTCGGTCGTGCAGGTCCCGAACCTGGTACGCTGCATGAAGCTGCTCAAGGATCGCGGCGTCTGGTTTGCCGGCCTGGAAGGAGGCGAGCCGTCGCGCGATCTTTACGCGACCGAACTGACCGGCCCGCTGGGACTGGTCGTGGGCAGCGAAGGCCATGGCATGCGCCGACTGGTGCGCGAACACTGCGATTTCCTCGTTAAACTACCTATGCTCGGGCAGGTGGGTTCCCTTAATGCGGGTGTGGCCGGGGCAATTGCCCTGTTCGAGGTGCTGCGTCAGCGCCAAGGTACGCTAGGAATGCCTCGTCATGGCTAAAGCCGAAACATTTAATCTGGAGGCGGCTAGGCAGGCATTCGCACAACGCCATGCCCGGCAACGGACGCGGTTGCTGGCACTGGCGGGGCAGGCGCAGGAGGATTTTTGCCGTATCATCGATATGCTCATCCACAACTATCATCCCCGCCGCATATACCAGTGGGGCTCGCTGCTGCATCCCGAGCGATTCCAGGACATCTCGGATATCGATATTGCTGTTGAAGGCTGGGAAGATCCAATGATCGGATTGCAAGCCTTGGACACAGCCTGCCAGATGACAGGGTTCCCTGTGGATCTGGTCGAGCTGGATCGGATACATCCCGCGCATGCGGACACGATCCGCAAGGAAGGAAAATTGGTCTATGAGCGTGATACCTGAAACATCCGAAATCGCCCATTTGGAAGCACACATCACAAAACATCTTTGCTTGCTGGCGGAGGCAATTCAGGTTACTATTTCGGCACTGCCTATGACTGGGAGCGGATCGATGCCCTGCTGCAGCGCATTGATCGGCTAGGTCTCAACCTTCCAGGCGAACTACAGGCTTTCCGTGATTTCATCCATCATTTGACACAGCGATAGACAAACGCTGGCGGCATGTTCATCCAGATCATCCGCGATACCGTGACCTTGCTGAAATACTCCGGCAGCATACGCTTGAAGCGGCGACCGGGCTTCAGCCAAGGCCCGCCCAGGTACGCAAAGGTGGATATTTCGCCCCCCGGTTCAAGCACGTCGCAGATTGCCGCCAGCAAACTGCGCTGGAGCGTTTCGTCGAAAATCCCCCAGGGCATGCCGCAGATGATGCAGTCACACGTTTCGCGTCCATGCTTCCGCAGATACGTTTGCACATGGGCGGCACTATCGTGATAGAATTCCACCCCCGGATGGCGGTGTTTCAGCATCTGCACAAAGGTGCCGTTCAATTCGACCGCCAGGAAAAGGGCGTCAGGCCGCTTCTGCTCCAGGATCGATGTCGTGAAGGCGCCGGTCCCCGGGCCGATCTCCACCACGGCACTCGCCTGCCGCAGGTGCGGTGTGTCGGTAATCAACCGCGCCAGCCGCCGCGACGAAGGCATGACCGCCCCCACCTTTTTTGGATGCCGCAACCATTGTTTGATGAAATGTTTCACTTGAACCATCGTAAAACGCACAAGAACGAAATGCCAGAAAAAACTGGGTGCACGTCAGTAAAGCTTCTCGTACTCGCCCTGTCCGGTCTTTTTCAACTTGTGGAAACCGGTGGATTTGGCACGATCATCGAAATTACTGACCGAGGCGCCGACGTTGGGCACCGAGAAACACTTACGTACCGGTACCCCGCAATCCGGACATAACGCCGGTGGACATTGGTTAACCCGCAACAGCAATTCAAACCCCTGGCGACAGACCGGACAGCTCTTG
>DIZZ01000040.1:6441-7039 GCA_002428045.1 Verrucomicrobia bacterium UBA6015
AATCCACTATGAATGTCCAGCGCAACGTCAAGCGGCTAGACCGCAACTAGGAGATTTGATGAAGATTGCTTTGATTGGCCTGCCCCAGGCAGGACGTAAAACGCTGTTCACATTACTGACCGGTCGTACGGTTCCAGAAGTCCGCAAACCCGGCGAGACGATCGAAGGGGTCGCCTCGATCCGCGATGCCCGGATTGACCGGCTGGCCTCGATCTGCAAGCCCAAACGCACCGTCTATGCCGAGAACCACTTCGTGCTCTGCCCCGATGCCGTCACCGGAACCGGAGCCCGTGAGTGGCTGGATGCCGCCCGGCGCTGCGATCTGCTCTGCCTGGTGGTCCGCGCCTTCGCATCGGACCAGGTGTACCACCCGGAAGGCTCGGTCAATGCCGCCCGAGACGAGGAGAATTTGCGAACGGAGATACTGTTTGCCGACATGGAGCTGGTCGATAAGCGCCTTACCCGCATTGCCAAGGAAGCCCGCTCCGGCTCCAACGCGGAACAGAAACTTGAGTTGGAAACCCTGCAGAAATGCATGACCGCCCTCGAGGCGGGATCCCCGCTCTCGGCGCTCACCTTTGATCCCCAGGCCCTGGTG
>DIZZ01000023.1 GCA_002428045.1 Verrucomicrobia bacterium UBA6015
CCGAGCGCAGGCAAAGTGGAGAAATGCCTGACTTGCATGTGGTAATAGATGAAAACGGAATCGTCGTATAATATGATGGTGTCATTATTCGGATTGCATACGTTGATGAAAATGGGTAGAAGATGATTCGAATGCAATGCTACGCTCATAGTTTGGAAGGTCAGCCCGCTGAGAAATGGCAGTCTTTGGATCAGCACTTACACGCGGTTGCCGACCTCGCGGCTGAGTTCGCCGCGCCCTTTGGTGGTCAGGAGTGGGCATATCTTGCAGGTCTCTGGCATGATCTGGGGAAGTTTTCCAATGAATTTCAGAAAAAGTTGTACGACGCTAATGGCGTTGAGTCGCACTTGGAAACGAAACCGGGGAAAGTGGTTCACTCTGCTGCGGGTGGTCATTTGGCGCAGATAAGGGGCTGGAAAGGCATCGACCGTGTGCTTTGCTGGCTGATCATGGGGCATCATGCCGGATTGGCGGATTATGCATCAGCAGATTCTGGAGCAAAGGCACTGGAACCGAAGATGCGAAACCCAGAACTGTCGGCAACGCTATTTGAATCCGTGCCGGATGAGATCAAGCGGCAACCGCAACCCACCCCGCCAAAACCGCTGACAAACCATGCGGATATATCTTTCTTCATTCGCATGCTGTTCTCATGCGTGGTGGATGCTGATTTCCTAGACACGGAAGCATTCATGGATCACAGTCGAAGCCGGATTCGGCAGGCTGAATACCCGGAACTGCGTGGGCTGCTTACCTGTTTTGACAACCACATGGAGACGATGTGTGCCCGTGCAGAATCCACAGAGGTCAATCGCATTCGTGCGGAAGTGCTCGCGCAGTGCCGGGCTGCCGCCGAATCTGATCCGACTGCCTTCTCCTTAACGGTGCCAACCGGCGGCGGAAAAACCCTCGCCTCAATGGCTTTCGCATTACGACATGCCGTCAAGCATGGCAAACGGCGGATTATTTATGTGATCCCCTATACAAGCATTATTGAGCAGACTGCTGATGTATTCAGGAGTATTGCGGGATTCGAGTCAGCCATCCTTGAACATCACTGCAACGTTGTTGATGAGGATGAGACGCGGGAAAGCGTACGCAGTCGCCTGGCGACAGAGAATTGGGATGCGCCTATCATTGTGACCACCAGTGTGCAGTTCTTTGAATCGCTGTACGCCGCCAAGACCAGTCGTTGCCGGTAAACTGCACAACATCGCCGATAGCGTTGTGATTTTTGATGAGGCGCAGTGTCTTCCGCCGGAATTCCTTCGTCCGGTCGTTTTTGCCATCCGCGAATTGCAGCAGCACTATGGTGTTACTCCCGTGATGTGTACAGCGACTCAGCCGGTCTTGACGCAATCCGCGAGTTTCGATTTCAGGTTCCGCGAGGGATTTCCGTCCGTCACCGAAATCATCAGGCAACCGGACTCGCTGTCTGTACGTCTAAAGCGTGTTGAGGTGGATGTCTTGCAGGAGCTTGATCCGGTTCCGTATGATTCAGTTGCTGATCATTTGCAATGGGAAAAGCAATCTGTTCTCTGTGTGCTGAATCGCAAAAGTGACTGCCGGGATCTGGCGGGCCAATTACCTGATGCGCAAACGCTTTGCCTGACGACCAATCTTTGTGCTGAACATAGAAGCAAGGTGCTGGCCTTAATTCGAAAGCGTCTAAAGGACGATCCCCTGCCGTTGTACGTCATCAGCACGTCGCTCGTGGAGGCGGGGGTGGACTTGGATTTCCCTGTCGTATACCGGGCGCTGTCCGGGCTCGACTCTATTGCACAAGCGGCGGGGCGCTGCAACCGGGAAGGGAGGTTGTCAACCGGGAAAACGATTGTTTTTGTGCCGCCGGATCAGCCGCGTTATGTGCAATCTCCTGCCTCCCTGGCTCGGGAATACTTGCGTCCGGATCGGCTGGCAAACGTTTTCCTCCCGCAAACGTTCCAGAGCTACTTCGGTCAGCGCTTTTTCCTGCTTGGAAGTGATGCTTTGGATAAGTCTCGGATTCTGGAGTTGCTAGGGGGCAGAATGGAATATGCCTTTCGAACCGCCGCTGAGCGTTTCCGCATGATTGATGACGACTGGCAGCGCCCAATCATTGTGCCGTATGGCGAGGCGCAAGCGACGGTTGATAAACTACTGGATGAGAAGTGGAATGAACGGCGGCATTTGCGAAGGCTGCAGCGTTTCACGATCAGCATTCCTGTGTGCGAGCACCAAATGCTGCTGGATGCCGACCACGCGCATATGCTGAAGGATTGGCCAGGCATCTGCGTACTCCACAACAAAAACCTATACTCCGAGCGGTACGGCTATTTGCCGCCAGGTAAAATCGATTCGTATGCACCAGAAGCGTTAATTGAATAGAAAGGGGATAAAATGCAAAAAAGCAATCCGTTCCGGTTGAGGGTGAGTGGGCCGAATGCCTGCTTTACTCGGCCGGAGATGAAGGTTGAACGCGTCAGCTACGAGGTCATGACGCCATCGTCGGCGCGAGGGATTCTCGAGGCGATTCTATGGAAGCCCGCCATTCGGTGGAGGATTCTGCAGATCGATGTGCTGAACCCGGTAAAATGGGAATCTGTCCGGCGCAATGAAGTAGGGTGCGTGGTTCCCGCCGGATCGGTCAAGTCCGCCATGAACAAGGGCACGGGCGACCTCGGCTTTTATGTTGAAGAGGAACGCCAGCAGCGGGCCGGGCTTTTCCTGCGGAATGTGGCGTACGTTATCCACGCAGATTTTGAGATGACCGAAAAAGCCGGATCGGAAGACAATGTCGTCAAGTTCGAACAGATGTTTATTCGCCGTGCCTCGATTGGGCAATGCTTCCACCGTCCCTACTTCGGCTGCCGAGAATTCCCCGTGGATTTCGAGTTCATAGCCAAGGATGCTGGACCGATTGTGCCGCTACAAGAATCTCGCGATCTGGGCTGGATGCTCTTTGATATGGATCGGACAGGGGATGAGGCCATGCCCCAATTCTTTCACGCAAGCATGACTAATGGTGTTATTGACTTGAGGAATGTAGAGGTGCGCTCATGATCTTGAAGGCATTGGCAGATTATTATGACCGGCTGGCAGATGACCCTTCGGTAGATGTTGCGCCACCTGGCTTTGAGCGGAAGGCGGTTGATTTTGCTGTGGTCATTGGCGCAGAAGGAACGTTTCAGAATTTACGTAATTTACGGGAGGGTACCGGCAAAAACCGGCAGGGAGCAAAACGATTAATCCCGAGGAGCGTAAAACGGGCCGCAGGCATTGCTTCCAACTTACTTTGGGATACCGCGCCATATGCTCTCGGCATAGCACTACCCGAAAAAAACAAAGATTTAGAGCGATTGCAGGAACGCGCTGTTGAGCAACATAAGGCGTTCATTGATCGGGTATTGGATCTCGCCGCTGATTGTGACGATCACGGATTGAAGGCATTGTTGATCTTTCTAAAAAACGACGGGCAGGATGCCGTCATTGCGCATCCCGAGTGGCCTTCTGTTGAGGCTGATGGCGGTATCATTTCCTTTGCGCTGGATGGTGACGCGGGGCTTATTTGTCAGCGCCCGGCTGTTGTCAGTGTTTTGAAGCAGCGTAGTCGGCCTGAAGGAAAAAGACAGGCTTGTGCCATAAGTGGCCTACTGGATGTCCCTGTCAGGCTGAACACGGCGATCAAAGGTGTGTGGGGCGCACAGAGCAGCGGTGCCAATATCGTGTCATTCAACCTTGGGGCCTTCTGCTCATACGGGAAGGAGCAGGGGTATAACGTACCGATTGGTTCTCAAGCAGAATTTGCCTACACAACGGCCCTGAATTATCTCCTGGCATCGGAGCGGCAGCGCTTTCAGGTGGGCGACACCAGCACCGTGTTCTGGGCAAAAGAGTCATGCGACCTGGAGTCGGATCTGCCAGCTTATCTGAATCCGAAGAAGGGCGAAGAGTCGGTGAGTTATGATAAGATCCGGTCGCTGTTGGGGGCGGCGAAAACAGGCATTCCTCCGCAGGAGGGCGACATTGCATTTTATGTTTTGGGGCTGGCTCCGAATGCATCCCGGCTGTCTGTGCGCTTCTGGTATAACGGGAACGTCAAGGATATCAAGGAGCGCATGGTGCAGCATTTTGCAGATATCGAAATGATCCGCGCACCGCACGATCCGGAATTTGCCTCACTCTTTCAGTTGCTTCTTTCAACAGCGACTGAACATAAGGCGGATAACATTCCCCCGAATCTTGGCGGCGATTTCATGCGTGCGGTCCTGACGGGCGGGGCATATCCCCGGACGTTGCTGGCCAATGCCATCAGGCGTTGCAAGGCGGTACAGGAAATAGACTATCAACGCGCATCACTGATCAAAGGTGTTCTCGTCCGTCAGGCGAGACTTACAAGGGCAACAACAAAGGAGGTAGGTGTGTCACTGGACAGGGAATTCGGTAACATGGGTTATGTTCTGGGGCGGCTGTTTGCCGTGCTGGAACGGATACAGGAGCAAGCGCAAGGGCGGGGATTGAACAAGACCATCCGCGATACGTATTTCGGTGCGGCGGCAAGTTCGCCCTTGGTCACTTTTAAGCGCCTTCAGGATTTGGCGATCCATCATCTCGCCAAAATCCGTAATGGCGGAAAGAACACCACTTGGCTGGAACGTCTACAACAGGAAGTTGTCGGCCTTATTCCGCCACAGGGGGTTCCTTCCATTCTTGGGATTGAGGATCAAGGGCGATTTGCAATCGGCTACTATCATCAAAGACAGGACTTTTTCACGAAGAAGGATACTGGCGAAGTTGAAACAACAAATGAAGGGGAGGATGCGGTATGAGTGAAGCAATCAAGAATCGGTATGAGTTTGTGCTGCTGTTTGACGTTAAGGACGGGAATCCGAACGGGGATCCCGATGCCGGCAACCTGCCGCGCATTGATCCCGAAACCGGCAATGGGCTGGTCACGGATGTGTGCCTGAAACGCAAGGTGCGCAATTTCGTGACACTTGTGAAGCATGAGGCACCGCCATTCGAGATTTACGTCAAGGAGAAGGCAGTACTGACCAATCAGCAAAAGAAAGCGTATGAGGCTTTGTCGGATGGAGAAAAGGAAAACAAGACGACGGTTGAGCAGGCCAGGGACTGGATGTGCAAGAACTTCTTTGATATTCGTACGTTTGGCGCGGTGATGTCGCTGAAAGAATTCAACTGTGGACAGGTTCGTGGTCCCGTTCAGTTCGGATTTGCCCGCAGCATTGATCGCATTTTCAGCGGTGAGCATACGATTACGCGAATGGCCGTGGCAACGCAGGCTGAGGCTGACAAGCAGGGCGGTGACAATCGCACCATGGGGCGTAAGTTCACCATTCCCTACGGGCTCTACGAGATGCATGGATTCATTTCCGCACCGTTGGCGAAGCAGACCGGGTTTTCGGAAGATGACCTGAAACTCTTCTGGGATGCCCTGATCAACATGTTCGATCATGATAGGTCCGCAGCCCGCGGCGAGATGGCACCACGCAAATTGATCGTGTTCAAGCACGAAAGCGAACTCGGTAATGCCCCCGCGCAGAAGCTGTTCGATCTGGTGAAGGTGCACAAGCACGAGTCGCTTGCCGATGCCCCTCCGCGCGCCTTCTCCGATTACACCGTCACGGTTGGAAAGCCGCCTGCAGGTGTGGAGATGATCGAGATGATATGAGGTTGTATGGATCGTTCCATTGAGAAAGCCCTGTCCGCCCGGGCGGTTGAGCTCGGGCGGGCAGGTGAGCCGGCAGGCTTGCCCGAGTTGCTTGATTTGCTCGGCAAGCCCTCTGGCGAGGTCCGCCGTCTGGCCGTGTCCGCCATTGGTAAGTTGGCAGGGCTGGTGGATGCACGCGATGCCGTGCCCGCTTTACATGCGCGCTTGCTAGACCCGCATCCGCAGGTCCGGCAATATGCGATCAAGACCTTGTCTGCTTACGGGGCAGATGCCAGCTCCGCCTTGGACGACCTTGAGGATATAGCCGTGAATCCTATCGAGAAGGAGTACAACCGCCGCGATGCGGCGAAGGCCATAGAGGTTATTCGAGAAGCAGTGCGTATCGCAGAGGAGCAAGCCGTACACCTCTGCCAGCGGTGCGGCACGCAGGTGGCCACGGATGAATTTGCACGCAGCCAACGGGCATTCCAGCGTGTGTATTGCGACAACTGCTTCGATGAAAAGTTCGTTGAGCGGCGAAACTTCGACATAAAGGTAGAATTAAACAAGACCATTCGTGCCAAGGACGGTACGTTGGTTCAGTCGCGCGGCGAGCGGCGTATTGCCGAGTGGCTTTCCGCCAACGGTGTTGCTTACCGCTATGATGAGCGTTTCCGGATTATTGACGGATACGCGATCCGCCCCGATTTCTACCTGCCCGAATTCGACGTCTATATCGAGTACTGGGGCATGGATACGGCTGACTACAAGATCGGTATGCTAAAGAAACAGACGCTGTATCAGTCAACCGGAAAAAAACTGGTTTCCATCTTTTTTCAGGAGTTTGAACGTATTGAAGAGGTGCTTGACCGGAAACTGCGTACATGCAGTGCCTGGGGTGGGCAGGTGGCGAGCTGACTCCACTCCGTTGCGTGACGAAGAAAGGTGCTTATGTTTACAGAAGATGACCTTCTGCCGATTTCCGCCTTGCAGCACTTGATTTTCTGTGAGCGGCAGTGTGCATTGATCCATATCGAGCAGATCTGGAGCGAGAATCGGCTGACTGCTGAAGGGCGGATTATGCATGAGCGTGTGCATGAGGCGGATTCCGAGTCGCGCGGGGATGTGCGGATTTTGCGCGGCCTGCGGCTGCGTTCGTTGGCGCTGGGGCTGATCGGGGTGGCGGATGTGGTCGAACTGCACCGGGCGCACGGTGCGGATGATGGTGTTGTGATAAGCGCATTGGCTGGCCGATGGACCGTTTTTCCGGTGGAGTATAAGCGAGGCAAGCCGAAAGCGGACGCGTGTGACGAGGTGCAGCTTTGCGCCCAGGCCATGTGTCTGGAGGAAATGCTTGGCTGTACAATTCTGGAAGGTGCCTTGTTTTACGGAACCACCCGCCGCCGCAAGGATGTGCCCCTGGATGACCGTCTGCGGGAGTTGACGACCCGTACTGCCAAGCGGTTGCATGCCCTGATTGATGCAGGGGTTACGCCGCCAGCGGTGTATGATAAGAAGTGCGAGAACTGCTCGCTGATGTCTGAATGTATGCCCGCGACAACCAATGGGCGAAAATCGGCGCGACGCTATCTGCAGGATGCAGTCGCGCATTCTCTTGAGACGGAACCATGAAGAAATACCTGAATACGCTGTTTGTTACCACGCAGGGAGCCTATCTGAGCAAGGAAGGCGAATCGGTGGTGGTGAGTGTGGAACGTGAGGTGCGTATGCGCATTCCAGTGCATACGCTGGGCGGAATCGTCGGTTTTGGGAACGTTATGTGCAGCCCGTTCCTGATGCATCATTGCGCACAAAATAATGTCCTGATCAGCTTTCTCAGCGAGAACGGACGATTCCTGGCACGAGTGAGCGGCCCGGTAAATGGTAATGTGCTGCTGCGCCGACGGCAGTACCGCATGGCGGATGATCCGGCGGAGTGTGTCCGGCTGGCCCAGTCCTTTTTGCTGGGTAAAGCCGCGAATGCGCGCACGGTGTTGATGCGGGCGGCGCGGGACCACGGGGGGAAGGATGGCATGGAGGCCGTGGAGCAGGAGGCGGATCAGATCGGGGGGCTGATGCGCGGGTTGCAGCGGGACGACGATCTTGATGTAGTTCGTGGAAAGGAAGGGGACATCAGTCGCCGCTATTTCAGTGTGTTTGACCGGTTGATAACAGCACAGAAGGAAGCGTTCTTCTTCCGGGAGCGTAATCGCCGACCGCCGTTGGATAATATGAATGCACTGCTTTCATTTATTTACACCTTGCTGGCGCATGACTGCACGGGGGCACTTGAGGCCGTGGGGCTTGATCCGCAAGTTGGCTTTCTGCATCGCGACCGGTCAGGACGGCCCAGTCTGGCGCTTGATCTGATGGAAGAATTCCGCCCGTTCTTCGCTGATCGGCTGGCACTCTCCCTGGTCAATCTGCGGCAGGTGCAGGCGAACGGTTTCAAGCAGACCGAATCGGGGGCTGTGGAAATGACCGATGATACGCGCAAGTCACTGCTCGTGGCGTACCAGAAACGTAAACAGGAGGAGATGGTGCATCCGTTCCTGAATGAGAGCGCACCGCTGGGGCTGTTCTTTCATCTCCAGGCGTTGCTTCTGGCCCGGTATATTCGTGGCGATATCGATGGCTATCCGCCGGTCATCTGGAAGTGAGAAGAAAAGATGATGATGTTGATCAGTTATGATGTATCCACGATTGACCGGGCAGGCCGGACGCGTTTGCGGCGGGCGGCCAAAGCCTGCCTGGATTATGGGCAGCGTGTGCAGAACTCGGTCTTCGAGTGCGACATTGATCCGGCGCAGTGGGCGGTGCTGAAACACCGCCTAACTGAATTGATCGATCCGGCGCAGGATAGTCTGCGGTTCTACTATCTGGGGACAAGCTGGCAGCGGCGGGTTGAGCACGTCGGAGCCAAACCGACGCTCGATTTACGCAACGATCCCCTTGTCATTTGATGCGCGATTTCAGGTTCCGCGAACCCCAAACGCTCAGCATTTTCCTAGGCGGTTCGCGGAGGCGTTGTAAGCGGTTCATTGATAATGGAATAGAGACTCAAAATGAGTGGCTGCTTAGGCCGTGCCGGCTGTGTTTCCATTCTGTCTGGAGTGGTTCGCGGAAGAAGAAGCTTGCGTTCCTCTGGCGCAATACTTTATATGAACAGAGTCGCCCCCTTCGCGGGGGCGTGGATTGAAACTTATCGAGTGGGCGATTACGCGCGACTAAAGGAGTCGCCCCCTTCGCGGGGGCGTGGATTGAAACTGGTCGTTGGCTTAGTGGTTGGCGTTCTTATCGGTCGCCCCCTTCGCGGGGGCGTGGATTGAAACTCGCAAAGCACATCCAGCATCGCATTCAGCGTCGTCGCCCCCTTCGCGGGGGCGTGGATTGAAACGGAACTACGGAACTCACTCCGGAAAGCGGTCAGGCGTCGCCCCCTTCGCGGGGGCGTGGATTGAAACATCTCATAGTTCAGCATTCGTCTATTCTTGCACGTCGCCCCCTTCCCGGGGGCGTGGATTGAAACAGGCGCTGT
>DIZZ01000050.1:0-685 GCA_002428045.1 Verrucomicrobia bacterium UBA6015
GGCTTAAGCGGGAATCTGCCCTAGCGACTATCCTGCGTCTGCCCTGGCGAATTCAGCGGTGGTATTTGCAAATCGGCTATGATAAGGTAGTCGCGTTTTTTACAAGGAGACGATAAAATGAGCAAACAGACGGCGACAAACTCAGCGATCAAATCCGTACGCATCGACGGTTCACAAGCCGTAAGGATAACACAGTTCGACCCCGAATCGCGCGACGGAATGAAGGACCGCGAAACGGCTGAGGCGGAACTGCTATCCATGCGCAAGACGTTGAACGAACTGCAGGAACGGCTTTACGCACAGTCGAAACAAGGTGTGCTTGTGGTGCTTCAGGCCATGGATACCGGCGGAAAAGATGGACTGATCCGTAATGTGTTCGGCCCCCTTAACCCCCAGGGCGTGCAGGTCACCTGCTTCAAGAAGCCGACGGACGAGGAACTGGCCCATGGCTACCTCTGGCGCATCCACAAGGAAGTGCCCGCCAAAGGAATGATTCGCGTGTTCAACCGCTCGCATTATGAGGACGTTCTGATTGCCCGTGTGCATGAGCTGGCACCGATGGCGGTGATCAAGAGACGATATGTACAGATCAACGATTTCGAACGCTACCTCGCCGACAACGGGGTAGTGATCATCAAGCTCTTCCTGCACATCAGCTACGCGGAGCAGCGCGAGCGCCTGATGG
>DIZZ01000050.1:701-828 GCA_002428045.1 Verrucomicrobia bacterium UBA6015
TTCAACAAGGCCGACCTCGAGGAACGGAAACGCTGGCCGGAATATGAGGATGCCTACGAGCGGATGCTGAACAAATGCAGCACCCCTTACGCCCCTTGGCATGTGATTCCATCCAATAGCAAATGGT
>DIZZ01000050.1:882-5602 GCA_002428045.1 Verrucomicrobia bacterium UBA6015
GACTTGCAGACGCTCACGATTCCAGAATGATCAATCAGCAAACACCCGACGGAATGTGCTCGCGACATACTTAAACAAATGGAGTCATCATGATTCAATCCTTTCTCGTTTTCATTATTGCCGGAATGATGCTTATCGGTGCTGAAATCTTTGTTCCCGGCGGCGTACTAGGCGTCATTGGCGCACTGTCACTCGTGATCGCTGGCATTCTCGGGTTTACCATCTTCCCTCCCGGAATTGCCGCCATGATCGCCGTCGGCATGATCGGCTTGGTTGGAATCGTCATGCTCTTGTGGATCAGGATTTTCCCGCGAACGGCGATCGGCCGGCAAATGACCGATAGCCTTGACTTAAAGGATGCCAAGAGCGCCGATGACTCGCTGGTGATCCTTGTCGGGAAAACCGGAATCACCCGCTCGCCACTTCGTCCGTCCGGTTTTGTCGAGATCGACAATCGCCGTATTGATGTGATGACGCAGGGCGAAATGATTGACACCGATAGGCCGGTTCGAGTCACTTCGGTAGAAGGGAACCGCGTGATCGTCGAAGCGGCCCCGGCCCCGATCTCCTGATTTTTTCAACGATTATCGATTGACAAATCAGTCTTAAGTTAATATATAACAAACATGACTACATTAGTTGTGAATAAACAAGGAGATTATCAATGAAGGCATTCGCAGACAATTCACTGTCCATCGGAAACACCCCGCTGGTACGGCTCAACCATATCAGCGATCCAACGGCCACTGTTTACGCCAAAATCGAGGGGCGCAATCCNNGCCTATTCCGTGAAATGCCGGATCGGGGCGAACATGATCTGGGACGCAGAGAAACGGGGTGTGCTCAAGCCCGGCATGGAGATCATTGAACCAACCAGCGGCAACACCGGCATTGCATTGGCTTTTGTGGGGGCAGCCCGTGGCTACAAGGTCACGCTTTGCATGCCGGAGAGCATGAGCATTGAACGCCGCAAGGTGCTGAAGGCGTTTGGTGCAAACCTGATCCTGACCGAGGCGGCAAAGGGTATGCCCGGCGCGATTCAGGCCGCGACCCAATTGGCCGCCGAGGAGCCCGACCGCTATTTCATGCCGCAGCAATTTGAAAATCCGGCGAACCCCGCCATTCACCGTAAAACCACCGGGCCGGAAATCTGGGACGCACTCGACGGAAAGGTCGATGTGCTTGTTGCGGGGGTGGGTACTGGCGGAACCATCAGCGGGATCTCGCAGTACTTCAAGCTGGATCGCCAGAAGACGATCATCACGGTCGCGGTCGAACCAGCCGACAGTCCCGTCATCACCCAGACCCGCAGCAATCAGCCCCTCAAACCCGGACCGCACAAGATCCAGGGGATCGGGGCGGGATTCATCCCCCGTACGCTGGATCTCAGCGTGATTGACCGCGTTGAAACAGTAACCAATGCCGAAGCCTTTGAAATCGGAAGACGCCTGGCCAGCGAGGAAGGTCTGCTTTCGGGGATCTCCTGCGGCGCGGCGGCCGCCGTGGCCATCCGGTTGTCCAAGGATGCTGAATTTGCCAACAAGACTATTGTTGTCGTTTTGCCAGATGCGGGCGAGCGCTATTTCTCAACGCCACTGTTCGAGTAGAATAAGACAAAATTCTCTTTATTTTCATCCGGCGAACGTATACTGTTCAGTTAGACTAAGTTAGGTGATTAAATCGGAAGGAACAATTATGCTTCACGCGCCAGCGGCAAAACAGACCAAGGACAAGGCTTCCGAATGGAAGGCCCGCCTAGGAATCAAGCTTTTCCTACTCTATGGAATCATCTATGCCGGTTTCGTCGGCATCGCTGTGTACAGCCCTCTTCTGATGAAGAAGACGGCACTGGCGGGTGTGAATCTGGCCATTGTGTATGGGACGGGACTGATTCTCTTCGCGATCATCCTTGGCGTTATATACAACCATGTCTGCACGCGTAAAGAAGACGAAATGAATGCATCAGGAGTGTCGAAATGAATTATACCGCTAGTCCGATCGCCATCGCGATTTTTGTCGCGTTTGTAGGGTTTGTCCTCGGTTTGTCGTTCTATTATGCCCGCAAGGCGAAGTCAGCCTCGGGGTATTTTGCGGCTGGCGGAACCATCCACTGGTTTGTCAACGGGATCGCCTTTGCCGGTGATTATCTTTCAGCCGCCTCTTTCCTCGGGATTTGCGGTCTGATCGCCACCGCAGGCTACGATGGGTTCCTATACTCTATCGGCTATCTTGCGGGTTGGATCGTGGCGCTATTCGTGGTTGCCGAACCCATGAAACGGCTGGGAACCTATACATTCACCGATGCGCTCGACTCGCGGTTCAACTCGAAGGGGATCCAGTTAATGGCGGCGATCAGCACCCTAGCCGTATCCGTTTTCTACCTTATCCCGCAGATGGTTGGTGCAGGCGATCTCGTTACACCGCTACTCGGGCTGCCACACTGGATGGGCGTTATCATGGTTGGCACGATCGTCATAACGATTGTGGCCACCGCTGGCATGACCTCGACCACCTATGTGCAGTTTCTCAAGGGATCATTGCTAATTATCTTTTCAACCGTACTCTCGTTCATGGTGTTGAAGAAAGGGCTTTCGACCGAGCCGGATGAAGCCACCTTCTTCCCCCAGGCGCTGCCCGCTGCGGAGGCGATGGCCGGGACACTGCCGGAGTATACGTTCGCAGGCCGGATCGATGACGCAAAAACAGGGCTATCGTTCATCAAGCTCGATCATCAGAAGCGGTCCAACTGGTGGATCCTGCGTGAAGGCTCACTGGAGCAGGCGCAGTCGAAAACCACGACGGCCGATGGACAGATTCTGTTCAATGGAGCACCCAAGTCCGATGGACTGTTCAAGCCCGTCGGCTATCTGTCAAAGCTCGTGGACGAGGCGGGGAATCCCATCACGAAGACCGGCAGCCTGGGGATTTTCTCCTACTTCTCCTCCATCTCACGGTCCGACGTGGTTCGCTACCCCGATGGCAAGGCTGCCAAGTTAACCGACGGCAGCGACCAGGTCGTGGTGTATTGCCCGCAGGTTACGTCCGGTGCTGATCTGCTTATTCCGGGACAGAAATTCTCGGTCAAAACACCCATGGGGAAGCTGGATTTCATCTCGCTGATGCTCGCGCTGTTCTGCGGAACAGCCGCCCTGCCGCATATCCTGATTCGCTACTACACCGTGCCGTCGCAACGCGATGCCCGCAAATCGACGATTGTGGCGATTGCCTCGATCGGCTTCTTTTATGTGTTGACGTTGTTCATGGGGTTTGGCGCGATGACGCTGGGTGTCGTGGATGTCGGCAGCAGCAACATGTCGGCCCCGCTGCTGGCCAAGTCGTTCAGCCTGGTCCTGTTCTCGATCATCTCGGCCATCGCCTTCGCCACCGTGCTAGGCACGGTATCCGGGCTGATTGTTGCCGCCTCGGGTGCCGTAGCACATGACCTTATGAACCACTTCATGGGCATCCAGCTCTCCGATAACGGCAAGGTAAAAGCAGGCAAGATCGCCGCCTTTGTCGTGGGATTGATTGCCATTCTACTGGGCATCGCCTTCAAGGGGATGAATGTGGCGTTCCTCGTGGGCTGGGCCTTCGCCGTCGCGGCATCCGCCAACCTTCCCGCGATTGTGATGCTGCTTTTCTGGAAGGGCACCACAGCCAAGGGCATCGCGTGGTCGATCGGTGTGGGCATGGTGTCTGCGCTCGGGATCATTCTGACATCCCCCAGCATGTACAAGCAGTACAAGCTGGATCCGTCGACGGCACTGCATGCGCTGGATAATCCGGCGATCATTTCCATACCGCTCAGTTTCCTGACCCTAGTGATCATCTCGAAACTGACCCGCAAGGATAATATCGGACTGCGCGACCTCTAGGTCGCCAGCTCCGCTAGGGTGCAAGGGGCCGGGGATCGGCCGATCTCAGCCAATACACATTGGGTGACATCATCCAGGATCCCCTCCCCTGCATACCCTTGGTCTAGCAGCAGACGTGCGAACGCGCGGTACACCGCTAGGTACCGCGATTTTTCATCGTCTCCCAGCTTAAGCGAGGAGGCTTTGAAGGCAATCGTGAACACTCCTTTAGCATCCACATTGCCGACCAGCGTCGCAGCCTCCTTGTCGGCAGATGCATGTTGTANNCCCTGGATCAGGCATGGCTCGACGGCGAGCATGAAATGCCCCCCGTCGGCCAAGCCAGCCTTGAAAATGAAGCCCGCCTTCTCCAGCACCAGTTCACGGTTATTGAGTGCCTGGATCCACGGGCGTATGACATCCGCACGACCGGCCATGCCGTTAAGGCTAACCTTCCTGATCACCACAGCGCTCACCTCTGCACTCACCGCAGGAACAACTCGATGACAGGAATCTCGATGTTCGGCTTCACCACNNCTTCTCCGACAAATTGGAATGTTCCGTCTGCTGCGGTTCGCGAATGATCACCTCGCTGGCATCATGCAGGAACTGTGCATATTTGACGCGTCCCGCCATGCCGGGCAGGTGCACCGCATTAAAGGGCCAGGCGAACAGGTGCAGATAGATCCTATTGGCTGTAGGATTGTAGGTATAGCGGCAATCCACCGGGGCCTGCATGCCGGCAGGAGCCGTCCCGCACCCGCAGATCGAGCGGCCATTATAGTGCATCCACTGGCCAAGCCCTTCCAGACAGGCGCTGGCCCGGTAGTCGATCTCGCCCCTGCCGGTCGGACCCACGTTCATCA
>DIZZ01000285.1 GCA_002428045.1 Verrucomicrobia bacterium UBA6015
GGGCGAGCCGCGCCCGTCGAACCCCGCCCGGCTGCAAAAACGGTGCCGTTGCCCTGCGTTATTTATTCTCTTGGCTATGCCATTGGCTTTCCCATCCAGAGCAGGATGCTCCGGGTACGGGGCACGGCAATGGCTTGCACGACGCGGACGGGGTGGAACCCGTTCTTGACGTTCCACTCTTACTCGCACACTTTATCCCAACCCTTAACCGGATACCCTTAATCGGCACCACTTCGTCGGTTTTTCCGTATAATGTAAAGTTTATTTTTGAACGACTACTAAAATACCACCAGCGATGTGTCAATTACATTCATTGGTGCAGCCGGGCGGCGTTCGACGGGCACGGCTCGACAGGAGTCTCGCCCTCCTGATTTGATTTGAATGTTATACGGGATGTGCATAGACTGCTGGCATCGGTGGCAAAACATTACAGAACGGTGTACTCCCCGGGCATGACAGGCACAACAACAGACGACATGACGACGGTTTCTGCGTTCATCGAGCGATGGGGGCAATCCGGTGCCGCGGAACGTTCCAACCACCAGCTTTTCATTTCCGAACTGTGCGATCTGATCGGCGTGCCTCACCCGAATCCGGCAACGCCCGACAACAGCCAGAATGCCTACATCTTCGAGCGGGCGGTCACGTTCCAGCATGGCGACGGCAAAACCAGTTCCGGCTTTATCGACCTGTACAAGCGCGGCTGTTTCGTGCTGGAAGCCAAGCAGGGTACGGATGCGCCGGATGACGGGGAAACCCTCTCCGAAGCCGCCCGCGAGCTGAAACGCAAACTCAAGACCGGCCACGGTCGCCGGGGCAGTGGCGTCTGGGACGACGCGATGCTGCGCGCGCGCGGCCAGGCGGAGCAGTATATCCGCGCCTTGCATACCGATGAGGGCCGTCCGCCTTTCCTGGTCATCGTGGATGTCGGCCACTCGATCGAACTGTTTTCGGAGTTCTCCTGCACCGGCGGCACCTATATTCCGTTCCCGGCCCCCGGTAGTCACCGTATTTTCCTGTCCGACCTCAAACGCGCCGATATCCGGGACCGGCTCAAATCCGTCTGGACGGATCCTGCCTCGCTGGATCCCACCAAACGCAGCGCGCGCGTCACTCGCGAAATCGCCACACAGCTTGCCAAGCTGGCCGTCTCGCTGGAAAAAGCCGGACACCCCGCCGACAAGGCAGCCGCCTTCCTGATGCGCTGCCTCTTCACCATGTTTGCCGAGGATGTCGGCCTGCTCATGCGCGGCGGCTTCACCGGTCTGCTCGATAGCCTGCGCGAAACCCCCGAGCATTTCGTTCCCATGGTGGAGGAGCTCTGGGACCGCATGAACCGGGGCGGGTTCTCCACCACCCTACGCACCAACATTCTCAAGTTCAATGGCGGGCTGTTCCAGGATGCGTCCGCCATTGCCCTGACCCGCGATCAGGTGCAGCTCCTGATCGAAGCCGCCAAGTCCGACTGGCGCGATGTCGAACCTGCCATTTTCGGCACCCTGCTCGAACGCGCGCTCGACCCTATCGAACGCCACAAGCTCGGGGCGCATTACACCCCGCGCGCCTACGTCGAGCGACTGGTCATGCCCACCATCATCAATCCCATCCGCGAGGAGTGGCAGGCTGTGCAGGTGGCTGCCGTCGCCCTCGCCAATCAGGGGGAGATCAAGCAAGCCGTCGCCGAGGTGCAGAAATTCCATCAGAAGCTCTGCCACATCCGCATTCTTGATCCCGCCTGTGGTAGCGGCAACTTCCTCTACGTCACCCTCGAGCACCTCAAGCGCATCGAGGGCGAGGTATTCGACACCCTGAATTCACTGGGCGAACACCAGACCGTGCTCCAGATGGCGGGCGAGACCGTTGGTCCCCACCAGTTGCTGGGACTCGAAATCAATCCACGCGCCGCCGCCATTGCCGAGCTGGTCCTCTGGATCGGGACCCTGCAATGGCACTTCCGCAACCATGGCAACGTCCAGCCGCCGCAGCCCATCATCCGCAACTTCCACAACATCGAATGCCGCGATGCCCTCATCGAATGGGACTCCGTGGAGGAAGTCGTGGACGAGCACGGCAACCCCGTCACCCACTGGGATGGCCGCACCACCAAGCCGCATCCGGTTACCGGCAACGAAGTGCCAGATGAAACCGCCCGCATTCCGGTCTATAAATACATCAACCCCCGCAAAGCCGAATGGCCCGAAGCCGACTACATCGTCGGCAACCCGCCGTTCATCGGGACGGCACGCATGCGCGATGCTTTGGGCGATGGCTACACCGAGACCGTGCGGAGCATCCATAATGATGTCGGCGAATCCAGCGATTTCGTCATGTACTGGTGGAACCACGCCGCCGACCTGGCACGGGCGGGCAAGATCCAGCGCTTCGGCTTCGTCACCACCAACAGCCTGCGCCAGACCTTCAACCGGAGGGTGCTGGAACGGTGGATGGGGGCTACAGACGGCAGACCACAGACTGCAGGACTTGACAACGGGAGCAGGAAGACTGAAGACAAAGAACCGGGAACGCTTTCCATCTGCTTTGCCATACCCGACCACCCGTGGGTCGATGCCGCCGACGGTGCCGCCGTCCGCATCGCCATGACCGCCGCCGCCGCCGGGGAACACAAGGGGCTGCTGCAAAACGTCACGTCCGAGGTCGAAGGCGACGGCGATGGGTATGATATCGAACTCGCGACGAAAACCGGAAAGATCTGGGCTGACCTGACCGTGGGTGCTGATGTGGCTGGCGCGGTGCCGTTGATGGCGAATCAGGGCTTGAGTTGCAGGGGAGTCCAGTTGATAGGCTCCGGTTTCATCGTGTCTCCTGAAGATGCATCGAAACTGGGGCTTGGAACCGTTGAAGGTGCGGAGCATGTCATTCGTGCCTATCGCAATGGCCGCGATTTGACCGCAACACCACGAGACGTCATGGTTATCGATCTGTTCGGCCTTACCGAAACTGAAGTCAGAACGAAATTCCCGGCCATCTATCAGTGGGTGCTGGAGCGTGTAAAACCGGAACGCGACCAGAACAGCCGCAAAGGTTATCGCGATAACTGGTGGATACATGGCGAGCCACGCGGCAACTTCCGGCCTGCGTTGGCAGGTCTTACCCGCTACATCGCCACCGTCGAGACCGCAAAACACCGTTTCTTCGCCTTCCTTGATCAGTCCATTCTGCCGGACAACAAACTGATCAACATTGCTCTGGATGATGCCTTTGCGCTTGGCATTCTCAGCAGTCATATCCATGTCTGCTGGGCTCTTTCTTCGGGTGGTCATCTAGGGGTAGGAAACGACCCTGTCTATGTCAAGACCCGCTGTTTCGAAACCTTCCCATTCCCCGATGCCACGGACGAACAGAAACAGCGCATACGCGAGCTGGCCGAGCAACTGGACGCGCACCGCAAGCGTCAGCAGGCACAGCACCCCGATTTAACGATGACCGGCATGTACAACGTGCTGGAGAAGCTGCGCAGCGGCGAGGCCTTGACCGCCAAAGACAAGATCATCCACGAGCAAGGCCTCGTCTCCGTCCTCAAGCAGCTCCACGACGACCTCGACCGCGCCGTCTTCGCCGCCTACGGCTGGCCCGATCTAGCCCTGGGAACGCCGAGCCCCAGCTCGGCCTCTTCGCTGGGACCGCAGGCGTCCCGCCTGCCCTCTTCAACCGACGCCGAGATCCTCGACCGCCTAGTCGCCCTAAACGCCGAACGCGCGGCAGAAGAAGCCCAGGGCAAAATCCGCTGGCTACGCCCCGACTTCCAGAACAAGACCGCCACCCAAACCACCATCGCCCTCGGCGACGAGACCGCAGACGGCAGACTACAGACCGCAGACTCAGCCGGTCTACAGTCTGCGGTCTGCAGTCTGCAGTCTTCTTCTCAGCCCTGGCCAACCTCCCTCCCGGACCAGGTCCGCATCCTGCGCGAAGTCCTCTCCACCCAACCGGGTCCAGCAAGCGGCGAAACCATCGCCCGCCAGTTCATCCGTGCCCGCAAAGATCGCGTAGAAGAACTCCTAAAAACCCTAGTCGCCATGGGCCAAGCCCGCGAAGTCAGCGAAGGTCAATATTTGGCAGGGTAGAAACGAGAAATACTGCGCAGCAAGAGCAAATGTTCGAGAGTCAAAGAGGGAGTCATTGATGCCAAAAAAAAGGAAGAAACAACACGGATCAGCTGTACATCGGAAGCAGGCATCCAAGAGTCTTCACAAGAAGCAATCGGTTCTGTCAAAAGCTCTTAGCGAGTCAGGTGGTGCAAAACGAGTCAGAGAAGCCTATTTTACGCAACTCAGTCCAAAAAATATCTGCACCAGCCTACATCGAGTGGAAAGACATCCGTTCTTTTTGCCAATAATTGATCTTACGTCAAAGGGCATCATTAAAAACTTCTACCATCCAATTGCGCCTCCGACGAAGATTGCGTCCAGTGCCAGCTGGATTGTTGCTATTCTATTGCATCACAAGGACAAGCTGAATAAGTTCTGCAGATTAGAAAAGTTGCTGTCGACGGCCATTCTCCTCGAGAAACACGACGAGAGTATCGCATTGCTTGATGAAATTGACTTGCTTTGTGGTATATCAACTTGGTCTATAGGGCTCCGGGGATCCGTGCTAAAGGCAAGTGGTTTACAAGCTGCCGCACAGGATTTTTTGACACGAACTCTCTCTGACGGCAAAGACACCCACTTATTTCCCGTAATTGCTAGGCACATAATGAACAGGGCTGATGATAGCTCTATGTTTATTTCGAGTAGCATATCTCTAAGGAAACAACTGTTACGGAACTTTCAAGGTGGGTTGCGAGATATACTCATTTACAAGCTGGTGCCACGCGACTTCTCATTCGAGCACAAGGTTGACTATGCGAGCATACTGAACTTCGAGAAGAATGCATCAATTATCGATGCCTACAAGGCCCTGCTAAACTTCGCTGCAAGTTCGATCGACTCCGAGCACCAAGAGATCAAAACGGCCGTCAAGGACTCTCTTGAAAAGCTAGTGGAGCATATCAACTCCACAATCCTTGATGGCCTTGCTTCGTGCCATGGAATCGAACGACCGTGGACTCATAATGAGAACGCCATCCGCCTCGTTGACTTCTACAGCGCAGGACGGTATGCGGATGTCTTTACGGCGGTAAAGCCTCCCCCTTTTACGCCAAGTTTCACTGAATTTGAGGTGATCGCCAAAGCAGCAACCAGAAATGGATGTTCACCTTTTGAGGGGCTCTTAGGCGAACTTCTCGCGGACTTGAAAATAGTGCTAACAAAAAAATCGGGCTATCAAAAGGCCTTGTCTCGTCTCCTTACGATCAGCCACAGTTACTGTGAGATCCCTTGGTTTCAGGAACTTCACTTCTTGATATCTCGCGAAAGCAGCTACGTAGATCGAGAATCGGATTCACTTCTAGCAGCCCTGTCGGAAGCGTATTCCGAAGTAAACACCCCGCGAAAAGTCTTGCATCTACCGGAATCTCTTCGGGACCGATACCTACAGTCATGCCGTACCGCGGTAGGCTCATCACTTTCTCTTGAACTTCTGGACGTGATGCACACTAAAAATCTGAGCCGCCTCGACGGTCCGGAATTCACCGAGCTCGTTGCAGAACGGTGCCAGAAGTATCGGGCAATCATGTTGATCGAGATGGGAGACACGAATGCCTCAGTAAACATTTTAGAACAACTTGTAAATAGCGATGATCAGCTCATTTCATATGATGCCACGATACTACTGACTGGTGCATATATCGACATTGGAAGAACAGAGGAAGCCATCGACCTGTTCGTGAACGCGTCGCTCAGGAACATCAATGTGGCTCGCCAGTTTGACACACAGCGAATCTGCAAAGCAGCTAGAGATGCAATCGAAGGCTCAAGTTCAACCAGTGTTCCTATCGCACTTTCGCTACATTCGCGATTGATTGATAACAGGTTTGATTCGACACTTCGGTATGCTTTTGAGAAATTCCTTCTCAACAGGTGCGTTCAGCACCCATTGGAGATTGCACCCCCACATCCAGGTGCACTGGATACGCGGACTACTTATTTCTTGGAGCATGTTTGCACCCAAGACGTGATGAAGCTGTCCCTGCTATTTAAGGACAAAAAAGACATTGAAGACTGTCGTGTCAGTATTTGCTCACGCCTTATAGATGCAGGCATATCAAAAGAGCACCTTGCCGGCGAGATCAAGGAGATCACGAAGGAACAGGTAATCCGAGAGGCCGTGACCCACGTCGATCACAGCCGTATATATGCCGATACTTCATCATTCCGTGATTCTCGATCAGCTGCTTATCGCAACGCGTTTGAGAGATTCCTAGAACTTAAACAAGCTGACTACTCTGATTGCCCCGACGAGCAGGAGCTTGCGAAAGTATATGAAGTGCTCCCGAGGGACCTCATAGTGACAGGTGCGTCGTCGGTACACCTGCTCGATCTAACCCTCAACGACAAGAACATGACGTTTCACAAACTCGTCTCAATGTTGCGAGATGAGTTCACATTCGGAGAGAAGGGGTTGAACGGTTACTTGGGGACGCGAATTCGACATGGCTTGCTGCCGGATACAATTAGAACTGCAGCATCAAAGGAACAACTCCTCACCACTGCTACTACTGGCACAAAAAAGTTATCGAGCAATGACTATTGGCGAAAGGAGTTGGCATGGCTGCCTGATGACGAATGGCGGCATGTAGACAAGGCCTTAGGGACGTTCACGGAAGGCTACGAAGCCGTCATCGCCGAAATCAATGACGAGTGGTTGCAGATCGCGTCTCTCGATCAAGATATGAAGAACATGCAGGAGGGCGGGGGCAAAGCAAAAGCACTACTTGATTACTCAATATCGGCACTCGAGACATATGCACTGCAGCGCGAACTGTCGGAAGACAGCTACGAGAACTTCGCGCGCATGATAACTAGCTGGCTATGGCGGCGCACGAGCCAGAACCTAGAAGTAGTCAAGAAAGAGATTAGAAGCACCGCAGTTCTGAAATTCAGGGCGCTCTACTCAGCCCTAGTCGCAGCTATAGATGCATCTGTGGATGCAAGCGAAAAAGTCGCAGTGCTCCGCGATGCTATCGGGAGATCCAGGGATTCGTTGAGTACGACACTCGACGCCATTCCTTCTTGGTTCACGA
This sequence comes from Verrucomicrobia bacterium UBA6015, assembly GCA_002428045.1. GTDB lineage: Bacteria > Verrucomicrobiota > Kiritimatiellia > UBA8416 > UBA8416 > UBA8416. Next base: position 7,145 of record DIZZ01000285.1, read on the forward strand.
GGGCCGAATCACAGGAAATTACAGAATTCTCATTCGGAACGGCAATAGAGATAGCGGCAAGATCTGCCAACATCACCACAGATGTCAAGCATGAGGTGAATGTCACATTCAAAGGGGAACACCTAACC
>DIZZ01000147.1:0-24880 GCA_002428045.1 Verrucomicrobia bacterium UBA6015
AGGTGGGTTCACAGGGGGCTTACGCTTTACGATACTTTCAATCTGGTATTGTTTTTTCCAATACAAACTCATGCCGGAGGCCAAAAAGGAACAGTATGCCATGATTCTGGATGCAGCCCAGCAAGGGACAGGGTTTGGCGTGCCGTTCGCCTGGGATACCCCGCTGCTCGAAGGCTACGCCTATACGGTCCTGAAGAATGTTGCCCGGAATCCAGGCGTCAGCCGGTTCGACGGTTGCGACACTCCGGAATTATATGATGTCCTGAAACGGGAAAAGCCGGATGTGGTCCTCGTGAACGGCTGGGTTGTGAAGACCTGCCTGCAGGCCTTGTGGGCTTGCCGACGTCTAAACATTCCCTGCATGGTACGTGGCGAGGCGAACCTGCGGTGTTCCCGGGCATGGTGGAAACATCTTGGCCATCGGCTATTACTTAAGCAGTATCAGGCATATCTGGCGATCGGCACGGCCAATCGGGATTTTTATCGTTTCCACGGTTGCCCCGAATGCCGGATCTTCTCAGTTCAGAATTCCTGTACAGGAAGTCTGAACATCAAAACTGCCCTTCGGATCGGATAACCCCGCAACGCGGCAAAAACCGGCTTATGCGTCAAGGCTGATATACGGCTTGCGCATCGCGTCGGTTTTCCCTAGGATGCTTACAAAACGGATTGCGTTCCTGGTTTAATTTCGTGCGGGGTCACTATGAGTTGCATATTTTGCAGGATTGTTGCCGGGGAAATCCCGGCCACCGTGGTCTATGAGGACGATTTAACGCTTGCCTTCCTTGACATTGCGCCGATCATTAAGGGCCATACACTGGTCATTCCAAAGCCCCATGTCCAACACATCACGGAAATTCCACCTGATTTGCTAGGGGCCTGCATGCTCACTGTGCAGCGGATCGCCTGCACCCAGATGACGTCGCTTAACGCGGATGGCGTGAACATTCACCAAGCCAACGGGGCCGCCGCCGGTCAGGTCGTTCCGCACCTGCATTTTCATGTCGTCCCGCGATTTACCCATGACGGGCATCACTGGAACTGGAAATCCACTCCGTATGCTTCGCTAGACGCAATGAGCGCCATCGGGGCAACGCTTCGGCTGGCTTGCAAAGATAAGGCGGGGAAGCCATGCTGAAAAAGCTTCAGGCGATCAGCGAGAAGGATCCACGTTATGACATGGAGGCCTATATTTTCATCCGCGAAGCGCTTGATTTCACGGCCAAATCACTCGACAAGCCACGTAGCGGGCCCAAGCATCATGTATCCGGTCGCGAATTGAGCGAAGGGTTTCGTGATCTGGCGTTGCAATCGTTTGGGCCGATGGCCCTGAAGGTTCTCAATACATGGGGACTTTTCAGCACACAGGACATTGGAGAACTGGTCTTTAATCTCGTTGATGCTGGCGAGCTGGGGAAGACCGATCAGGATAGTCGCGCCGACTTTGTTCATAACTATGACTTCTACGAGAGCTTCGGACGGCCTTACGAACCGCCCGCCCTTGCCAACGAGCCCCCTCAACCCCCAACCCTTGGAAACGCCAATGCATAGTCCCCTACCCTTCCCCCTGGCGGCCTTGACTCTGATGATGCTTTCCCCAATCGCTTATGCAGGAGATGATATGAACACCCCCCTTGATGTGCTGCGCCGTGAATATGACAAGATTGAACGATTCACGCTGCCCAACGGGATGGAATGTATCCTCAAGACGGACCAGAGCGCCCCCGTCATCTCGGTCCAGTTCTGGGTGGGCTGCGGATCCATGCACGAGGAACAGTTCCTGGGCTGTGGCATCTCGCATGCCGTTGAGCACATGTTGTTCAAGGGAACCGCAACCCGCGCCCCCGGGGATGTCACACGGGAAATCAACGAGGCCGGCGGCGCGGTCAACGCCTATACATCACTTGATCGTACGGTCTATTTTGCGGATCTGCCCTCGGCAAACTGGAGGACTGGCTTTGATGTGCTGAGCGATGCCGTCATGAATGCATCCTTTCCCGAGGCCGAGTGGGCACTGGAGCGTAATGTGATCCTGCGTGAAGTCTCCATGGGCGAGGATAGTCCGGAACGGGTGCTAAACAAGATGCTCTGGCAGAACGTGTTCCGAACAGACCCACGGCGTCATCCCGTGATTGGCTATACCGACACGTTCTCGGCGCTTACCCGAGCCGACCTGGTGACCTATTTTCAGCGTCACTACACATCCGACAACATGGCGCTGGTGATTGTTGGCGACATGGACAGTGCTCGTGTGCACGAGTACATCACTACCGCGCTGAGCGCCATGAAACGCCGTCCGCGGATGCCCGTGAGCCTTCCTGTCGAACCGCCGCAGGTGTCGCCCCGCTTTGCCCGGGTGCAAGGGAATTATGAAATCGGGCGCCTGGCCGCCGCCTGGCCGGGAGTCACCCTGCATCATCCCGATGCCGCCGCGCTGGATATCCTCACCTACATCGCCGGACAGGGACGCTCGTCCCGGCTCTACCGCTCGCTGGTCGAGGATCGCAAATTGGTCGATAGCATCTCGAGCTGGTCATATTCGCCTGGACAATCCGGATTGATCGGCCTGCAGGCCACGTTTGATGCCAAGCAGGAGGATGCTGCTGTCGCGGCCATCCTGCAGGAAGTCGAGTATCTCAAGTCGGTCCCGTTCACTCCACAGGAGCTCGCCAAGGCGGTGCGCTCGTTCATGGCCGACCTGCTTGGCGGGCTAGAGACCATGAATGGCCAGGCCTCCCGGTTTGGTGGCGATCTCTATGCCACAGGCGATCCCCGCTTCAGCGAGTTCTATTTCAGGCAGGTCGGAAACGTATCGCCGGACGACCTGCTCCGGGTTGCCCGCGAATACCTGACACCATCGCGCCAGACGCTAGTCCTGCTGGTTCCTGAATCAAAGGCATCCACCGAACCGATGCCCCTAGCGGAAGTGGCAAAGCCAGCCACCGCACTGACAGAAACAACACTCAAGAACGGCGCGACACTGATCGTGCAGGAACGGCCACGACTCCCGTTTGTCTATATTGCCGTGGCATTGCAGGGCGGCGTGCGCACGGAATCCGCCGATAAGAACGGCATGACAACCCTAATGGCGGATCTGCTCATGCGCGGCACGGCGTCGCGTAGCCGTGACGAAATCGCCCAGACGATTGAATCCCTGGGTGCTTCGTTGAACACCTATGCAGGCTACAATGCGTTTGGGTTGACGGGCCGTTGCTTAAGCAGCGATACCGAGACGGTGCTCAAACTCCTCGCTGACTGCCTCCTGAATCCGCTCTTCGAGGAGAGTGAGATCGCCCGTCAGCGCGACCTGCAAAGCGCAGCCATCCGCCGCCAGGCCGAACAACCGACAGCCATGGCCCGGCAACAGTTACGGGCGCTGCTCTTCCCTGACCATCCGTACCGGTTTGCACCCGAAGGCTCGCTGGATACGGTCGCAGGCATCTCTCGTGACGATCTGGTGGCGTACCACCGGATGCTGACGGTGAGCGGGAATCTGGCCATCACCATTTTCGGTGACATTTCCAACGCCGAGGCGACACGGCTCGCCGAGGCCGCATTCGCCTCGCTGCCGTCCGGCGAGCGGCCAACGCTGACGCACCGTCCAGCCCCGCCCGCACTGCCCGCCCGGGCAGTGAAGGACATGCCCCGCGAGCAGGCGATTGTGATGATGGGGTTCCCCGGCGTAACGGTCTATGATCCGCAGCAGGATGTCCTGAACGTGATGCAGACCGCCTTGAGCGGGCTTTCATCGGAACTGGCCCTGGAAATTCGTGACCGGCGCGGGCTTGCCTATTTCACCGGCGCAATGCAGCAGGTCGGCATTGACCCGGGGGCGTTTATGCTGTATGCGGGAACGCACTGTAACGCCGTGGCGGAGGTCGAATCGCTGTTCGTCGCCGAGATTCGGCGCCTGTCTGAGCAAGGCTTGCGCGAGGATGAGATCAACCGCGCCAAGGCGCAGTTGATCGCCAACCATGCCATGCGTATGCAGGACGCCATCTCGGTCGCCCAGGAATGCGCGTTGAACGCGTGCTACGGGATTGACACGAACTATATTTTCACCTTCCCGGATCGGATTGCCGCCGTTTCGCCGGAAGATATCCGCAAGATCGCCGGACAGCTTCTAGTGGCCGGAAAACAAGCCGTTTCCATCGTCCTTCCGGCGGCGGCGAAGGTTTCGGGTGAATGATTTTTAATTTTTGTATTGACGTGTCACGCCGAGTGTGATGAAAGGGGCGTGAAATTAGACGTTACAGGCAGCACCTGTTACAAGTCAAAGCGGCGTAATCAACGGAGGAACATCGGATCATGACACCAAGTGACAGACGGTACACGGAGACGCATGAGTGGGTGAAAATCGAGAAGGGGTTGGCCGTGGTCGGAATCTCGGATCACGCCCAGAAGGCATTAGGCGATATTACATTTGTCGAGCTGCCGGATACCGACCAGACGGTCGAGCAGGATGACGAATGCGGGGTGATTGAGTCGGTCAAGGCGGCCAGTGACATCTATGCACCTATCGGCGGCACGATTGTGGAAGTCAATGACGGACTGGATTCGACCCCCGAAATCGTCAACGAGGACCCCTATGGCGAAGGATGGATCTTCAAGCTTGCCAATTTTGATAAGGATCAGTTTGAAGACCTGCTGGATGCTGCCGATTACGAGGCAATGAACGAAGAGGAAGACGAAGAGTAAGTCAACAGAAAACCAATGAACTATATTGCCAATACACCAGCCCAGCAGCGCGAGATGCTGGATGTTTGCGGTGCCCCCTCGATCGAATCGCTTTTTGATCCGATCCCGAAGGATCTGCGGACGTCGTCACTCAACCTGCCCGAGGGACGTTCGGAATTCGAAGTGCTGGAGTATTTCCGGCGGGTCGCCGGACGGAATACCGGCCCTTTGACGCTGTTTCTGGGCGGTGGTGTGTACGACCACTACATTCCGGCGGCGGTCGACGCCCTGGCCGGGCGCAGTGAGTTCTTTACCGCCTATACCCCGTACCAGCCGGAGGTGTCTCAAGGAACCCTTCAGGCGATCTACGAATACCAGAGCAGCATCTGTCGGCTGACCGGCATGGAGGTATCAAACGCATCCCTCTATGACGGCGGCACGGCCTTGTGCGAAGCCTGCCAGATGGCGATCCAAGCCACGGGGCGGAAGCGGATTGTGATGGATGGCGGAATCAACCCCGTCTATCGCACCATGGTCCGCACCTACACCGCCAACCTGTCCATCGGGCTCGAGGAGATCCCCGCCTCGGTGGATCAGGATAGCCGCCCGCAGCTCATGGCGGCTGTCCACGACGACACCGCCGCCGTGATCCTGCAGAACCCGAGCTTTTTTGGTGTCATCGATGACCACAGCGATATCGTCGCCGCATGCCACGCCAAGGGAGCCCTCGTGATCCAGTCGGTCTACCCGATCGCCATGAGTGTGTGTAAAACACCCGGCGAGATGGGCGTGGATATCGTGACCGGCGAAGGTCAGTCGCTGGGTATCCCATTGAGTTTTGGCGGTCCCTACCTTGGTTTCATGGCCACCACCCGTGCCTTGGTTCGTAAAATGCCAGGGCGCCTCGTCGGCCGCACGCTCGACCGCAACGGAAAGGAAGCCTTCGTGCTGACGTTGCAGGCCCGCGAACAGCATATCCGCCGAGAGAAGGCGACCTCCAACATCTGCACAAACCAGGCACTATGCGCCTTGCGTGCCCATATCTACATGGCCTTGATGGGGGCTTCCGGACTGCGCGAGGTGGCCGAGCTGTGCATTGCCAAGACCCGCTATGCCATGCAACGGCTCCGTCAAATTCCCGGCGTTGAGGTGGCAACGAATCGCCCGGTGTTCAACGAGTTCACCATAATACTTCCTGTCGACGCGTCGGAATTGGTGAACAAGCTGATCGAGCGGGGGATTGCCCCCGGTTTGCCGTTGGGTCGTTTCTATCCGGGGATGGACCGAATGCTGCTCGTGGCCGTCACCGAGAAGCGGACGCGTTACGATATCGGCATGATGGCGGAAATGATGGAAACCATATTGCACCAGGAGCGCTTCCAATGAGCCTGATCTTTGAAAAATCGATTCCCGGTCGGCGCGGGATTACCTTGCCCCGGTGCGATGTGCCGGTGGATACAGCGATTCCCGCCAACTTGAAACGCCAGACCACGCTACCGCTGGCGGAACTTTCGGAACTGGATGTGGTTCGCCATTTCACCGAACTCTCCCGCCGTAATTTCGGGCTGGACTCCGGCTTTTACCCGCTGGGCTCATGCACGATGAAGTATAACCCGAAAATCTCGGAAAAAGTGGCGTCATTGGAAGGCTTCATGCACCTGCATCCGTTCCTTCCGCAGTTACGCCATGGAGGGTTGCTGGTTCAGGGGGCTCTGGAAGTTATGCACACCTTCGAGCACATGCTTTGCGAGGTGGCTGGCATGGACGCCTTCACGCTGCACCCGATGGCGGGAGCCCATGGCGAGATGACCGGGATGATGCTGATTGCCGCCTATCATCGTGACAAAGGCAACAAGAAGCACGTTGTGCTAATCCCGGACGAGGCGCACGGTACCAATCCGGCCAGCGCGGCCATTGCCGGGTTTGTCACGCAGTCCATCCCGACGAATACACAGACCGGCATGTTGGATATTGAAGCGCTTGAGGCGGCGATCAATGACGATACGGCAGCCATCATGCTGACCAACCCGAACACCCTCGGTATCTTCAACCGGCACATTGCGAAAGTGGCAGAGATCGCCCATCGGCATGATGCCCTGGTTTATTACGACGGGGCCAATCTGAATGCGATTCTCGGACAGTTCCGCCCCGGCGATGCGGGCGTGGATGTCATGCACATCAATTTGCACAAGACCTTTGCCACGCCGCATGGCGGTGGTGGCCCCGGGGCTGGCCCGGTGGGGGTGCGCAAGCATCTGGAGCCGTACCTGCCGATCTCGCGGATCCAGAAACGCAAGGACAATTCCTACACGCTGGAATATGATTTCCCGAAATCGATTGGTTATATCGCACCGTTCTACGGTAACTTCTTGGTGATCCTGCGCGCCTGTGCCTACTGCATGCTGCTCGGGGGCGATGGACTGCGCAAGGTCAGCGAGAATGCCGTGCTCAATGCCAACTACGTGATGAACCGGTTGAAGGATGTCTACGACCTTCCGTATGACCAGACGTGCATGCACGAATGCGTGCTGTCCGCCAAGCGGCAAGCGGCCAACGGCGTCCATGCGATGGATATCGCCAAGGCGTTAATGGATCGCGGATTCCACCCGCCAACGGTCTATTTCCCATTGATCGTCAAGGAAGCCATGATGATCGAGCCGACGGAGTGCGAAAGCAAGGAGACGTTGGATCGGTTCATCGACGCCATGCGTGAGATCGCGGCGCTGGCAGAGACCGATCCTTCCAAAATCACGGAGGCCCCGTGTTCGACGCCGGTTGCCCGTCCCGACGAGCAGCTTGCTGCCCGGCAAATGGATTTCGCATGTCGTTAAGAGAGGAGTCGGATGTCACCAGATTTCATGGACTTATTCAGTAATCCCTGTTTCTGGGCATCCTTCTGGTCCTGGACGATCGCGCAGTCGGTAAAAATGCTCTGCGGGTTGTGGCGAACTCACCGTCTGGATTTCAACTACATGGTCAGCACAGGCGGAATGCCCAGCGCTCACTCGGCCTTCGCCACCGGGATGGCCACGTCAATCGGTCTGGTTGCCGGCTTCGACTCGCCGGTCGTTATTGTGGCGATGGGTTTTGCCATGATCACCATGTTCGACGCCTCGACCGTGCGCTATGCCGCAGGGCAGCAGGCTCGGATCCTGAATGACATCATCGAGGAACTTTTCAAGGAGCACCGGCTTTCGGAAGTAAAACTCAAGGAGCTGCTCGGGCATACCCGGCTTGAAGTCCTCCTTGGTGGCATCATCGGTATCCTGACCGCCATGCTTGTCGTTTCCTATGCCAGCGGCTCACTTAGCATCCCCTTCATTGGCTATGAATAATAAACGTCCAGCCCCCTGCTGCAACGCCCGCGTCTACGGCAGCCCGGGGACTCGCGTACGCCTGCTGGGCTTGGCCCGCAGCCTTTGGCCAATGATACTGATCCTTGTGGCGTTTGGATATCTGCTCCGTGCCGCCGCCCCCGTGCCAGCCCTGTCCTCAACAACGACCGGGCTGCTCTTTCTGGCGCTTGCCGCGCTGCTGGCCGCCGCCGCCAATCGCTGTCGCGATCGCTTGACCAGCTACCTAAAGGGTGCCCGTGGCGAAGAAACCGTTGCCCGCCTGCTCGCCACCCTGCCCGAAGGATGGCACATCTTTCACGGCATCGCCACGCCAAGTTCGCGATTCCAACCATCCCAGGGAGGCGCCGATATTGACCATGTGGTCGTTGCGCCCGGTTGTGTTTTTGTGATTGAAACCAAGAACTGGAGCGGGACGATCAGCATCGAATCGGGCACACTGCTTTGCGATGGCGTCCCGCCGGATCGCGATCCAATCCAGCAAGTCATGCAAGCAAGCCTGCCGATGTCCACACGGATCCTTGCCGAACATATGCAGGCCTCCACACATGTTCCGGTAGCGTCTAAAAACCTCATCAGCACAGATATCCCGCTCGTCCCCGTACTTTGTTTCAATGGCAGTCTATTTGACGATACGGTCAAAGACGTGGGCGACGTTGCCATTTGCCAAGCCGAGGATCTGTGTGCAATCCTGGTCAGGCATGCGTCGGGGCGTCCTCCCATCAAAGGCCTTGATGGCATTATCCTGGCGCTCACGGGGATGGTGGATAAGGAGGCGTCCGATGCATGAGATTGAACGCACCGTGCTGATCACGCTGCCGAGGCTTTTCGGGATTGACCTGAGCATTACCAACGAGGTTGTGCTGCTCTGGATCGCAGCTGCCACTTGCTTCGTCGTGCTTATGATCGCCTGTCGCCGGACGCAACTCGTGGCGACGGGACTATTGCAAAATGGGATGGAAGCCTTGATCGAATTCATCGACCGCAGTACCGGACGGGAGATCATCGGCAAGCAGGCCGGACACTGGTCAAGCTTTCTGCTTTCGCTTTTTTTCTTCATCTTTTTTGCCAACCTGATGTCCCTGATACCGATGCCTTCACATGTAAAGGCCATGACATCGAACATCAGCGTCACCGGTGCTCTCGCGCTCATCGTCTTCGTCACCACGCTGGTGGTGAATATCCGAACCCACGGCTTTCTTGGTTTCGTCAAGCGCTTTGCGCCCGAAGGCCTGCCGTTGCCGGTGCGGATCTTTGCATTCCCGATTGAGGTGATCAGTTGGCTTGCCCGCCCGCTCTCACTGGCCATTCGTCTCTTTGCCAATGTTCTGGCGGGACATGCCCTGATCCTTATCTTTCTTGGCCTTGCAGGCTCCGTGGCCTGGCTGCTCAAGCCCCTACCCTACGCCGGTGCGGTCATTATGAGTGCATTTGAACTGCTGGTTTGCTTCCTGCAGGCGTTTATATTCACCTTGCTTTCCGGCATGTATATCAACGATGCCATGGAGACTCATGGATGACCGACGACACGGTACATGACCAAGTCTGTACACTAGTCGGGGCCTTCATCTTTCGCCTTCATCTCTCCAACAACGTAGTCAACCCGTTTTCGCGCGGCACGGAGGTGCTTGGCTTGCCTTTTAACGGACGGGGTTCTGCCCTAGCCGCTAATTCAACGGAATGGCGAGATACTGATGGTAACGTCCGATGCGTACCCGTAATACCAGCCGTCCGCTCGCTTTGGCATCCGCGAGGGCCTTGCGGAAGTCTTCCTCATTTCTCGTCCGTTCCAGATTCACCCCCGTGATCAGGGCTCCCTGACGCAACCCTGCCCTCGCCCCTCGCCCGGCGGGATCAACATCCTCGACAACCACGCCTTCGTTCGGATTAAAGCCGAAACGTTCCGCCATGTCCGAGGTCACGTCACTGATACTGATTCCGAGCAGCTCCGTCGAAATGTTCGGTGTACTCGCCTCGTCGTCGCCATCCTGTGCCCGGGTTACGGCCTTGATCGTCAGTTCCTTGCCATCGCGCAGGATGCGCAGTTCGACCGTCGTATTTGGGGGCCGCGACGATACCGCATTGCGGAAGGCGTTGACATCAAGCACATCGCGTCCATCAAGTTTCAAGATTATATCGCCCTGCTTAACCCCGGCGTGCTCGGCCGCCGCCCCCTCGATGACATCCGAAACAAGGATTCCCCGCACGTCCTTCAAATTCATCGAGGAGGCCAATTCCGTGGTTAATTCCTGCAAATAAACACCCAGATAGCCGCGCGTCACCTTGCCATGGTCAATCAACTGCTCCTTGATGGATGCCGCCATATTGATCGGGATGGCGAATCCGACACCCATGTAGCCGCCGCTCTGGCTGTAGATGGCGGTGTTGATACCGATCACCTCGCCATTGATGTTCAAGAGTGGTCCGCCAGAATTGCCGGGGTTGATGGCCGCATCGGTCTGGATAAAGTTCTCGTAATCCGCAATCCCGATATTGCTGCGCCCCAGCGCACTGACGATCCCCGCCGTCACGGTTTCGGCAAGCCCGAACGGATTGCCGACGGCAATCACCCATTCGCCGACCTCTAGATCGGCACTATCACCCAGTGAGACCGTCGGTAGATCGTCGGCATCAATCTTGATCACGGCCACCTCGCTCTTCTCGTCGGAGCCCACTTTCTTTGCCTCGAACTCGCGACCGTCGTGTAATTTAACGATGATCCGCGACGCATCACCAACAACATGGCTGTTGGTCAGGATAAAGCCATCCTTGGACACGATAAAGCCAGAGCCTGCACCCTCCCTACGGAACCGACGCGGTGGCTGTCCCTGCTGGGGTACGCCAAAGAAACGACGCAACATGTCATTGCCATAAAAGCCGAACGGGTCATTGAACAGCTCCCCGCCCCCATCGGCATCAATGACTTGTTCCACACGGATAAACACCACGGCGGGCGTCGCCGACTTCGCCACCGCACTGAACGCCTTACCGGTCTGCCGTAGCGCACTAACCGCAGTCTCCTCAGGCTTCGACATCGCCGCCTCGGCTGCACCCCCCGCATGTGAGATCAGACTCATGGCGGTTGCCATCACACACAACACACGATTCAACGTCACCTTCATGCTTTTCCTCCCGTACTATGGTTTAAACGACTCACCAGAAAAAGCAAAATCCGTGCCATAGGTATTTCTCTCGTAATCTTAATCCTAGTCTTAATCGGCTGCAGGGTTCGATTCCGATCAGGATGATGCTTCGCGTCGCTGTTTGTCCACCGATTCCCGGAAATATCTTACCCTCCTTTTCTTCATCCCCAGCAGGTGGTGGCCAGTATGCGCGAACATCTGTGACGAACTGACATCAGGCTGCGTCAACTTGACACGACGCATGCCACACATGGATTACAACATCCGGCAAGGTGCGCACAATACAGGCGGAATATGGACGCCCGCTCTGCTGCGACGGCCTCCGACACCATGCCATGGATTCGACGTTGTCTGTATCCTGACTCAAGTCATGGACACCAAGCAACAGGATTTAGCCCGATCAGGTAGATGTTACCGCGGCTCAGGATATGGAGCGGGTCATTGCAGAAAACACCGTGCATCAGCCGCTGCATCTCCCCGGCAAGCTCAGGATGGCCTCGCTCACGTAGCCGACGGACATGCCGCGAAAGCGGCGTCCCGAACTTCACGTAGACATCGGCGACTACACATTCTGTATCGCTATGGATTTCAGTCGCCATGCTTGTATTGACCAAAAGCCCGCACCGATAACCGATTCATTCCACTCCCACTACCGTGGTCGGCAAGCTATCATTTGAAGGCAGGACCGTAAAGAAGATACGCCGAGCTGGCACCCGACAGCGAACTAATATATAAATCTGGCTTGCATTGATCAGTGTGGGTTGCTAGTTTCGAACACATTTTTCAACAGGGTTAAGATTTAACCATATTCCAAGAATGCCGATTGGCGAAAGCTGGGGATTGCTATGCAACCACTTGATATTCCAGATAATAGCCTGTTCATCCTTGATGAGGCGCCTGTCTTGATCTGGCGTGGCAATACCGATGCCCAGTGTGACTGGTTCAACAAGCGTTGGCTGGCGTTCACGGGGCGGTCAATGGCGCAGGAATATGGGAATGGATGGACTGAAGGCGTTCACCCCGATGATTTTGAACGGTGCGTGGCCATTTGGCTGGGGGCCTTTGGGAAACGTGAGGCGTTCGAGATGGAGTACCGCTTGCGCCGTCATGATGGCGAGTACCGCTGGATTTTGGATATTGGCCGTCCGTATAATCTGGTAGACGCGGTGTTCGCTGGGTATATCGGGTACTGTTTCGACATCACGGAACGTAAGCTCGCCGAGATCGAACTGCTTGTCAGTCAGAAGCGCCAGGATAGTTTGATCAGGGTTTCCCAGCATCGGACGCAGAGCGGCCAGGAAATGCTTGATTTCGCCTTGGATGAGGCCATAAACATCACCGATAGCAGGATTGGTTACATCTACTTCTATGAGGAGGATAAGCAGCAGTTCATCCTCAACACATGGTCGAAGGATGTGATGAGGGAATGCCGTGTTGTGAACCCGCAAACCTGTTATGCCCTGGACAAGACCGGTATGTGGGGCGAGGTTGTGCGTCAGCGCAAGCCGATCATGATGAACGATTTTCAATCTTCGCACCCGCTCAAGAAAGGCTATCCTGCCGGCCATGTGGCGCTGACTCGTTTCCTTTCGGTCCCGGTGATTGACCAGGATCGGATTGTCGCGGTGGTGGCGGTGGCGAACAAGAAGGACGCCTATTCTGAACGGGATCTGACACAACTGACCTTGTTGATGACGTCTGTATGGCGCATGACCGAGCGTATCCGTAATGCCGATGAGCTCAAGCGGGCCAAGGAGGCAGCGGAAGCCGCGAATGTGGCCAAGAGCGAGTTTCTCGCCAACATGAGCCACGAAATCCGTACCCCGATGAATGGAATCATTGGCATGGCGCAATTGCTGGAGTATACGGAGATATCGGCGGAACAGCAGGAATACCTTAGCGGCATCAAGGTTTCGGCGGAGGGGTTGCTGGGGATCATCAACGATATTCTTGATCTTTCCAAAATCGAGGCGGGCCGCGTCGAGCTTGAAAACCGCCCGTTCAGCATGGCGGAGATCACACAGGAGGTTGAGCTGGCGTTCAAGGCATCGGTCCGTGTGAAAGGGATCACCCTGGCGGTGGTGCGTGACCCGTCCCTGCCGGACTGGGTTTGTGGCGATGCACTGCGCGTGAAGCAGGTGTTGTTGAATATCGTGGGCAATGCTATCAAATTCACAAACATTGGCGGGGTGACGGTCAGCGTAGACGTGGAGTCTCAGGACGATGTCAATGTTCACCTATGCCTGGCGGTAAAGGACACGGGCGTCGGGATTGATCCGGCGGCAGTCAAGCGGATATTCGATCCATTCAGCCAGGAGGATTCCTCGACAACCCGTAAATTCGGGGGCACGGGACTGGGGCTGAGCATTAGTGCCAAACTGGTTGCCCTGATGGGTGGACGCATCGAGGTGGAGAGTGACAAAGGTGTCGGGAGTAAATTTTTAATCCATCTTCCGTTCGCTAGGAAGCGGGATATCGAGAAAATCCTGGCTGTCGAACCGGGCATCACCTGGGATGGACCGCCAGTGAGGGTGCTGGTTGCCGAGGATCACGCCATCAACCGATTCCTTCTACAGAAAATGCTTGCACACATGGGAATGGTTGCCGATACCGTGGAAAACGGTCAGCAAGCCCTTGAACGATGGCTCACGCAGCCCTATGACGTCATTCTGATGGATGTAGAGATGCCGATTCTCGATGGCATCCAGGCCACTCGGATCATCCGAGAATCAGAAGACGTCACACGTTCACGAATCCCTATTATTGCCGTCACGGCACACGCCCTGAACGGGGATCGTCGAAAAATGATGGAGAACAAATTCGATGGGTATGTATCGAAACCGATTGAAATGAAGTTATTGCTGGCGGAAATGAAAAGCTGCCTATCGGACTCCTCAACGCAACATTAAGAGTGTGCCTGTGAGTGTGCGAACGTTTATTATCAGTGATATCCACCTTGGCTCCCGTCAAAGCCGGGTAGCCGATTTCATGGCGTTTCTAGAAACACTGCCGCCGGATGTCAGGCTGGTCCTGAACGGTGATGTGATGACGCACTATGCCAGCGAGGATTCATTACCTGCCGATCATGCCGCCGTGTTGGATCGGTTGCGGGCGATGTCGCTCGATCGCGAACTCATCTGGCTGCGGGGGAATAACGATCGCCATTTCACGATGAAAGATCCGAGGAAGATTATCTTCGCTGCTGACTATACTGTCGATAACCGCTTGTTTGTGGCGCATGGCGACCGCTTCGATCATTTGATGCCGATGTTGAGACTGGTGCTTATCCCGCTGCGCCTGGTCTATGAATTCTGCACGCGGGTCGTTGGCTCGAAGACCCATGTGGCCTCTTTCGCCAAGCGCTTCCCTTGGGTTTACAATGTCCTTAATGGCCACGTTGCCCGTAATGCGGTTGGATATGCCCGCAAACAGGGCTTGAGCGCCGTCACCTGCGGTCACACGCATCATCCGGAAGCATCCCGGTATGACGGCATCCAGTACTTCAATACCGGCTGCTGGACGGAGCACGCGACGCGGGTGCTGGTTGTCGACGACGGCAGGATGACGCTGCACGAGACCAGCCAGGCGATACGTTGCCCAAGGACTGCGGCACCTCTGGTTCAGGCGGAGTCTCGCCAATAGCAGGAGGGTGGTACTATGCGTTATCTTTCAATCCTTTTATGTTTTTTCCAGTGCTGCCACGCCACCGCAATCGATCCGATGCGCCAAGGCAATCTCGACGGCGTTAATGATTGGCATGCCACCAACATGGCCGAGGCCGCGACGAACACGGACATCGAACTGCTGCCCCGGATCCGTATCGACAAGTCGACGCGCACGGTCTCGTTCTATGCCGAAGCCACAGGACTTGATGCCAGAGACCCGATCGAGTTCTTCCTGATCGGCGAGGACAGTGGAAACGGTTATGAGTCCATCGCCGTGGCCCTTGCCCGCCCCGAGGATATCGCCAATGCCATCTTGAAAATCGGATTGATCGAAGGGCGCAGTGCCAATCCGTCCGCCATGCAATTCTGGCCCATGGGCGAGCGGGTCGTAATGACCTTCAACGGACGCCGGGCAGAGCAGCTTCTGCTGGATTCCCGCACAGGAACAATGCTGCCCCCATCCGGCCTTGTGTTCACGGGATCAACCAAGGTTCCCTCCCCCGACGACACCAACCGCATGGTCATCGCCGCCCAGGTCAAACATCCCTATTCGATTGCGGCAAACTATAACGAACCCGGAAGTATCCTGGATGTCCCCTGGCAGGCCGCGCAGGCTGCCGTTTACGCCCGGCAGACGCAGAATCCGGAATTCCTGTTCAAGCCCGGAGAACGCTTGCTGGTAGAAATCCGCCCTGAATATACCGATGGCAGAAAGCGGGTACAGACGTTCACGCTGCAAATGAGCGCGCCATCCGCAGAGGCTTCCCTTGCCGATGCCTTGTTCAGCCTATCCTCGCTTGACGGCAACCAAACCGTACTGAACCCTGTCCCCATCGATCAGTTGCTGGCGGCGTTCAGCCGCATGGTGGATGACGGGATCGATCCCTTCGTGAACCTGCGCATTGGCGCAGACGTTCCGCTTCAGATCGTCGCCCATGCCGCAGCCATCCTCAAGCGTATCGACGCCGACAAGGGGATCCGGATGGAACCTCCCACAGCGGGGGATTTATACTACCAGGCGTTCACGCCGAACGAGACATTGCGCAACCGCCATGAGCGGTTCATGCAGCCATGGGAACTGGATATCGGACACGATGGGACCAATACGTTGAAACGAATTGATGAAACGTGGAAACAAGGCGTAATGAAGCCGGAAATCACCGTCACGGACATACCGGTCAGTACGCCGGAAGCGCTTAAGACGATACTCACGACACAAACCCCGGATACCCGCGCCATCTTCGTGTTTGCCCCGCCATCGCTGACCTACGGACGCTTGATGGACCTGCTTACCCCGGTGCTATCAAGCCATCCGCAAATCCACATCTACCTTAAATAACCGCGACTGGGGTCTAGCGATCGAAGAGATACTCGAGTCCGTTGGCTTTGATGGTATAGATAATCTCAAGCTGCCGCCCGAGTTCACCCTTCGGGAACCCCTGCTGCCGGAACCAGACCACATACGCCTCCGGGAGATCAACAAGACGACGGCCCTTATACTTTCCAAACGGCATGATGGCCTGGGAAAGTTTGAGAAACGATTCGGGATCTGGATGGATTTCCTGCATTATTCGGACCTCATGCCTTCGCCATCGTTGACTTCAATTCCGTATTCCCCTAGGCTAACCGGCAGCTAGACTAGCCATTTCATTACAGCAGGGGAGCCACGATGAATGATATGCTGAAGGACATCCTTATCGCAACCTTGTATTTTGTCGTGCTGATCAATCCGGTGAGCAAGGTCTCCGTGCTTACCGTGCTGACATCGGGCCATGCACGCTCCGATTTTACCCGACTCACCACCCGCGCAAGCCTGGTTGCTGGCGGTATTCTGCTGATGGCAATGCTGTTTGGAGACGTGCTATTCCGCTTTGTATTTCGGCTTGAACTGTATTCCTTGCGCCTGGCAGGCGGCTCGGTCCTCTGTTTTATCGGTTTCAATGCCTTGCGCAGGGGATTATTCTTTGAACAAGACACCCAGACCCGTTTTGAGGAAATTGCGCTCGTCCCGCTGGCCTGCCCGATGATCGCCGGCCCGGCATCCATCGCCGCCGCCATCACCTTGCATGCCCAGGAAGGGTACCTCCGTTCAGGGGTCGCCATCGTCCTTGCCGTAGCCATAAACCACATCGTGATGATGTTCAGTCGCCAGATTAGCAACCTGCTGGGCCGTTACAATGTGCTGGGCGCTTTGGTACGACTGACCGGGCTCATCGTCATGTCCATCGGCACCCAGATGGTTCTCGATGGGGTATCCGCATGGCTACTCCAAACCCTGGCAAAAAAAGGGGCGTGACGGACCGCTCAACGGGAGGGCGAGGCGTTGCCGAGCCGCATACGACGGACCACCGATTCCACAAGGCTGTACATTACGGGTACCAGCACGAGAGTCAGCATCGTGGAAACCACCAGGCCGAAGATCACCGCTACCGCCATGGGTGCCCACCACTGGCTGGACTCCGCCCCGGCAATTAGACGAGGCGGCCATTCATGAAACTCAACGCTGTACCCCACTGCCATCGGGATCAGCCCCAGCACGGTCGTCACTGCGGTCAGCAGCACCGGACGCAAGCGCAACCGCCCCGCTTCCATCAATGCGGCATGGGCATCCAGCCCATCCCTGCGATGCTGCAGGACGCAGTCGATCAACACAATCGCATTATTGACAACAACCCCGGCGAGACTGATTACACCGACACCCGTCATGATCACACCAAACGGCATCCGGCAGGCAAGCAGGCCCCACATGACGCCAACCAGCGACAGGACGATAGAAAAGCCAATTATCAGTGGCAGCATTGCGGAATTGAACTGGATCACCAGCACCACCAGGATCAGTCCCAGCGCCAGCCCGAACGCACGCGTCAGGAAGGCCGACGACTCCTCCATGTCCTTGTTCTCTCCAGAATAGGTGATTCCGTACCCTGCCGGGATCGGTAGCGTTTCCATTCGCTGTTTGATATCGTCCAGTATAGCCTTTGGCTTACGCCCCTGGGCATCACCGGAAAGGGTAATCACCCGCCGTCGGTTCGTGCGGTTGATCGTGCCCCGTCCGCCCGCGTAGTCCACACGACCGAGAACCGACAAGGGCACCGAGCCTCCGCCTTGCGGCAACGGGACGAACAGCTCGTCGAGCAACGCCGTCGACTGGCGTGTTGCTTCTGGAAACCGCAAGGTGATATCAAATTCCTCCTCATCCGAGCGAAACTTGCCAGCTTCGATCCCGTAGATCGCCATGCGAAGATACTGACCGACACTCGTTGTATCCAACCCGGCCTTGGCGATCCGATCTCGATCGGGGATAAACTGCAGCTCCGGCAAGGCCGCCTCGTAATCATCCTGCAAGTCCACCAGACCGGAAACGGTCTCGATCCGCCGAGCGATCGCGGTCGAAAGCTGGGCAAGGGTTTCGAAATCGTCGCCGGATATCTCAATCGCCACGGCGGCTCCCGTCGGGGGGCCCTGCTCCTCCTTCTGCACCTTGATTTCAGCCCCGGGGATCTGACCAATAACATCGCGCAAGGTGGCGACCAGCGCCATCGAATCGCCCTTGCGGTGCTCGAAATCAAGAAACTCGGCATGGATATTCCCCAGATGCGTCCCATTCCCCCCACCCAGGAATCCACCGCCACTACCCATACCCACCGTGGTCAGGAAAAACTTGATATCGGTATAGGATGCAAGCTTCTGCTCAATCGCCCGCAATACGGCATCCGTCCGCTCGATGCTGGCTCCTTGCTCGAATTTCACTTCGATAACCGCATTGCGCGGGGATACATCAGGAAACAGCTCCACCCCCGCGCCGTAACGCCCGTATATCTGGACGGTCAGCACCAGGAAAACAAGACTGAACACGAACACCGGCACACGATGACGCAGCGCTCCCCCGAGTAAGGCTAGATATCCCGCGACAAACGGATGATGCGCTGCCTTCAATTCCCGCTGCATGTGTTTCCCGCCAACGAAATACGAGCACACCGCAGGATTCACAATAATGGCGACAAACAGCGATGCGCACAAGGTGATGATCAGCGTACTGGGCAGGTACCCCATAAACTGCCCCATGATGCCGGGCCAGAAAAGCAGCGGCGCAAACGCAGCGCAGGTGGTCAGCGTCGAGGTGATCACCGGCCAGGCCACTTCCGCCGCACCGCGGCGCGACGCCTCGATGCGCGACAGGCCCAGCAGGCGGTTGCGATAAATGTTCTCGACGATCACAATCGCATTATCCACCAGNNACCAGCATCCCGACAGCCAGAACCAGGCTGAACAGGACGATCATATTCAGCGTACCGCCCATCAGCGACATGACCGCAAAGGCGATCAGCATCGAGAAGGGAATCGCCACCGCCACGAACAGACTGTTGCGAACACCCATGAAGATGAACAGGACCACAACCACGAGAATAAAGCCGCTGGCCACATTGTTTTCCAGCTCCTTGATCATCGTGTCGACGTACTCGCTCTCATCCATCACAATCGTGAGTGCGATCCCAGGCGGAACGGGTACCCGCGCCATCGCGGCCTTGACGCTCTCGATCAGGCGGACGGAGTTCTCTCCTGCCCGCTTCTTGACCCCGATGGAAACGCTAGGATCGCCATTGAGACGGGAAATGGTATCGAGATCCTTGAACGTATCGCGAACCCCGGCGACATCACGCAAATAGACCGGTCCCGCCTCGCTTCCTCCAATCACCATCGCCGCCAGCTCAGAGGCCAACCCGAACTCGCCCGGAACCCGGATCTGGAACTTATCCCCCTGCAGTTCCAGGTTACCGGCCGAAAGCGTCCGGTTTTCAGATGCCAATCGTTGCATCAACTGCCCCATTGAAATGCCATAAACGGCCATGCGCCGCAGATCGGGCTCAACCCGGACCTCACGCTCGCGGACACCGGCAATCTCGGCCTGCCGCACGCCGCTGACCAATTCGATTTCATCCTTCAGATCCTCGGCCAAATGTCGAAGACGCTGGAGGTCGTCCCCCCCCGATAGCGCAAAGCGAAGGATGGGTACATCGGAGCTGATGTTGATCGCCTGCACCTGCGGCTCGTCAATGTCGTTCGGCAGATCGGGCCTCGCCATGTCAACCTTGTCCTTAGTCTTTTGAAGCGCCCGGTCAATATCCTGTCCAGCCAGGAACTCGATCGCAATGAACGTGACACTGTCGGATGAGGTCGACCGGATCTCCTTGACGTTCTCGACATCATTCAGCTGCCGCTCGATCGGCACCGTGATCAGCTTTTCCATCTCCTCCGGGGCCGTGCCCTCGTAGACGGCCGTCACAAACACATACGGGATGGTAATATCGGGATTGCCTTCCCGGGGAAGCCCGATATAGCTGCTGACACCGGCAATGATGAACACGACGATGAACACCATGACGGCCACCCGGGACTTGATCGCATAATTAGATAAGAGCATAGTGATTATTCCTTATCTGGAGAGTCTACGCGGTTGCTGCCTGTGTTCGCTTCGATCCCCACGCGAACCCCATCCTGCAGTCCGCGGTGCCCCTCAATCACCAGCAGATCCCCTTCCTGCAGACCGTCACGGATGAGTGCATTCTGGCCGATGATCGCATCCAGCACCACCACGCGACGAACGGCCACACCGTCGCGGACCACATATACGACGTGCTCACCACGCCGGGGAATGACTGCCGCCAGCGGGATGGCAATGACGCCACTCCGCTGGCCCCGCCCAATCTGCACATCGACAATCATTCCAGGGCGCAGCCCGGCTGGCGGCGAATCCAACGTCAGCTCCATCGCGTAGGTATAGCGGTCGGGCTGAGCCTCCTGCGCAAGGAACGTGAGGCGGCCTTCAAACACCGCCCCGCCCAGCGAGGGGGCCACTCCGCCCAGCGCCATGCCGGGCTGCAGGCTGGCGACATCACGTTCCGAGATAAAGACCTGAACCTTCAACGGTTGAAGCTGTAAAACATCAAAGACCGCCTGCCCCTCTGTGACATATTCCCCTTGTTCAACCGCACGACGATCCACAACGCCGTCAAACGGGCTAAACAGAAGACACTGCTGGACATGCACAGCGGCCTGATCGGCAGCGACTGCGGCCTGGTCACGACGATGACGTATGGCATCAAATTCACTGCTCGAGACAGCTCCATTGGTGTGCATGGGCTGCCAACGGGAAAAATCCCGATCCGCCTCTTCCAGCGCCAGCATCGCCTGCCGTTGCTGATGAACCCAGAGCCGGTTGTCGATCCGCAGCAGCAGTTGCCCCTTGGTAACGCTGTCGCCTTGATCGACAGCGACCTCCTCAATACGCCCCGCCTTCTCCACGGCGAGTGTCGCACTCACATTCGCCAGCACACGCCCCGGCAGGGTGACGACATCCGGCACGGTCTGCGCGGCAATCGGCAGCACGCGAACCAGTATGCGATTAACCACGGTCTCGACAGACTCCGGTTCCTTTACCGGTTTAAACATAACCAGCAGACCGACAGCAATCAACGAAAGCACCACGCAACCCCAGAGCACTAGCGACACCGGTCGCCTCTTCATATTGAGCGTCATAAATCCCACCTCCTGTCTATCATTTTAAACCATCCACCGCCGCGACGTCATCATCCTGCAACTTGCCGCAGGCATGTTGAACGCGGACAACCGCCACGGCAAGGTCATGCTGCGCCTGCAGGCTGGCCAACTGTGCCGTACGCAAGGCCAGATTTGCATCCGTAAATTCAATGTAGGTTGATAATCCGCTCTCGTACCGGGCACTTGCTATCGCCAGCGCCCGTCCGGCCAGCGAGACACTATCCCCGCTGGCCGTTAGCGCTTCTCGTGCGTGCGCCAACGACAGATGCGCCTGCCGCACCTCAAGCAGAACCTGGTCCTGAACCGAGACATCAGCAATCTCGAGCTGTTGGTATTCAAACTGCCGCTGCTTGACCGTCTGCCGGGTCAGATCGCCATCCCACAGATTCCAGTGCAGGGTCAATCCGGCATTCCAATGCCACACCCACTCGTCCTCATACGCCACAAATTGGTAGGCATTGGCCCCATTGTAGGTGAAGAACGCCCGCAGCTCGGGATAATACTCTGATTTTGCATTCGCGACCGCCTCGCGTCCGAGACCCACGCGGATCTGGCTACGGAGGACCTCGGGACGTTGCCTGAGCGCCGCCTGCTGCAACGGTTCCAGAGACATATCCAGATTCATCGCGCGATCGAGTCGACCGGTTACAGCAAGCTCGCTGGGATAGTTCAGCAAGGTGGCAAAGGCGGCGCGCGCCATTTCGCGCTGATTACGCGCCTCGATCAGCCGGGGCATCTCGTTCGCAAGCCGGACCTGCGCCGTCAACAGGTCAAACTCGGCGACCGCCCCGCGCCGCTGGCGCTCCGCCGTCTGAGCGGCATAGGACTGGAGCTGCTCCACGGAGGCTGCCTGCACGGCGACACGCTCCTCCGCCAGCAGCAGTCCGTAGAACTGGATCGATATATCGCGAACCAGATCGGCGTTCGTCCGTTGCCGCTCGGCATCCGCCTGCTCGCGTGCTAGCCGGGCGGCGCGTAGGGCCGCACCGACCTGGCCGCCACTGTACAAAAGCTGCGATACCCCCGCAGTGACCTCGTAGTTATCCAGCGAGCCCACCGTCTGCGAGCCTTCCTCGAGATCGACCTTCTGGAGTTCATCCAGCCGACGGTACCCTGCATCCATCGTGAGCTGCGGCAAGGCGAGCGATCCGGCCTGCCCAACCTGCGTGCGCGCAATCTCTTCATCCAGCAGGGCTTGCCGCGCCGTCGCACTATGCTCAAGCCCGTAGCGCAGACACTGCTCCAGCGTAAAGACAGGCACATCCTGGGCTAGACAGGGGATTGCACCCACGGTCATGATCATACATATCCGGGTCCGAATTTCCGACAACGCGTGGCGGTTAAGGGTCCGCTTCACATGCCCCAAAAAAACATTCATGATCACCTTTCCTTGCCCTGCTATGTCCTTAAAATGGCGCTTTCAAGAGACGTGGAAAGAGACGTGAGCACCTTATGGCCGGTGCCTGTGACGAGCACATCGTCCTCCAGCCTGACGCCTCCCTTGCCTTCCAGGTAAATGCCGGGCTCGACGGTAACCACCATGTTCGCCGCCAGTCGGGCGGCCTTGTGCGCCGCCTCCTGGGACCCGCCCGATCCAAGACCAGGGGCTTCATGGATTTCCAACCCAAAGCCGTGGCCTAACCCGTGGCGGATCAGTTCACCATAGCCAGCCTCACGAACCACATTCCACCCGGCGTCACTGACCTCCGAGCACAGGGCACCCGTTCGAATCGCATGAATCCCTGCGACATTGGCCGCACTGACCACCTCGAAAATGCCGCGCATACGCGGATCGGGCTCACCCATGAACAGGACACGGGTGATATCGCACCGATAACCATCCTTCTCAGCCCCCCAGTCAATCAACAACGGTTCCCCAGGACGCGGCTTGCGAGCGCCAGGAAAATGGTGGCAACTGGCACTGTGCGGACCTGCCGCTGCAATGATCCCGTTAAACGGGAATGCCTGCCTGTCAGCGCCGATCATGCACATGCGGTATTCCAACTCCGCCGCGACCTGACGCTCGGTCCGCGTCATCAGATAGCCAGCCCCCTGCCCGATCAATTCAAGAAACGCCGTCTCGGCAATCTTGACGCACTGCCTTATGAGCCGTAGTTCCCCGGCATCCTTGAGGGTCCGAAGCTGCACCACGGCCTCGCCGATATCGACCAGCTTGCGTGATCCCATGGCCGCGGACATCTGCTGGAACCGGGACTGCACCAGTTTGCTACCCTGATAGCCGACGCCACGGCGATAACGGCATTCCCGCAGTTGCCTGGCCGATTCCTCAAACACCTTGGCACCCACAATGACGTGGCATCCCGGAGCCTCCACAGGGACACGGGCCTCAAACATTTTCGATGTGAACAGGGTGGATAGACCGGGCCCGATCAACAGCGCCGACACCCCCTCCGTGGCTCCGCTCAGGTACCGAATGTCCACCGCATGGGTAATGACGACGGCGTCGATCCGATGCGTCGTGGCCAGATCGGCCATCAGCACCTGCCGCCGATTCACATACTGATCGCCCCGTGATTGCGTTTTTGTTGATTTCATGACTCCTTTGCAATGATTTCCTTAAAGCCTTGCTTCGACGAGCATCCTAGCGTTATCAGAGCGGCCTGCTTTCAAATGACGGTGACTATGACATTTCGACCGCGTTTCGTCCAGTATTTACAAAAAAAAACATTTAAAGATTGCATTCTCATAACACAGCCACTAGTATTTGGCCTTGTCATTGATTGCGGGGTGGAGCAGCCCGGTAGCTCGTCAGGCTCATAACCTGAAGGTCGTTGGTTCGAATCCAACCCCCGCTACCAGTAATTACAGGGGTTTTCTTAACGGAAAACCCCTTTTTTATTGGCTTTATTGATGATTTTCCTTTTTTTGTTGGGTCATCTGGAAACACCCTGAAATACCTGAAACTGGGGGGAACTGGGTGGCCAAAAACCAACAAAACCACCAACGGCTACCAACAAAACCACCAACGGCTTTGAGTTGAACTCCAGGCAGCATTCATCATCGTTCGCAACAGCATGAGTCGTCCGACGCGATGGCCTTGACACTTTCTGCAGAAATTTCTAAAGCGTACGATTGGGTTCTTAGCCTGAAGTTCCGAGATTTTTCTGTTTGATGAATTCCATAAAGCCTTGATAACAATAACAATGCGCGGTAAATATGGCCGAAATATTGTCCCCATGTAAATAGTTATAAATATAAAAATTATTCTTGTTGTTATTGGTATATACTAATAATATGTGCCCATGTATATTGAAAACGTACCCAATCGCAACTCTCCACCGTGCATATTGCTGCGGGAGGATCACCGTGAAGGCAAGCGGGTGATAAAGAAAACGATCGCCAATCTGAGCAAATGGCCATCTCATGTTGTCGAGGGTCTGCGTGTATTGCTCAAGGGAGGATCCGTTATCGACGCTGAGCGTGGTTTTTCAATCACCCGAAGCCTGCCCTACGGCAATGTGGC
>DIZZ01000147.1:24915-35528 GCA_002428045.1 Verrucomicrobia bacterium UBA6015
CGCAGGCGGGACTTGATCATGGCCATGATCGCCGCCCGCATCATTGACCCAAAGTCAAAGCTCGCCACGGCCAGGGGGCTACGCGAGGAGACCTGTTTCAATGCGCTCTGGCAGGAATACAACCTTGGGGATGTCGACGAGGACGAGATCTATGCGGCCATGGACTGGCTGATAGAACGGCAGGAAAAGATTGAGCAAAAGCTTGCAGGGCGACACTTGTCGGAGGGAACCTTTGTCCTCTACGACCTGACCTCGGCATGGTACGAGGGGCGCACATGCCCGCTTGCTCAGCGGGGGCATTCCCGCGACAAGAAAACCGGTAAGCTTCAGATCGAGTTCGGGTTGCTATGCGATATACAGGGCAGACCGGTTGCTGTGGAGGTGTTCGAGGGCAATACGGCCGATCCGGCCACCGTCGCCTGCCAGCTTGGCAAGATCCGGGATCGCTTCAAGATTCGCCGAATCGTCGTGGTCGGTGACCGCGGCATGCTCACGCAAGCACGCATCAACGAGGATTTCAAGGGGGTTGAAGGGCTCGGCTGGATCAGTGCGCTGAGAGGCCCTGCAATCAGGAAGCTGATGGAAAGCAAGGCATTCTCCCCGTCGCTGTTTGATCAGCTTGATATGGCCGAGATTACCTCACCGGACTTCCCTGATGAGCGGCTGATGGTCTGCCGCAACCCGCTCCTGGCCGAGGACCGGCGACGCACACGCCAGGAGCTGCTCAAGGCAACGGAAGTACTGCTCGAAGCGATCTGTGCTGCTACGCAAAGAAAAAACAAACCGCTGCGGGGCAGGCACGAGATAGGCATCCGTGTGGGAAAAATCATCAACAAGCACAAAGTTGGAAAACACTTCTCGCTGACCATTACCGAAGAGGGCTTGTCCTATCAGCGCAGGGAACAGCAAATCAAGGACGAGGCCCTGCTTGACGGCTTCTATGTGATCCGAACGAGCATGCCTGCCGAGGCGATTACGGCGCAGCAGACCGTGTCCACGTACAAACGGCTTTCCGTTGTTGAACGGGCATTCCGCTCCCTCAAGACGGTTGACCTGAAGGTCCGCCCGATCTTCCACCGCCTGGAGAACCGCGTCAAAGCTCATGTGCTGCTATGCACCCTGGCCTACTATGTCGAATGGGAAATGCGCCAGCTCCTGGCCCCCGTGCTTTTCGATGACCATGAGCATGAGCTGGCCGAAATGCAGCGCCAGTCTGCCGTGGCTCCGGCGCAGCGCTCTGAAGCGGCCAAACACAAAGCCTGTTCAAAGCGTACCGATGATGGCTACCCCGTGCATAGCTTCCGCTCGCTGCTGGCTGATCTTGCTACAATTACCAAAAACCAAATCCAGACGGACATCCCGGACGCCCCGCCATTCTACAAGATAACCACCCCTACCCCCGCACAGAATCATGCGCTCAAACTCCTTGGCATATCCCTGTAGTGTCCCCAGTAGCACGCACTGCTTTTTTCATTGCAAGTCTTCAGCATGTTCAATGCTCACAGGGGTTTTGTGCTTATTTCCGCCTTCGGATAGCCGAGGAACTTCAGGTTAAAGGTTTGGCCTGTAACCGCTGTATTCAAATGATTGTGGCTGGCAGGTGATAGTTCAATGCTGTTTGCCGCCGATTGGCTGACCGTGCATGTTTTTGTAATCCCACCCCCGGCCACCGTAATGGTTCCGACACGAGCCGGCCCAGGATTGGCCTGCACGCTATACGTCACCACACCACTGTTTGTCCCTGATGCCCCCCCCCGTAACCGTAATCCATGATGCACTCTTGCTTGCCGTCCAAGGGACTTTTGCGTTGGAAGAAACATTTGCCGTGACGGTCACAGTTTGTCCAGCAACTGAGGTATTCGCGTGAGTACGATTGGTCGGTGCAAGACTAAATGTATCTGACCCCACCTGATAAACGGTTATTATATTTGTGTAATGATGACTATAACTTACCTCTCGTTGCAAATCCCAACTAAAAGAGGTACCATGGGTCCTCGAATAAATAATAATAGATCCGATTCGTCCAGGCCCTTGATTGTCAAACACAGTGTATACACAGCTTACGTTCCCATCGCTGAAACCGCCATAATACAGTTGATCCCATTGACCGAGATCAATCCATGAATTGGAAGTGAAAGCTCGAAAATCTTCAGTACGTGATCCGCCGAAGCCGCCGGTATAGGGCCAACCGCTATATTTAATTTGATAACTTCCCGTCCCGCTTGTTGACGAGTTCACCAGATTTGTTGCGCTCAATGTGATTGACCATGCTTGCGAAATAGAATGTATTACCATAAAAATCGCGAGAACTATGAACTTAATAATTTTAGAGAATTTCATATAATCTCCCAGACGACAACTTCTGCCCATGTACTGTCAAAGCTAGAGGCGATACTGCCTTGATCACAATAGTTTGAATGCATCACAATAGATGCAGAGCAGGTTTTCGATATGATGGGCGGGCAACTTGCTTAGCGGTGATGGAAAATCAGTGGGCAGAAGGATATCCTCCTTGACATCACGCTTCAGGAGTGCCATCGCTCCCTTAATGACCCCGTTATGCAAGTACACTTTAGCAGGCAGCAGATTCAGCTTTGCCGAAATTCGCAGGGAAACGTCATAGCAGTAAAGCTTACGCACCCCTTTGATTGGCTTACACAGCATTGTAACCAGATCATGAATCTCATCAAACGATTTGCATTTCTTGATCAATGCCACGTTCTTTGCGATGGCTATTTTAGCTTCGTCTAATGTTGTATCTTTTATGCGCCACTGATGTTTAAGCTTCTTGCCTGCGTCATTCCTTGACGCAGCCGCCAGCTTTACCGCATCGAGCAGCGCCTCGGGTTTGCAAAAGGAGGCTAATTCAGCATCGAGGCAACCATAACCGCAACGTTTGTAATCGGTGACAATCGCCGCCAGTGAATTCAACTCCGCCGGATCCCCCTTTTGACATCCGCAACCTTTGGTAACACCAGGCTGACCACACGTGCGCTTTTTCACCGATTGCATTCCTACCGCCTTTTCTTTTTCCGATTACGCTATGATCCAATGCTTTGTAGTCTGCCATTATCGCATTATGAGGTCAAGAGTAATAATCGCATTTTGCGATAATTAGTTCACTAACCGCATTATGCGTTTAATGAAGAAATCTATCCATTCGACGGAATATGAGGCGATATGTCGCAAATTGCTGGAGATGCGGCGGCTCGCCGGGATGACGCAGCAGCAGTTGGCTGATGCGCTGGCGCGTGAGCAGTCGTTTGTGTGGCGGATCGAGAACGGGGAGCGGCGGCTGGATCTGCTGGAGTTTTTCTGGGTCTGCAGGGCGCTCGGGCAGGATGCCAGGGCGGTTTATTCGGAGCTGGCAAGCGCGTGGGGGGATGGGGATGGTGGGGGAAGATGAGGCTGCTGACGGGATTTACAGGATGGACAGGATAAGGACGATTGCCTTCTAGATATTGTATATATTTATCTTGATAGTTGAATTTATTACAACTATGTTGCTAATTATGAACATTCGGTTGGATAAGTCTGAGCCAATTGTCGATTCACTTCGCATGAAGGACATGCTGGGTGCATTAAGCGATAAGCGTGGTAAAATCGCACGGCTGATTAAAGACGGCGCGCTGATTCAATTACGACGTGGACTGTACGCTACCCAGCCCGATATACATCCCTATTGTTTCGCCGCAAGCATATACGGTCCTTCCTACATCAGTTTTGAAAGTGCGCTGTCCTTCTATGGGCTCATTCCCGAAGCGGTCCACGAGATCACGTCCGCAACGATCAAGCGACCTGCTTTGTTTGCCAACCGGTTCGGATACTTTCGCTACCTTTCGATTCCCAGGTCTGTTTATACCATCGGGATTGATCGGATCGAGGAATCCGGCATCCCTTTTCTGATCGCCTCACCGACGAAGGCACTGTGCGACCGTATTGCGCGCGAACCCCGCATGCGCTCCATGTCAGATGTAATGAAGTGGGCGGCGTTGATGCGGTTGGATGGGAGCCTGGAGATCGTCCCGGAAGTGCTTGATGCCTGCGCAAGAAGCTACAAGAGCCCGTCTGTGCGCCAACTGTGGCGCACCGTGGAAAAACATGGAAGGATCGCGACGTGAACAAAGCGCTGGAAGCTCTTATAACCCCTTATCATCCTCTCACTCCGCTTGACTGGAGTCATGCCATCCGGGAAATCGTACAGGAAATCGCCCTGCTCGGGTTCTGGCGGAGCGGTTTTTTTGAACAGGCCACCTTTTATGGAGGAACAGCCCTGAGAATCTTTCACGGACTGAACCGGTTTTCGGAGGATCTCGATTTTTCCCTGATTGACGAGGAAAGCCAACGGCGGCTTGATTCCGCATTTTCAGCGGTCGAAACCGAATTGGCGGCTTGGGGCTTTTCTTT
The DNA here is from genome assembly GCA_002428045.1 of Verrucomicrobia bacterium UBA6015. Classification (GTDB taxonomy): domain Bacteria; phylum Verrucomicrobiota; class Kiritimatiellia; order UBA8416; family UBA8416; genus UBA8416. The sequence goes on from DIZZ01000147.1 coordinate 29,323, forward strand.
TGCGGTGGAAGCAAAGTCTTCCGGCGAACGAACAGGGATTGAATCGGCATTTCTCAAAGGAAACACCCGCATCAATATGTTGAGCATCGGGATTGCCGATGAATTAAGTCGCCATTTCCAACATAACCAGAAAATCACCATCAAGCTGGAACTCGACACCACCCCGCCGCCTGGAGCAACCACAGAAGTCAAAACCCGCCTCCTGCCATCACCCTTCCAGACAAGGCTTTATGACCTTCCGAGCCTTTTCGCAGGGAAACTGCACGCCTTGCTTTTCCGCGACTGGAAAAACCGGGTCAAAGGACGGGATTTCTATGATTTTATCTGGTTTGTCGGTCGGCATGTGCCCGTCAATCTTCCACATCTGCAAGCTCGGATCCATCAAAGCGGAAATCATCTCGCTGAAAGCCTAGATCTTGAAATGCTGCATAACCTGCTCAGGGAACGTTTCGAGCACGTCGATATCACAGCGGCGGCGGAAGAGGTCCGCCCCTTTCTGCGGGACCCACGCGAACTTTCGCTCTGGACCAAAGACCTCTTCATTGACCTGGCATCAACGGTGGAGGCCAGTCGCCCATAGCCGAGGCAGGATGCCAGGGCGGTTTATGTGGAGCTGGCAAGCGCGTGGGGGATGGGGATGGTGGGGGAAGATGATTGTTTCTGACTGGATCAACAGGATGAACAGGATAAGGAGGATTTCTATTTTATATCGATTCGTTGGAGTTCTCGGCAACGTATTCGATGGCGTTAGTTCCGTTGGTGTTGACGGCAACGTTTTCGATGGCGTTTGATAAGTTCATCCCCAAGCTTCGTCGTAAAAACAGCCTCGTTATCTTCATCGTTTCGTAACTCATTCGTCAAGGTTGCCGTGAACATCTTCGATTCGTTCCGTGCATCCGTCGTGCTCCGGGTACGTTGCGCAAGTCTCCGCCTATGGGACGGCTTGCCCGGAGGTCTGCGCCCACCCTATTTTTGCCGCATCTTCCGGATAAAGTCGGGCGAAACTACTCGTAGCGATAGCCGGCACCGTGGACGGTCTTGATGATCGCGGGGTGCGCCGGATCCTTCTCGATGCGCTTGCGCAACTGGGAGAGATGCTGGTCGAGGGCCCGGCTTTCCGGCAGGTAGTTGAGCCCCCAGCAGGTATTCATCAAGGTGTCGCGATCAATGACCTTGCCACGGTTCTCATGGAAGCACTGCAGGATCCGCATATCGCGAGCCCCTACATCGATGGGTTTGCGGTTGCGATAGACCCGCAACTCCTCCGGCACGACCAGAAGATCCTTCATCTGGAACGAGGTCTTGGTCCCGGTCGAGGGCTCTGGGTTCACCCGCCGCATCACGGCCCGCACCCGCGCCAGCACCTCCTTCACGCCGAAGGGCTTGACGATATAATCATCCGCCCCCATCTCCAGACCCACCACCTTGTCGATCTCCTCGCTCTTGGCGCTGATGAACAGGATCGGCACCTGGCGCTCATCCCGCCGGATCTCGCGGCATACATCGTAGCCGCTCATCCCCGGCATCATGATGTCGAGACACACCAGATCCGGATGAAAATCGACATACTTCTCCAGAGCCTCGCGCCCGTTGGCCGCCGCCGTGACCAGGTACCCCTCTCCAGACAGGATCTCGCACAAGCCTTCACGGGTATATACATCATCCTCTGCTACCAGTATTTTCATTTTTATCCCCCCAATGTCAGCCGGAAGCAGGTGCCCGTGGCGGTCGGTACGAGGACGAGGTCGCCCCCGTGCAGGCGCGCCAGATCCCGCGAAATCGACAAGCCGATCCCCGCTCCGCTGGCCTGTTGCGTCAAGCGATCATCCAGCCGGAAGAACGGCTTGAACACCGCTTCATGGAATGCGGGCGGAATGCCCGGTCCATCGTCCGCCACATCCAGCACTCCATGATCCTGTTCCTTGCGGGTGACCACTCGCACCGTGGCCCCTTCGCCCGCATATTTTTCGGCATTTCCAAGCAGATTGCCGAGCACCTGCTCCACCGCATCCCGGTCGAATAAAATCGCGTCCGGGCACCCCGGCTCAAATTGAAGGACCATCTGCTTACGATCAAAGGCAGGCCGGAAATGCTCCAGGACGTCGCTGATGGTCTCGTCCAGCACCCCGGAGGTCTTGTGCAGCCGCAGCGTTCCGCGTCCCTGCTTGCCGAAGGAAAGCACATTATGGATCATCCGCCCCAGCCGACGGCTCTCCGAGAGCAGGATGCCGGTATATTGCTCCGCCTTGGGATCCTTTCCGGCAATCCGCTGTTCGAGCAGTTCGGTGTACATGCGGATGTTCGTCAGCGGCGTCTTGAGCTCATGCGAGACCTGGTTGACGAACGAGACCCGTTGCTGCGCCTCGCGCATCGCCCGGCGATGCTCGCGGATTACGATAAATGCCGTCGCCATCATCGCGATGGCCACGGCGAGAATCACCAGTAGCAACCCCAGCGCGTCGGGCGGGATCCCATCCGCCGCCAGCGGGCTCCCGTAATAGGCCAGTTGCCATGCGGCCAGCGGTCCCGACAGGGCACGCATGGCCCAAGGCGTCGCCCCTTCCGCCGGCAGGAAGGATCCCCAGGCATAGAGGAGATCCCCGCGCGGATCCCGCAACGCGATATGCTCCGCCACATCATCGGCCGCATATCGCCCCGTCTGGCGATCAAGCCGTGTGTGCGGCAAGGCGGCGATCACCTCGGCCAGCAAGGCGTAGCGGTCCAGCTCCACCCCGCGCACCGAGCCATCCTCCATCCGCTGCCAGATCGCCAACTGGATGCCATCCTCCCAGAACCAGGTGTACCAGCCGCGGCGTACTGGCTCCTCACCGGCCTTGTCGGATTCCCCGGTTCCAAAGCCATTGCCAGCCCGTCGCCAGGCCGCCGACCGTTCGAGGAAGTAGCGTTCCCGCTCCACCAGGTCGGCACTTTCCGGATCAGGCACCACCAGCGTTCCGTCGGCAGCGAACACGAACGGCTGACGTATATAGCGGCTCGAGCGCACCAGCGTGCGCTGCCACTCCGGATCCTGCAGCGGGGTCGCCAGCAGCGGCAGGATCGACTGCTCGATCCGATGGATAACCTCTTGCATATCGGCATCATAACGCGAAAGCAGGCGCAGGGCGGCATCCTCGAGGCGTGCCTGCGTCTGCACCTGCTCCAGACGAACCGAACGCAGTCCGAGCCAGCCCATCAGCACCACGGGTGCCAGGACAACCAGGATCAACGCGGCGTTCAGTTTTCGATTCATCAGTACTTCTGCGTTTCTATCTTGTATTGAACATCGCGCATTGATTTGCGACGTCCTTTCCACGACGAGTTTTCCAACGATTCCGAATCGGCCTGGTTATCCGCCGAAAATCGCTTCAATTGCTGCTTGGCCTCCGCTGGCATATCCTCCTTTTGAGCGACTTCGTCCAACCGCTGGATATTCCCCTTCAGAAGTTCGCGCGCTTCCTCCACGCGGCCCTCATCCCGGAGCTGCACGGCCTGCTGGTTAACCACAGCCGCCTCCAGCAGGACGAAATCGCTGACCACTTTCTTGTCTTCCTTTGCCTCGACGGCCTCGCGCGATGCGGTCACCTGCACCTGGGCCTGTTCCTTCAGTGCATTCTGTTCATTCGTGCCGAGATCGCGGAAGGTGGCCGTCACAGAAGCTAGCTCAACCGTCGTATCCGGTTCGTTCGCAGGCACTTCAACTTCGAGCAACAGGTACCGCTCCTGGCCTCCGTAGAGTTGGTTCAGTTGCGTGATCACCGTCTGCCCGGAGATTTCCGAAGGCCGCCCCAGCGTGCGCAATGGGCGGACGCCTGCCCCGCAATCGATCCGGATCTGGACATCCTGCGCGATCACGGACATCGCCTCGCCGAACTCGCGATCGAAGATGGACACGAGATCATTCGCATTCTCAACGAAGGAATGGTTACCATCACTCTCGCGGGCCAGCCGCACCATGAGGTCCTCGTTATATCCCAGTCCCAGCCCGATCGTGGTCGCCGAAATGCCGTCCTTCATCAGCGAGCCGCCTAGTTCACCCAAGGCACCCGGGGAGCTCGGGCCCACATTGGCCTGGCCGTCGGAGAGCAGGATCACCCGGTTCACCTGCTCTCGCTCCAGAAACTTGCGCACCTCGGCAGCGCCCTTGCTCGTTCCTGCGAACAGCGCGGTTGAGCCGCCCGCCTGGATCTGCTCGATCCCGCGCCGGATCTCGGCACGGCTCGAGGCCTTCGTCGCCGGTACCAGGACCGTCACGTTATCATCAAAGGCCACCACCGAGATAATGTCGTCATCCCGCAGCCGGTCCACGGCCGCCAACGCCGCCTCGCGCGCCTGCTGGATCCGTTCCCCCTGCATGGACCCGGACTTGTCAATCACCAGCGCCATATTCACCGGCGGACGCTTCGATGCCTGCTCCCGTTCCGCCGCCTGCAACGCCACCTTCAGAACGACCGTGCGTTTCGCCCCGGATTCCACCAGGGGGTTCGTCAGATCCACCGTCATCGTCACCTTGCTTGCCCGCACTGGCACCGCTGCCAGCAGGATCGCCGTCCCGACACCCATCAAAAGTCCTGTTTTCATCTTCATCCTCCGGTTCGCTTGATACAGTTTGCCACGCTATGCCTACTCACGACAATCTCTATCAAACACGAAATGAGCACCTCAAGGGTCAGAATCCTTTCACACCATTGTAAGAAATATGTAACAACAGCAAGTTATAGGCTCCGCCGGAACAGGGCGTGATGCGATGAGGGGCCGGATCGAGGGGCGGTTTCGACAACGAACCCTTATGATCATCGAATCATATACTGTAGCCGGGTCTCCTCGGAGAACTTCTCGATGGCATATCGCAGCATGGTTCGCGGCATGCTCCGGTAGTGCCGGATCAGGAAGCTTTCTTCCTTGCTCATGTCCCGCTTGCCGACCTCCCGCAGCATCCAGCCAACGGCCTTATGAATCAGGTCATGCTTGTCGGAAACAAGGATTTCGGCGATCTTCAGGGTTTCGTCGAAATCATCGTGCCTGATGAAACGGAAGGTGGACAGGATCGCAATCCGCCGTTCCCATAGGGATTCCGAGCGGGCGAGGGCATGCAACGGCTTGCGTGATCGGCGCTCCAGGTAAGCCCCGACAACATGTTCGGCCGAGACATCGACCAGATCCCAGTTATTGATGAACGGTGTATGGTCCAGGTATGCCCGGTAGACCGCCGCCTGTTCGTCGGGCGTGCCAGCCTTGAACTTGAGAGAGAGAATGATCAGGGCAAGCAGCCGCTCTTCATGAATGTCCGACTGCAGCAGGGTCAGCGTGTCGGCCAGAGGCAGGGCTTTATAGTCGCGCGCCACCCGACGCGTTGCCGGAACGCGGACGCCGATAAAGCGATCCCCTTCGCCATATTCACCAGGGCCGGTCTTGAAGAACCGCTGCAAATTTACGGCATCCGTCTCATCGGCAAAAGCCCGCAATGCATGGCGTGTATCGTTTAGCATATTCCCCTTCGTTTCCATCATTGAAAACCAATCGAACCGTGAAGTCTGATAGGTATTTTGCGCCAATCACCTCAAGTATGACTACTCCAAATCGTATTTTATTTGTTCAACAGCTCCGAGTGCGACCCTGTGCGTTCAAAGATCACAGCATCCTTTTCGAGTTTGTATATGAGCAACCAGTCTCCTGCCAGATGGCATTCGCGGCGGCCTTGGTAGTTCCCGATCAACTTGTGATCACGCAGTGCGGGCGGCAGGTCTTGCTCCGTGGCTATCCAAGTCATGACTTGCTTGAGCCTTGCGATGTCCCGTCCGGACGTAACAGACTTCTTGTAGTCCTTCTGGAATCGCCCTGTGGTTTTTAGCGTCAGCATTTGTCGAGAGCCTCAAACATTTTGTCGAGACTGTTAAATGTGTTGATATCCTCACCACGGTCTGTCGCCTCAAACGTCTTTCGGGTGGTCGCGTTAGGTACTTCCACGGGAAAGGGAAGTCCTTGGCGAAGGCGTATCTGGCTGTAAAACATAGTGATGGCCTCGGTGGTCGTCACGCCCAGCCGGTGAAGGAGCTTCTCAACATCGTCCTTTAGGCCTGGTTCGACTCGTGCTCTGATGGTTGCTGATCTGTTCATTCAAAAACCTCCATTTCTACAGAGCACTATAGCCCATACGGGCTACGCGGTCAAGTGAGACTCATATGCATCTTCGATTCCGAATATCCCTC